>JAIHAN010000025.1 GCA_020054815.1 Peptococcaceae bacterium | reverse complement strand
ACCGACAGGTTCTTTAATATACATTTTGGTTATAAAGACAAACACTACATGAAACAATTCGGTGTGCCAGAAACCAGGTCATCAAAGCTATGATCTCAATCCAGGGCCAGCTCGACAAGGGAACGATCATCATGGACTGTAAGGCATATTTTGAAAAAACCCTAACCCAGGTAATGCAAGAAGATGATTTCCGCAAGCATTTTGTCTAACGATAGGTAGTTTATGGGCGGTCACCTCTGGAAAGAATTAGATTAGCAGCTTTCTGTTGGGCCTTAGCAGCTTCGTTACTAGCTTTACTTATAATTTCCCTTAATGTAGGGTCAATAATTTCTGTTTGAATTAATGCATAAGCCATAGTAGCCATTCTTGCATCTTTTTCATAATCTTGAAGCATATCCATATCAGTAAATTTCATTGAATTACTCACTCCTCGGTCATACTTTCAAAATATTCCTGCAGTAAATTTTTAGCTTTTTTTAATGTTTCAGCTTGATCCTTAAAAAAATTGGCTATTTCTTGGTCAGTAGCATTACCTGCATAGAAATCGCATTTACGGGCAGTTACTTCAGTTTCACTTATTACTTTAACCAAATATACACCCTCTTTTATTCTTTGAACAGTTGTAGGGTCAAACTCTCTTAGCTTAGGTTTATTCTGGTTTAGAAACTTAAATAAATGACGCATTAGGTTTCACCTCGAGAAAAATTCACTTTATATTAATTTTCTCCATTTCTAGTCTTAATTACACATTCAATAATATATAACTAAATTTTCCAGCACTAAATTGTTTAGAAAAAGGAATAATAACACTAGCCAATCATTTATACTAGGAGTGGATAAAGTGTTCAAAATTAAAGACAGAATCGTTTTGGGCGTTGTAGCAGGTTTAGCCGGAAATGCTATAAAAATGGCAATAGATGAAGTTTCAATCAAAAATAAGATATCTCAGCGTTCATTCCGTGAAACTGCTGCTGGTGTGTGGGTGTCAAAAAAAAGTGAGGCCACGAATATAAAAGGACAGATACTCGGAGGCTTACTTGATTTCGGAATGGGCATATTGGGTGGTATTGCAACCGTACATTTACTGTCTAAAACAGGGAGAGACCATATTGTAACTAAAGGAGTTACTTCAGGAATAACAATGGGTTCGTTTATTACTTTTGTTATGGGAACTTTGCCCCAAAACCAAGTTAGACCAAAGGATGCCGCTAGCAACCTATCTTATATGGTAAGTCATGCTGCATACGGGCTTGCAACAGCTGCTGTAGCCGCAAAATTAGGTCACCCATCGTTATTTGATACCAAACCACAAAACGATTACCTTGAGCCTTCGGAACCGACCACAGAACAAAAAAATAAAGAGCGATGTTATGCTACAAAATCTGAAATGCATCTTTAAATCAATAATGGATAGACTGGAATCATGCAGTAAAGCAGGGAACAGCAAAAAGGAACCAGGAGGTTCCTTTTTCTGTTTAATTTGACAGAAAACCCTTCGTATATAAAAAGAGCTCCATCATATAATAATGGCGTGAAGGGAGTGAAGTTTTTTGATAGAACCAATCTCCATCGGTACATATACCAGTCCTAATGTCCTGTTTAGCCGTTTAAACAGTGAATTGGAATTTTTACAAAAAGAAGGTTTACCGCTTCATATTGATATAAGTAAAGTTGGTAATTTTACGTTTTTAGGCTGTGAAATAACAGCAGACAGCACGGGTACCAGCAAGGAAGAAGCCTTTAATATTACTAAGTTCTATATCGCCAACTGCCTGGCAGACATTATTGTGAACGAATGGGAAAGCAGGATAATAAAAAAAATAGTGCGCAACACCTATTATTATTACAATGAGGAAGAAAAGCAGACCATTTTAAATAAAGCCAAAGAAATTTTAAGTCCCCTTGGTTCAAACACCTATCATCAGAATGAACGAAAAGAAAAAGTTATGTTAAAAATCTTAGAGTATCTTGATATGCATAAGGAGTTAATCCTGGAGGGGTTTGTTAATTTTCGTCTTAAGGATTATCAGAATGAGTTAGAAGATGTGGTGAATTCCGCAGTTGACGAATTCCTCCTGGAAAAAGAGTATATGGAATTTATCCGTCTCTTACGCTATTTTGTAGATATCCAGGAACCCCGTATCAAAACTATCCAGGTTATTTTTAAACAGACGGGAAAATTCAATTTACTGGATGAAAATGATAAACCGGTTAACAGTGAATATTTGGAAGGTTTTGTTGTGGATCTCCTGGATAATGAAATCAACTATGACGATTTGCTGATCAGTGCCCTAATTACCCTGGCTCCCAAGGAAGTGATCCTCCATCTGGAGAATGGGGTGATGCCGGGTGATACCGTAAGTACTATTAAGAATGTCTTTGGCAACCGTGTCGTGATGTGCGGTGGCTGCAGTAAATGCAAGACTCCCTGAAAATAAATCTATTGTTCAATCAAGCCCTGGAGGGGGCTTTTTGTTTTTGGTCAAAAAATATTTCTTTAAGAAGGGTTTAACCAGACGGTTGCAGACTTGCTTATTTACTAAATCTTTGTTATTTTGTCAGGGAAAACTTTTTCATAGGTGAAAAAATGAAACATATGGCCTTTATCTTATCAATGGGAATAGTGGGCGCCTTAATTGGCTGGCTCACCAATGTGGCAGCACTTAAACTGCTTTTTAGACCCCAGCAAGCCTATGCTGTTCCTCTGATAGGCTGGAGAATCCAGGGCCTTATTCCCAAACGACAAAGGGATATGGCCGTGGCTATCGGTGACATTGTCAGTACTGATTTACTAACCGGAAACGATATTGCCCAGAGCCTCTCCCGCCCGGAAATTAAAGAGAGGATTGCCAGTAAAGTGGCCAGTCATGTTCAGGAAAGGGTCCTGGTCAAGATACCTCCTTTTATACCTAGAAACATCCAGATTGCCACCCTGGAATACATCGGCAAATCTTTACGGGCGGAGGTAATAAATTTTCTTGACAACTCCCAGAATATCATTAAGGATCAGTGGGATATTGCCAGGGAGATTAAGCAGATTGTGGAGGATAAAATCATGGCCCTGGATTTAAACAGGCTGGAAGAGATGGTTACCAGGCTCGCTAAGGAAGAATTGAAACATATTGAAGTCATTGGCGGGGTGTTAGGTTTTATCATCGGTATTGCCCAGGGTCTCATAGCCATATTTCTTCGCTGATTGTAAATATTGACATAGTAAAATGGCTAAATTATAATTACCATTATTACAGTGACAATTTAATAATATCATGATAACAGCTGTGAACAGGACAACTTTCGGCAATGTCTCCTCCAGAGAGGTGGTACCCCAGGCTGCAAGTACCGCCAGGAAGGTTCTCGAAAGACCACCTGTGAGCTTTTTCTCCGAAACTAAGCATTAGGAGAAAACGTAGTCCGGCGTTAACGGGTAAAGAGTGGAAGAAGACCTTCTTCTAAAAGGGTGGAACCGCGGGTTAACCTCGTCCCTGTATGGGACGGGTTTTTTTTATTTATTTTTTTCAGTTACCAGGAGGGAAGATAAAATGGTAAAAGTTACACTAAAAGACGGTTCAGTCCGGGAATATCAGGCGGGAATAAGCATCGGTGAAATTGCTGAGGACATCAGTAAAGGGTTGGCCAGGAATGCCCTGGTAGGGAAATTAAACAACAGTGTGGTTGACCTGGCTTACAAAGTAGAAGAAGATGGGGCCCTGGAGATATTGACCTTTGAAGATGTGGAAGCTAAGAACGCTTTCCGTCATACCTCGTCACACATCTTAGCCCAGGCCGTACAGCGACTTTTCCCCGGAACCAAGCTGGGTATTGGTCCCGCCATTGCCGATGGTTTTTATTACGATTTTGACTCGGAGCATACCTTTACGCCCGATGACCTGGCCAAAATTGAGAAAGAAATGGAGAACATCGTCAAAGAAGATTTACCTCTGGAAAGACAGGAGATCAGCAGGGAAGAAGCCATCAAGTTGTTTGAGGATAAAGGTGAAAAATATAAGGTTGAATTGATTCAGGACTTACCGGAGGACACCCCTATTACCCTGTATAAACAGGGAGATTTTGTGGACCTTTGTGCCGGTCCCCACGTATCCAGTACCGGTAAAATCAAGGCTTTTAAACTATTAAGCCTGGCCGGAGCTTACTGGCGGGGTAGTGAAAAGAACAAGATGCTGCAGAGGATTTACGGTACTTCTTTTGCCAAAAAGGCCGAGCTCGACGAATATCTCTTCAGAATTGAAGAGGCTAAAAAGCGCGACCACCGTAAACTGGGCCAGGAATTAAAACTCTTTGCTATCATGGATGAGGGACCAGGATTTCCTTTCTTCTTTCCCAAAGGTATGGTTATCCGCAATGAATTGGAAAATTACTGGCGGGAACTTCACCGCAAGTGGGGTTATCAAGAGGTAAAGACCCCCATCATTTTAACCCGCCAGTTGTGGGAACGTTCCGGGCACTGGTATCACTATAAAGAAAATATGTATACAACAGTGATTGATGAAGAGGATTTTGCCATTAAGCCTATGAACTGTCCCGGGGCCATGCTCATCTATAATTCCGATTTGCACAGTTACCGCGATTTTCCCATCCGTATGGGAGAATTGGGTTTAGTGCATCGTCATGAATTGTCCGGCGCTTTACATGGCCTCATGAGGGTGCGCAGTTTTACCCAGGATGATGCCCATATCTTCATGCTCCCCAGCCAGATTACCAGTGAAGTAAAAGGGGTTATTGACCTGGTCGATACCATTTACCGGCTTTTTGGCTTCCAGTATCATGTTGAATTATCCACCAAGCCCGAAAAAGCCATGGGTTCCGATGAGATGTGGGAGATCGCCACTCAGGCTTTAGAACAGGCCTTAAAAGAAAAGGGGATGTCTTATAAAATAAATCCCGGTGACGGGGCCTTTTATGGTCCTAAGATCGATTTCCATTTGCGGGACTCCATCGGTCGCACCTGGCAGTGCGGCACTATCCAGCTGGACTTCCAGTTGCCTGAAAAGTTTGATCTCACTTATGTAGGTGAGGATGGACAAAAACACCGCCCTGTTATGGTTCACCGCACCGCTTTTGGCAGCATTGAACGGTTTATCGGTATTTTAACGGAGCATTATGCCGGCGCTTTCCCAACCTGGCTGGCGCCTGTCCAGGTCAAGGTCTTACCCATTACGGAACGTCATGCCCCTTATGCCAAAAAACTGGCAGATGATCTCTTTAAGGCTAATGTCCGGGTTGAACTGGATGACCGTAACGAGAAAATCGGGTACAAGATTAGAGAAGCACAGCTGGAGAAAGTACCCTATATGCTGGTAGTGGGGGATAAGGAGATGGGAAATAACACGGTGGCCGTCCGGAAAAGGGGTCAGGGTGATCAGGGGACCGTGGATTATGAAACATTTAAGAAAGACCTTATTCAGGAAATTGCCACCAAAGTCTAACCCTTGACATTACCCACCAGGAGCTGATATAATGTTCAAGAATTACAATATATCTTTAAGCAGAGGCCGTCCGCTTCTCACCTTACTACCAGGTGTACGTAAGGTTACCGATAGAGTCTTTGGGTATTGATTTTATTGAGGCGGATGTGTATGCATTCGCCTTTTTTGTGTTAATTAAATTTGGAGGTGGAGAATTATTAGTAAAGAAGAACTGCGGGTTAATGAGGAGATAAGAACGAAAGAAGTTCGCTTAGTAAGCGAGACCGGCGAACAATTGGGTATCATGTCCCCCAGAGAAGCTCTCCGGATTGCGGCTGAAAGCGGTTTGGACCTGGTGGAGGTGGCGCCTAATGCCAAGCCACCGGTCTGCAAAATCATGGACTATGGTAAATACAAGTATGAACAGAGTAAGCGTGAGCGAGAAGCCCGCAAAAAACAGCATGTCATCAATGTGAAAGAAGTCAAACTTCGTCCTAATATTGAAGACCATGACTTTGAGGTAAAAGCGAGAAATGCGGTACGCTTCCTTGAAGATGGAGATAAAGTAAAGGTTACCATTATGTTTAGGGGAAGAGAACTCTCTCATCCAGAGCTGGGCAGAGACCTGCTCTTACGCGTGGCAGCTTATGTCAAAGACCTGGCTAATGTAGAAAAGGACCCCAAATTAGAAGGCAAAAACATGACAATGATCTTGTCGCCGAAACAGAACTAACAGAGAGGAGGACCTTGATCCATGCCAAAAATGAAAACCCATCGTGGGGCAGCCAAACGTTTTAAAGTGACAGGTACAGGTAAAATCAAAAGAAATCATGCTTTTAAAAGCCACATTCTGACCAAAAAGAGTGCGAAAAGAAAGCGCAATCTGAGAAAAGCAGCCATTATGAGCGCTGCCGACGCCCAGAGAGTGATAAAACTAATCCCTTACAAGTAAAAATTGCGCAAAAACAAGGAGGTTTAGAATATGCCAAGGGTGAAAGGTGGTTTTACCACCCGTCGTAGACATAAAAAGATTTTAAAATTGGCCAAAGGTTACCGTGGGGCCAAGTCTAAGCTGTACAGGCCGGCCCATGAACAGGTCATGAAGGCTCTGGCCTATGCTTATGCCCACCGCAGGAAGCGTAAAGGCGATTTCCGTAAACTGTGGATCGCCAGGATTAATGCGGCTACCCGTATGAGCGGCATGTCCTACAGCCGGTTTATCAACGGTTTGAAAAAAGCCGGAATCGAAATTAACAGAAAAATCCTGGCCGATATGGCTGTCAATGACCTGAATGCTTTCAACAAGCTGGTAGCCGTAGCTAAGGAAAACCTGTAAATCCAAAGGATTAAGGCTTCTGTCCAGAGAGACAGGAGCCATATTTTTTATTTAATACTTCCTGACCTATTTAGAGAAACTATTGGAGGGAAACTATGAAGAGATCCATAGAAAAAGGTTGATGTTAATGAGAAATAAGACACTGGAATTGACGCCGCCGCAAATTATTTCCCTGGGTTTTATTTTCATTATTGGTACAGGCACAATACTGCTGGCACTGCCTTTAGCCAGCCGGAGTGGTATCGGTTTATCCCTGATAGATGCACTTTTTACTGCGACGTCCGCTACCGCTGTAACAGGGCTGGTGGTTGTGGATACGGGTACATATTTTAACCTTTTTGGACAGCTGGTTATCTTATTTATGATACAAATCGGCGGCCTGGGGTTTATGACCATAACCACGCTTTTTGCTTTAGCCATGGGGAAAAGAATCAATCTGCGGGAACGCCTGATTATGCAGGAAGCTTTAAACAAAGTGGACCTGGAAGGTGTGGTTAAGCTAACAAAATATATCATTATTTTTACCTTTTTGACCGAAGGCCTGGCCGCCCTTGCCCTGGCCCTGCACTGGACTCCCCTTTACGGTTTTGGGCAAGCCCTTTATTATGGTTTGTTTCACGCTATCTCCGCCTTTAACAATGCAGGCTTTGACTTGTTTACAACCAGTATGGTCAGATTTAGAGGGGACTGGCTCGTCAATATGATTATCATGTTTTTGATTATTACAGGGGGGTTAGGCTTCACTGTTATTGCCGATATCTACAATAACGGCTTTAAATGGCGCGAGTATTCCCTGCACACCAAACTGGTCCTGGTCGTAACTGCATTTTTACTGGTGGTGGGGGCCACAGGTGTGTACATTCTGGAAAAGGAGAATTCTCATACCTTAAAAAATCTCCCTCTCCATGAAAAATTTCTGGCTTCTCTGTTTCAGGGGGTAGTACCCCGGACAGCCGGTTTTAACAGTGTGATGATTGGTGAGTTGAGACCCGCGACCTTGTTTCTCATGATTATACTCATGTTTATCGGTGCTTCACCAGGATCAACAGGAGGCGGTATTAAAACCACTACCTTTATTACCATTGTTTTAACCGTGTATTACAGGATTCTGGGACGGGAAGATACCCGCGTCTTTAACAGGCGACTGCCCACCGATACGATTTTCAAAGCATTGTCTGTGATGGTGGTGGGAATGTTGTTAGTTATTGTTGTGGCCATTATGCTCTTAGCCATAGAAAACAAGCCATTGGAGCCTATCCTTTTCGAAACCGTATCAGCTTTTGCTACTGTGGGTTTGTCAACAGGTATTACTTCACAATTAACGCCCGCCGGTAAACTACTCATTACTTTGATGATGTTTACGGGGAGGGTAGGTCCGATGACTGTAGCTTACGCTATTGCCCTGAGGAAAACAAAGACGACCATCCGGATGCCTGAGGAAAAAATCGTTGTAGGTTAGGAGGTTTGGTATGAAGCAGTTCGCAGTAATCGGTTTAGGCCGTTTTGGCGCCAATGTGGCTAAGGGCTTGGCTGAAAGGGGATATGAGGTATTAGCTATCGACTATAATGAAGAAAGAGTAAATGCTATAGCCAGCTTCGTAACCCACGCGGTACAGATTGATGCCATGGAGGAAGAAGCCCTGAAAGCCCTGGGCTTACGAAATTTTGATACCGTGATAGTGGCTATAGGCGAACACGATATACAGGCCAATATCCTGGTGACGGTAATGTTGAAGGAAATGGGCGTAAAACAGGTGATTGCCAGGGCCCAAAGCAGCCTGCATGGTAAAGTGCTTTTGAAAATCGGGGCGGATAAGATTATTTATCCTGAAGAGGATATGGGCATCCGGTTAGCCCACAGTATTGTGACGAAAAATGTCCTGGATTTTTTGGAGTTGTCCTCAGAATATAGTATACTGGAAATGATCACGCCTGAATCATTTGTGGGTAAAAATCTCCGGGAATTAAACCTGGGGAAAAGGTTTGGTATTAGCGTTGTCGCCGTAAAAAGGGGCACGGAGATCATTGTTACCCCTGAGGCCAGTCTTGAATTGCAGGAACGGGATCTTCTGGTAGCTATTGGTAACAGGAATTCTCTGGCAAAATTACAGCAGGTTAGGTGATGGTTTTGGGGCAAATCACGTCTCTCCAGAATACGTTAATAAAAGAAACTCGCAAACTGCAACAAAAAAAGTACCGGGAGCTTGAGAACCAGTATTTGATCGAAGGTATACGCCTGGTGGAGGAAGCCCGGAAGCGGGGGAGACTGGGAAAGGTTTTCTATGATCATAATCTCGGTAAAACCCCACGGGGATTGGAACTGTTAAAAGAAATAAGCAAAACGGGAACTCCCTTATACCAGGTAACTCCGGAAATCCTGGCGAGTTTGGCCGATACCGAGTCACCCCAGGGAATAGTGGCTGTGGTTAATAAAGAGAGTAATGGCCTTTGGCAACTAAAGCTTGGAGACCAGAGCATGGTTCTGATTATTGACGGCCTGCAAGACCCGGGAAATCTGGGTACCATTATCCGCACAGCGTGGGCCGTGGGGGTAGATGGTATCCTTTGTCTCACGGGAACGGTGGATCCTTATAATAGTAAAACTATTCGCGCTACAATGGGCGGTATATTTCAGGTACCGGTGGTTACTGACTTAAAATGGTCACAGGTCCATCAATGGTGTCAGGAAAACCATTTTCAAACAGTTGCCGGAGACTTGTCTGCCGTTAAAAATCACTATGCCGTCACGTACTCCCCCCGGGTAGCGTTTATCCTGGGGAATGAGGGCCAGGGGCTTCAGACGGTGAACCTCTCGGAAGTCCATGAACTGGTAAGGATCCCCCTCTGGGGAGAGGCCGAATCTCTGAATGTAGCCGTAGCTGCGGGAATATTACTTTACGAGGCAGTGAGGCAAAGGGCTTACAGGCTGTAAAACTTGTCCCTTCTGGAAATGTGTGATATAATTGCCAGTAGACAGTGACCTGAAAGGGTGGGAACATTGTTTTCTACCACGGAATTTTTCTGGAGATTGTTCGAGTCTACAGGTTCGGTCATGTTTTATTTACTGTATAAAAAAATGCTGGTGCAGTAATAACGATGAGCGGGAGCCGTTAAGTTGGCTTACACAGGGAGTGGGGGCTTGATTGAAAACCCCATTAAGCTGGCGAGAAAGGTTTCGCCCGGGAGTTGCTGGGTTGAAGAAGATAAGTAGATCTAGCCGGTGAGCCTCCGTTACAGGTTCTTTAAGTGAATCCAGTCATGCTGGATTAATTTGGGTGGTACCGCGGAAGATAAGCTTTCGTCCCTTGGGGGGCGGAAGCTTTTATATTATTAAGTTCATTAGAGACTGTGTGTCAAGGAGGGACATCAATGCAAGAACAGTTGCAGCTAATCAAAAAACAGGCAGAAGAAGACCTGCAAAAATGTCTTACCATGGATCAATTAAATGAAGTGAGAATCAAATACCTGGGTAAAAAAGGAGAATTAACCCAGGTCCTTAGAGGGATGGCACAGCTTCCGGCCGAAGAAAGACCGCTCATCGGGCAGTTGGCCAATGAAATTAGAGACAGCCTGGAAAACAGCCTGTCTCTCTACAGTGAGAAAATTAAGGTAAAGGAACTGGAAAAGAAATTAAGGGCCGAAAGTATTGATGTGACGTTGCCCGGCATTGCCCCCGATCTTGGGAGAAGACATCCCCTGCATCTTGTTTTGCAGGAAATCAAAAATATTTTTATCGGTATGGGCTTTACCATTGAGGAAGGCCCTGAAATTGAACTGGATTATTACAACTTTGAAGCCCTCAATATTCCTAAAGACCATCCGGCCCGGGATATGCAGGATTCTTTTTACATTACCCCTGAAGTTTTGCTGCGTACCCATACATCTCCCGTGCAGGCCCGCACTATGGAAAAAACGAAACCCCATGTTCCCGTGAAAATCATTGTGCCGGGTAAAGTCTACCGGCGAGACGATGATGCCACTCATTCCCCTATGTTTCACCAGGTAGAAGGGTTGGTCATTGATAAAAATATTCGCTTCAGTGATTTGAAGGGAACCCTGCTCAATTTTGCCCGGCAAATGTTCGGTCCTGAACAGCAGATTCGTCTGCGGCCAAGTTTCTTCCCTTTCACAGAACCCAGTGCGGAAGTAGATATCTCCTGCGTTATGTGCAAGGGAGCCGGCTGCAGGGTTTGTAAGCAGACGGGCTGGCTGGAAATACTGGGGTCGGGCATGGTGCATCCCCGGGTGCTGGAGATGGGCGGATATGACCCTGAAGAGGTAACCGGCTTTGCCTTCGGTATGGGTGTGGAAAGGATCACCATGTTAAAGTACGGGATTGATGATATGCGTCACTTGTTTGAAAATGATGTTCGCTTTTTACATCAGTTTTAGGAGGTTTTGGCATGCGTGTTTCTTGGAAATGGCTAAATGAGCTGGTAGATATTAATCTAAAACCCGAAGAATTGGCTGAAGTAATGACCATGTCCGGTGTGGCTGTGGAAGGGATAGAGTATCTTAACAAAGGTGTCCGGGGAGTAATAGTAGGACTCATCCAGGAGATTTATCCCCATCCCCAGGCAGATAAACTCTCGGTCTGTAAAGTTTCTGTCGGTGATGCTGTCCTGACTATTGTCACAGGAGCTTCTAATGTGAAGGCTGGACAGAAGGTTCCCGTAGCTGTACCGGGAGCTGTCCTGCCCGAGAAAAAAATCGAACGGGCTGTTTTTAGAGGTCTGGAATCCGAGGGTATGTTGTGTTCCGCTGACGAATTGGGTATGGACGCCGATAAATTACCTCCCGAACAACGGGACGGCATCCTGATTCTTGCGGAAGAATGTCCTGTGGGCGCAGACATCGTTCCCCTTCTGGGTCTTGACGATATTGTTTTGGAGCTGGAACTGACACCCAATCGTGCCGACTGCCTGAGTATGATCAATGTGGCCCGGGAAGTTGCCGCACTTACGGGTGGAAGGCTGAAACTTCCGGAAATAGAAAAATCTGGGGCAAGCCAGGCTTGTGAAGCCCTCATTAAGATAAACATACAGGATCAAGATCTATGTAAAAGATACGTTGGAAGGGTCATTGAGCATGTGCAAATCAAAGAATCCCCTCTCTGGCTTAAGCAGCGCCTTTTAGCTGCCGGGGTCAGACCCATCAATAATATTGTAGATATTACCAACTATGTCATGATGGAGATGGGGCAGCCCTTACATGCCTTTGATTATGACTGCCTTGCGGATAAAACCATTATTGTACGCCGGGCTGCTGACGGTGAGGAAATAACCACTTTGGACGGGAAAAAGCGGGAGCTCACTCCCGAGATGCTGGTTATTGCCGACGCCCATAAGCCGGTGGGTATTGCCGGTGTCATGGGTGGACTGGAGTCAGAAGTGACAGCCCAAACGAAAACCATCCTCCTGGAGTCAGCTTATTTCCACGGTCCCAGCATCCGCAGAACATCTAATGCTTTGGCCTTAAGGTCGGAAGCTTCGCTGCGCTTTGAAAAAGGTGTGGATCTGGAACAGGTTTCCTTGGCCGCGGATAGGGCTTGCCAATTGATGGCACAATTAGGTGCAGGTGTACCCGTGGAAGGGCAGGTGGACTGTTATCCCCATCCTGAAGAAAGATACCCTATCAGACTTCGTTTAGAGAGGGTAAACAGTATTTTGGGTACTGACCTCGGTGAAACTGAGGTTGAAAAAATCCTTAAGGCTCTGAATATCACCATTTTGGAAAGGGACCTGGAAGACTGGCATGTCTTTACACCTTCCTATCGCAGAGATCTGGAACTGGAAATAGATCTCATTGAGGAAATTGCGCGGCTTAATGGGTATGACAAGATTCCTACTACCCTTCCCTATGGGGCCACGACACAGGGTGCTAAGAATGCTGAACAAAGACTGCATGACAGGATTAGTGAGATCATGGTAGGCCAGGGGCTCTTTGAAGTGATTACCTATAGTTTTATTAACCCCCGCCACCTGGACTGGCTGTATTTGCCGCCTGGTCATGAATTGCGGCAAACAGTTGTCGTCAGCAATCCCCTTTCCGAAGAACAGGGTATTATGCGGACTACCATTTTACCCGGCTTACTGGAAACTGTCAAAAGAAACATTAATAAACGTAATAAAAACCTGAAACTCTTTGAACTGGGTAAAGTCTATCTATCCTCCGGTTTTCCCGGAGAAAGAAAGCTGCCCCAGGAGAAGTGGGTACTGGGGGCAATCAGTACCGGGAAAAAAGAAAAGACCTGGGCTTATGGTGAAGAAAATTATGATTTCTTCTTCTTAAAGGGCGTGGCGGAAAATATTTTTTCCAGCTTAGGTTTGGGGGATGTCTCCTTTGTCAAGAGCGAAAATAACCCCAGCCTGCACCCCGGCCGCTGTGCCCGTATTATCGTTGGCGGAAAGAAAGTTGGTTTTATCGGAGAAGTTCATCCTTTGGTCTTAGAAAAGTATGGCATAGAGCAAAGAGCAGCCGTCTTTTCCTTATACCTGGATGAGCTGATCGGGTTGGTAAGCGAAGCGGTCCGTTACCAGCCGGTGCCCAGGTTCCCGGCCGTTACACGGGATCTGGCTATCGTAGTACCGGAAGCCGTTGAGGCCGGGCAGGTATTAGGGGTGATTAAAGATACGGGTAAGACACTCCTCAAAAATATCAGCCTTTTCGATGTTTACCGGGGACAACAAATAAGGGAAGGGTATAAGAGCCTAGCCTTCTCCCTTACCTGGCAGGCGGAGGACCGTACTTTAACCGATGAAGAAGTGAATAAACTACACCGGGAAATCGAGGCGGCTCTAGCCCGCGAGCTTGGTGCCGATTTACGGAGATAAAAATATATGCCGTTGGCAGAGTGAGTACTTCGTCACCTGATTTAAGTGGAGATTCTCTCCACTTTTTTCATTTCTTTTTGTGTTTAAGCAGGACTTTCGCCATTATTCACGAAAAAGAGATAAGACTCTTCCTGGGAGGTTTAATACCATGAAGTCAAAAGATAAGATCAATAAAGTGAATGTAAGAATCTTCGATGACGAATATGTCATCAAAGGTTCGGCAGATACTTACCATATCGAAAAGGTAGCCTCGTTGGTTGATCAGAAAATGAGGCAGTTATGTCAAAAGAACCCCTACTTATCACCCAAAAAAGTAGCTGTCCTCACCGCTCTTAATATAGCTGATGAACTTTATCGCCTGCGTGATGATTATGATGCCCTCATTAAATTGCTGGATGAAACTAAACAGAGTTAGGATTAAAAAAGGTTGGGCATAATGTCATTAGTACGTGATGGATGGAGCGAAACCTGGTGACGAAAGATCAGATTGCGGATGTTCTGAGAGAAATAGGTGTCTATTTAGAACTAACGGAAGATAGTCCTTACAGGGCTTTAGCTTATAAACGGGCAGCCCGGACCCTGCTCCACTGGCCTCACTGGAAGCTGCCAGAGGATTTAGGAGATATCCCCGGTATCGGGGAAAAAATAGCCGCTGCCATCCGGGAAATCCAGGAGAAGGGCGAATCTGAACTGCTGGAAAGATTAAAAAAGAAAGTTCCTCCCCAGATCTTACCGCTCTTACGTTTGCCCGATATCGGGACAAAAGTCTTAAGGATTCTTATCAAAGAGGGATATGCCGACATTGCGCAAGTTGTAGAGGGGGCAAGGAACAGGCAAATTAGGAAATTACCCGGTTTAGGTGCAAAGACGGAAAAAGCCTTGCTAAAAGGTATTGAAATACTGGAAAAAGGTCTGGAAGTGATGCCCATAGCCCTGGCCTGGCCTTTGGCCAATGAACTCATTACCATATTGCAGGAATGGCCTGAAGTCAACAAAATTGCTCTGGCCGGTGAATTGCGCAGGGGTGTGGAACAGGTTAGAAGTATAGACATTATCTTAAACCTTACTACTGATTCAGAAAGGCTGGTCCAAAGACTTCCTTCTTTAAATCTTTTTAAAGAAATCAAAGGACAGGATAAGGGAAAGGTTGTCTTTGTAACCCATTTCGGGATCGATGTAAACTTATTTACCGTGCCCGAGGAGGAATGGGGTTACTGGTTAGTCTACTTTACCGGGTCTGAGGCCCATTTTCAAAGGCTTGAGAAACTACTTCCCCCAGAGAAGAAAGAGTTTAAACAGGAAAGGGAAGTATACCAGTCTGCCGGGCTCCCCTTTATCGACCCAGAGGTCAGGGAAACGGGAGAAGAAGTATCCCGGGTGAAAGAAGAAGGGATAAGGCTAGCAAGTGACCAGGATATGAGAGGAGATTTGCACTGCCACTCCACCTGGAGTGATGGGGGCAGTGATATTGCAGAACTGGTAAGTATGGCCCAGCAAATGGGTTACGAATACCTGGCTATCACGGATCATTCCCAGTCCCTTAAGATTGCGGGAGGCCTCTCCCAGGAAAGATTAATGGCGCAACGTGCTGAAATAGAAAAAATACGGGGCAGGTTAAACAATTTTACTTTACTACACGGTGTGGAAGTGGATATCCTAAAGGATGGCAGACTGGACTATCCTGATGAAATACTGGCCGGTATGGATTTGGTCATTGCTTCTGTACACAGCCACTTCCGGCTAGACCGTCATACTATGACGGAAAGGGTGAGCCTCGCTCTCAAAAACCCCCACGTGGATATATTGGCCCATCCTACCGGCCGGCTCATCGGGATGCGTCAGCCCTATGAACTGGATGTGGAAGCGATCATCGATCTGGCTGCGGTAACCGGTACTTATCTTGAACTGAACAGCAGCCCCGACCGTTTAGACCTGAGCCCCCCTTATCTGGAAATGGCTAAAGCCAGGGGCGTAAGGATTTGTATAAACACAGATGCCCATAATAAAGACAGGTTGAGGGACATAAACTTGGGCGTTAAAACTGCCCGCCGTGGCTGGCTCAGTCCTGAGGATATTGTCAATACTAGAACAAGTACTGATCTGCTAAAACTGCTGGAAAAAAGGCAATGAACTTTAAGGAGGGACTTTTCTTGAAAATCAGGGAGATTTATGAGCTTTTTGTAAAACAGGGGATAGAAAATGATCCCCGCTCTAAGGATGAGATTGAGAGAGTACTGAAGCAGGCGGAGGAAACTTACAAAGAAACAAAAGAAACGGACAAGGAGTTCTTTGACCAGGAGAGGCTTACTAACCCCTACAGCGATACCCGGATTTTGTATGGTAACCCGGAACTGGAAGTAAAAAAAGTTCTGGTTGGTATTGATGTGGAGATTAGTGAAATTTTACTGGCTGATCGCCTCCGGGAGAGAGGGGAAAGCGTGGATTTAATCATTGCCCATCATCCCGAGGGTAAAGCCCTGGTAGCCCTGCATAAAGTAATGACCATGCAGGAAGATATCCTGGCTCACCTTGGTGTACCCGTTAATATAGCTGAAGGCTTGATGAGTTCCCGCATCAGTGAAGTGGAAAGAGGCCTTATGCCCTTAAATCATAACCGCAGCGTCGATGCGGCCAGGCTTTTGGGAATTCCCTTCATGTGTGTGCATACCCCGGCCGATAATATGGTGAATACTTTCCTAACGAAGCTTTTTGAGGAAAAAAATCCCTGTACTTTAGGTGAAATCATCAAGATTTTGCGGGAAATACCTGAGTATAAAGAAGCTGCAAAAATCGGTGCCGGCCCCAAGATCGTTGTAGGCAGTGAAAAGAAAAGGGCAGGGAAAATCTTTGTAGATATGACGGGCGGTACCGGGGGTTCTGAGGATGCCTATGCCAAATTGGCCGATGCAGGTGTGGGAACCATCGTGGGGATGCATATCGGGGAGAAACACCGTAAAGAAGCAGAAAAAAATCATATTAACGTAATCATCGCCGGGCATATGGCCAGCGATTCCCTGGGGATGAACCTGTTACTTGACTCTCTTGCAGAACAAGGCGTCAGCATCCTGCCTTGCTCCGGCTTAATCAGGGTAAAAAGATAGGAAGTTAACTATGGCTTTAGGCCTGCCGGCAAATACCTTTATCAATATAATGATAATGTCAACAATTTAAACGCGGGAAGTTGCCCGCGTTTTTGTACCTTAGTATCCGGGAGGTATTTTTATGGTGCAAAAAGAAAGAATTGAGCTGCTGGCTCCTGTTGGTGGGCCCGAAGCTTTACGGGCCGCAGTGGAGAATGGCGCGGACGCTGTCTACCTGGGCGGGAAAATGTTCAGCGCCCGCCAGAGTGCACAAAATTTTGATCTGGAGGAACTGCGGGAAGCGGTAAAATATGCCCATTTACGTGGTGTTAAAGTATATTTAGCCGTAAATACCCTGGTTGATAACAGTGAATTTCCCGAACTCATAGATTATCTTTACGACCTATATACCATTCATGTCGATGCCGTTATCGTACAGGACCTGGGAGTGGTTTCGCTGATCAGAGCTGTACTGCCCGAGTTGGAACTTCATGCCAGTACACAAATGACTGTGCATAATGCGGCTGGGGTTAGATATTTAGAGGAATTGGGTATCCACAGGGCTGTTTTGGCCCGGGAAGTCTCCCTGGAAAATATTGAGCTTATCGGCAAATCTACCAGTTTACCCCTGGAAGTCTTTGTTCATGGTGCCCTATGCGTAAGCTATTCCGGACAGTGTTTAATGAGCAGTATGGTAGGGGGGAGAAGCGGGAACAGGGGCAAATGCGCCCAACCCTGCCGTTTGAAATATACCCTCGTGAATGGAAAAGGAGAAGAGATCAAAACAGCAGGGGAGCACCTTCTCTCACCCAAGGACCTCAATATGATTGAACACCTGCCCCTTTTGCTAAAATCTGGAGTAGTATCTTTAAAAGTAGAGGGCAGGATGAAAAGACCGGAGTATGTGGCTACGGTGATAAGAAATTACCGGGAAGCCCTGGACAATTTTTACCGGGAACCTGAAAGTTTTAAAGTAGGCATATCGTCCCTCAAGGAATTAACCCAGATCTTTAACAGAGATTTTACTACCGGCTATTACCTGGAAAAACCCGGTCCCCATTTAATGAGCTACCAGCGGCCCAATAACCGTGGACTAAGATTAGGCAGGGTTACGGGTTATAATCCAAAAACCCAGGAAGTAACAGTTTCTTTGGATGAACCGCTGAGGGTAGGGGACGGCTACGAAATCTGGATTACCAGGGGTGGGCGGATAGCCGGTGAAATAAGAACCTTGAAGCAAAATAACATGCCCGTTACCCGGGTGGAAAAAGGGGAGGTTACTTTTACTATCCAGGGTGGAGTACCGCGTACAGGAGATCGTATCTTTAAGACCGCGGATTTTGCTCTCCTCCAGAAGGCCCAGGAGAGTTTTGTATCGTCAGCGGGCGTTAGGAAAATTCCCCTTGATCTTTTTATTGAAGTTAAAATGGGCCGCAATGTGGTACTTAAAGCCCGGGATTATGACGGTCACAGTACGGAAGTCCAGGGAAATTATGTGGTGGAAAAGGCGCAGAAACACGCTACAAGTCGTGAGGATGTGTTTAAGCAGTTAGCCAGGCTGGGTAATACGGTTTTTACTTTAAGAACTCTGGAAGTGGAACTGGATGAGGGGGTCATGGTACCCTTAAGTGAATTAAACAATTTAAGGCGGGAAGCTGTGGCAAACCTGGAAGAACGCCGCCTGGCGGGTTTCATAAAACCGGAAATTGCGAGAGAAGTCTATCAGGAGCGGGTTAGAGCCTTTCGGGAGAATTTGCCTCAACCACGCCCGGTTAGAGTAAAACCCAAATTATCTGTGCTGGTAGGGGATATGCCTTCCTTAAAGGCTGCCTTAAAAGCCGGAGCCGATATCATTTATCTGGGCGGAGAAGTTTTAAGGAGAAAAAAGGGTATTGGATTTGATTCCTTCAGAGATGCCGTCCGGGAATGCCGGGAACATGGGGCCGAGGCTGTTATCCTGCTGCCGCGAATTTATCATGAGAAAGATTTAGATACCATAAAAAGATATTTTGCAAAGGGTCAGGAAGCAGGAGCCGATGCTTTTCTCGTCGGTAACTTAGGTACGCTGCAGCTGGCCCGGGAATTAGAAATCACCAGCATCCGGGGAGATTATACCCTAAACATCTTTAAT
Source organism: Peptococcaceae bacterium (assembly GCA_020054815.1). Classification (GTDB taxonomy): domain Bacteria; phylum Bacillota; class Peptococcia; order DRI-13; family DRI-13; genus Thermanaerosceptrum. The sequence continues at coordinate 6,985 of JAIHAN010000025.1, read as the reverse complement.
GATTATACGATGAGAAACCTCATTGAGGCGGGAGTGGAGCAGGTTACCCTTTCTCCCGAATTAAGCCTCAAGCAGATAGAAAAGCTTCATTTCTTAGGCTTAATCAACCTGGAATTGATGGTATATGGCTCCTTGCCCCTTATGCTCACGGAACATTGTCTGGTTGGTAATGTCTTGGGGAAAGGACACCAGGAACGGGGGTGCCCTTATCCCTGTAAAAAAGAGGCCTATGGTTTGAAAGACCGGATGAACATGGTTTTTCCCATTGAAAGCGATGAGTTTTGCCGTATGCTCATTTACAACCCTAAGGTCCATAATCTTTTGGAACACCTGCCTTCCCTGATGGATTTGGGCATAAATATCCTGCGCATAGAGGGAAGAAGGGAAGAGGACTACTGGGTGAAAAAAGTGGTGAAGATCTACCGCGAGGAAATTGAAAGATGCTGGGAAGCGGGACCACGCTACCGTCCTGCGGAAAGAAACATGGCCGAGCTACAGGGATTATCCCCCGGGGGCTTTACCAAGGGCCACTTATACAGGGGAGTTCTTGAATAATCTCCCAATACTTTTTGGCCCCGCTATCTTATGTTATAATGGCGGGAGACAGGAAGGCGGGATAACAGGTGGAGCAAAAAGTATTAACGAAATTAGAGTTTCACAAGATTATTGATAGACTGGTCAACCATTGTGCATCCATACCCGGTAAAGAATTAGCGGGAGATTTAAAACCTTCGTGTGATATTGCTGAAGTAGAGCGTTGGTTGACGGAGACTACGGAGGCCAAAGAAGTATTACGGTACTATCCTAACTTTACACTGGGAGGAATAAGGGATATCCGCGGCAGTCTGCGCAAGGCCGCTATGGGCGGGGTCCTGGAACCGGAAGAATTTTTAGCCATTGGCGATACCATCCAGGCGGCCAAACGAATCAAAAGTTTTTTTACCGGTGACGGAAAAAAATATGCACAGATAGCTGCTTATGGACAAAACCTTACCACCTTTCCTAAAATCGAGGAACAGATTAAAAAAGTTATCACACCTGAAGGCGAGGTCAGTGATAATGCCTCCGAGGAACTGGCCAGGGTGAGAAGACAGCTGCGTTCTTTACAGGGAAGGGTAAGAGAAAAACTTGACGGGCTTGTCCGCTCTGCCGAGATGCAAAAATACCTGCAGGATCCCATTATTACCATTCGCAATGACCGTTATGTCATCCCGGTTAAACAGGAATACCGACAGCAGGTGCCCGGACTCATCCATGACCAGTCGGCCAGCGGCGCTACCTTATTTATCGAACCCATGGCCATAGTGGAAATAAACAATGAAATCCAGCGTTACGAAGCCATGGAAAGAGCGGAAGTCATCAGAATACTGCGGCATTTGACCAAACTGGTTGAACTGCAGCATGAGGAAATGACAGTGACCCTGGAAACTCTGGCTCTTATTGATTTTATTTTCGCCAAAGCCAAACTTAGCGCCGACCTTGACGGTGGTCAGCCCAGGATGAATAACAAGGGTTATGTAAATATCGTGCAGGGCAGACATCCCCTCGTTCAGGGTAAAGTGGTTCCCACCACGATTCACCTGGGGAAAGACTTTGATACCTTAGTGATCACCGGTCCTAATACGGGAGGGAAAACGGTAACTTTAAAAACGGTAGGCCTGTTTATCTTAATGGCCCAGGCGGGTCTTCACGTCCCGGCCCAGGCAGGCACTGAACTGGCTGTTTTTGATCAGGTTTTTGCCGATATCGGGGATGAACAGAGTATCGAGCAATCCTTAAGTACTTTTTCCTCCCATATGACCAATATCATCCAGATCTTAGATAAGGTGGACGCCAATACCCTTGTTTTACTGGATGAATTGGGTGCTGGTACTGACCCCACTGAGGGGGCGGCTTTGGCTATGGCTATTCTGGATTACCTTATTCACGTGGGAGCCAAGACTATTGCCACTACCCATTACAGTGAACTCAAATCTTTTGCCTACAATCATGAGCGGGTAGAAAATGCCAGCGTGGAGTTTAATGTGGAAACACTCCAGCCTACCTACCGCTTGTTAATTGGTGTTCCCGGTAAGAGTAATGCCTTTGAGATATCAAAGAGACTGGGCCTTAAACCGGAACTGGTAGAAAAAGCACGCAGTTTTCTTTCCCAGGAAGAAGTCCGGGTAGCCGATCTTATCGAAAACCTGGAAACAAACCAGCTTTTATCGGAAAGAGACCGCCTGGAAGCGGAAAAATTAAAGAATCTTGCCAGAACCAAGCTGGAGACCCTGGAAAAACGGGAACAGGAATTTGTGGAAAAGGTGCGCCGTATTACCCAAAAGGCCCAGGAAGAGGCTTTAGAGATTATTACCAGGGCCCGCAAGGAAAGCGAAGCAATTCTCAAAGAGGTTCGGGAGATCCAGAAAAAAGCCCAAAACGGTTCACAACAGGAGATTCTGGCTTTGCGTGATAGATTGCGGGAAGAGGAGGAGGCCGTACAGGATAAGCTTTATAAAGAGACGGGGGAAGAAGAGCTGCCTGCCGGGGATTTGGAACCCGGTGACACTGTAATTATTAAAAGACTGAATCAAAAGGCTGTAGTGTTAGCCAAACCCGACCATAATCATGAAGTTCTGGTGCAGGCAGGCATTATGAAATTGAATCTAAAATTGAGGGAACTGAGAAAAATTGATGAAGAACAAAAAGAACAAGTTCGCCACAAAACAGGAGCCGGGACAATTGCTGCTGCTAAAGCCATGGAGATAAAAAATGAACTCGACCTGCGGGGATTGACGGTGGACGAAGCCATCATCGAAACTGAAAAATATTTGGATGATGCCTATTTGGCGGGTCTGCCCCAGGCCTATATTATCCACGGAAAAGGTACCGGGGCTTTACGCAGTGCCGTCAGTGATCTGGTGAAAAAGCACAAGTTTGTCAAATCTGCCCGTACCGGTGGTTACCACGAAGGGGGACATGGGGTTACGGTGATAGAGTTTAAAAAATAAGAGAGGCCGTGGAAATTGGCCTCTCTTACTAATTTGTGGGAACTTTGAGTTGATTGGATAAGGGGCTTTGTTGATTGGTTTCCATATCGAAGGCAATTACTCTGTAGTAATAGGTTTTACCCCGGGGTAAGCCGGTATCTGTCCATTTGGTGTCAGTTATGCTTTCATTTACGGCGATCTGGTTAGTACTGTTTGGTTCAAAATTAGGTGTTTCCGAACGGAAAATATAATACACAACAGGACGATTTTCGGCCGCCTTTTCCCAGCGGAGTTTTACCGTTACGGTACTACCGTTGATATAAGCCTCTCCGGTGAGCCGGGGAGCTTTTAAGGTGGTAGTAGATTGAGGACGCTGAATTACTATCTCGTTCGATACTTTTTGTTCACCTGTGCGGGTATTTAAGGCCACAACACGGTAGTAATAATTAGAGTCACCGTTAACGTTATTATCCTGCCAGGTGGTTCCGCCGCCGCTTACTTCCCCCACTTTATTAGAGGCAGAGAGGGAAACTCCGGGACTGCTGGCACGGTAAATTTGGAAAACAGTGGAGGCGTCATTCTGGGAAGAATACCAGCTAAGTTTAACACCTTTAAAGTGATCGTTTGTATCAGTGATAGGAGAACCTTGCAGCCTTAAACCGGTAATAGGTGTGCCGGGGGCCCCGGGACCATGGAGTGTGCAGTAATCCTTAGGTGGCTCTAGCTTGGCGTCTTGCGGTGCCACATTTCCTGTCCAGGGAATAGGACGTTTGAGGAAAACCCCTGTGACTGCCGGAGTCGGGCAGAAATCAGTCAAGAGCTGCCCTGATTCAGGACAAACAGGAAGCTGAACCCAGGCATTGGATACTTCCGTGGGAACATAAGCGCTGTTGAAGACTTCTGTAACGATAAATTCAGGTGGTGTCAGACTGGAAGGAAGTAAGCCCGATTTATAATCTACCTGAACCTCTGTAATATTGTCTGGTTTAGGGAAGGGAGTTACCGGCATATCCTTGTGAGCTACCGTCATTACCTTTTTCCAGATGGGAGCACCTGCACTTCCACCGTAGATTCCTTCCATCTTTTCTTTTACATCATAACCCATCCATACCGTTCCTACTAAATTAGGTGTATAACCCACAAACCAGGCATCAACGTCAAAAGAGGTTGTACCGGTTTTCCCGGCAACCGGCCTGTCCATCTGGGCTTTAGTACCTGTTCCGGCTTGTACTACAGTTTGCAGCATATCAGTTATTAGATACGCCGTCTGGGGAGTCATGACCACTTGTTTTTGCGGTTTGTGTTCATAGATAACATGACCATTACTGTCTTCAATTTTACGAATGGCGTGAGGTTTTACATAAACACCCTGATTGGCAAAGGTACCATAGGCGGCGGTAAGCTCCAGAGGAGATACGCCTTTGGTTAAACCTCCCAAGGCTAAGGACAATCCCATGTCGTTGGCGGGGCCGCTTTCCACCAGGGTGCTGATGCCTAAACTCTTGGCAAAGCGGAAACCTTCACTTACACCAATTTTTTGCAGCATTTTCACAGCGGTCGTATTCACGGACCATTGGATAGCAGTACGCATGCTGATTAAGCCCCGGTATTGCTTATCATAGTTTACGAATGTTTTGGGGCCTTGAGGAGTCGGATATTCTTCGGGTACGTCATCAATAACTGTAGCAGGCCCGTAACCTTTTTCCAAGGCAGGTGCATACACGGCAATGGGTTTAAAGGCCGAACCCGGCTGGCGGGTAGCATCCACCGCCCTGTTAAATTGACGCTGTCCCTGCTGGTTACGTCCACCAATCAAGGTGCGGATTTCCCCTGTGTGAGGATCTAATACTACCATGGCTGACTGCACGATTTTGTCTTTTTTTCCTGCAGGGAAGTTTTTGTCATCAGCAAAGACAGCCTCGGCAGCATCCTGGGTTTTCGTATCCAGCGTGGTATAGAACTTATAACCGGCAGTGTACAGTTTACCGATATCTGAGCCTTCCAATTTCAATTTTTCGGCAGCTTCGTCGATAACATAATCAACAAAAGACTGATATTTGAAGCCGGTGTTTTTCAGGCCGGCAAGCTTAAAAGGCTTTTCTTTGGCCTGGTCCGCCTGGGCTTGGGTGATATAATTCATTTTGACCATTTCATTTAAGACCAAAGCACGCCGTTGTTTTGCCTTTTCAGGATTTAGGTAAGGTGAATATCTTCCGGGTAGATTAACAACACCAGCCAGCATAGCGGCTTCATCCAAAGTAAGATCTTTTGCATCCTTACCAAAATAAGTTTGGGCAGCTGTTTGCAAGCTGTGGGCTCCGTGGCCATAATAAATATTGTTAAGGTATAGAGCTAATATTTCGTCCTTAGAGTACTTATTTTCAATTTGAAGTGCGATGATAAGTTCTTGAACTTTACGGCGCAGCTTCTTTTCCGGGTTTTCTAATACTGCGATTTTTACAAGCTGCTGTGTGATGGTACTGGCTCCCTGAGAACCATAACCTTTGGTTATATTAGCAATGACAGCACCGCCTAAGCGAATGGGGTCAAAACCATGGTGTTTGTAAAAACGTTGGTCTTCGATGGCTACTATGGCCTGCTTCATCACTTTGGGAATTTCATTACTTTTTAACTCAACCCGGTTTTTATCCGTTTTCAATGAAGTAACTACCTGATTATCCTTATCCAAAACAAATGAAGAAAGGTCGCCAGTAATATTATTAATGTCGTAAGGGGGCATGTTTCTGACGGCACCTACAACAAACCCAATCCCGGCACCCACTATTATGAAGGAAGCTAAGAGGACAGCCAAAAGAATAACCCGTCCATATCTTAACTTGTATTGGGGCCTTTTACGGGTCATATGATTACCTCCTTTCCCTGCTTGAACTATTATAGCATACTCGTCAAGTTATTTTAATAAAAGTAAATTCCAGCTTGCCTCCCCAAATTCTTATCACCTTTTTTCCCTTGGCACATATATTTAAATAAATTTAGGGGAGGTGTTGGTATGGGCAGATTGTTTAGGCCCCGATACGGTAGGACTCCTTTTAGGATACCGAAAATACCCAAAAGTATTTTAATACCGGGTCTTCTATTGGTATTATTTATTTATCTTTTTAGTGTAGTTGAAAGGAACCTGGAACCTACCATTATAGCTATTTCCGAAGCCAGGGCAAATCTAATCGCTACGGAAGCCATCAATAAGGCCATCTATGAAAAAGTCCTCGATGATATAGACTATAATGATTTAATATATATTCATAAAGACACCCAGCAGCGTATAACCATGATGCAGGCTAACAGTATTAAAATAAGCCGTTTGGTAGCCCAAGCCAACCTGGAAATTAAAGATACCTTGAAAAAGCTTAATGGTGAGGTCTTTCAAATTCCTCTCGGCCAAACTTTGGGAAGTCAGCTTTTGGCCAATTACGGTCCGAGGATTAATGTTAAAATTGTGCCGGTAGGTGCTGTAAACATTAAAATAGTCGATGATTTCCAGCAAGCGGGTATCAATCAGGTCCGTCATATCCTTTATATTAACGTGGAGACTAATGTAAAAATAGTAGTACCATTAGTAACTAAGAGTGTGGCTGTACAGACACAAATACCAATTGCCGAAACAATTATCGTCGGGCAAGTTCCTAGTACATATTTTGGTATGGATACGAACCTTATAAAGGGACTGACGAATAACAAATAATATAGAGAGATGAGAAATAGTAATATTTGCTTTATTGACAGCAGGGCGATTCATGTGATAATATATCAAATGTCGCCGCACGAGCGACAACAAAGTTGATATTTGGTACTGAATAGTTGGTAGATGATAGTTGGTAGTTGGCAGTATAGAGACCCCGTTTGGGAGCTAAAGCTAACAACTAACAACCAACAACAAACAACTCGCGGACGTTGTTCGCGGTGGTCCTTGAAAACTGAACAGTTGAGAGCGAGCGTCTGGGGTTCGCAAAGCGAACCGGTTGCTGGTGACTAGTTGATAGTTGCTAGTGACACAA
>JAIHAN010000024.1 GCA_020054815.1 Peptococcaceae bacterium | reverse complement strand
TTTATAATATAGCTTTTGGGGGTAATATTGACTGGTTTTCTCCATAAGCTGGTAGACCAAAGGTATGGTGGCCAAATTGAGGATCATACCTAATCCATTTACAATGAAAACAGTGATGGTATAAAAACTAAAGTTGGAAGTTATATATTTTTCTGCAAGTTCTAATATGCCTTCGGCATAGTTGTCGTAGTGTAAAATAATGCTCAAAAGGGGCACTGTTAATAAAAGAGTAATGATACCCGCATTCTCGGTAAAGGCCCTTAGCAAGTCTTTTAGCCCAGCATTACTTTTTATTAGGATGTATGCGCCTAGAATGAAAAGAGCCATTGCTAGTAATTTATTAGAATTTTTCACATCAGGAAAAACCACAAGGAAAATAATAAAAATGCTAATGACCATGGAATATTGAAAAAATTCCCACGAGTAAAAAGAATTTACGAGAAATAAAAAGACGTAGGCGAACATCAGATATATTCTGCTGTTTTTTTTCAACCGCTCCATAATTCACCCAACTTATATGTAATTAATACAGTTCTAGAAAAATTGTATTTTATTAATATTCATAGACTCTATAGTCTTTTTAACTAAAAAAATAGCTTCTCCCTACATGTTATTTGTATAAATTGCCTTGTTTTTTAGGACTATACAAATAATTATTTTTTATTAGAATTTAATAATAAGAGTAAATGCAATAAGAGAAGGGAGGTACACATGGACCTATTTTACGATAGTTTTAAAAATATTGCTGCTATCGCTCTTATTGCCTATCCCTTAACCAAGAATGCCAGTTTTCGCCGCTCTCTTATTATGAACCCAAACACGGAAGATAAATTAATATTGTCACTGCTTTTTGGGGGCTTCTCCATCCTCGGGAACCTGCTGGGTATCGAGACTTTTAACGGCGCTCTCATCGACAGCCGTATTGTAGGGCCAGTTGTTGGTGGTATTGTAGCCGGTCCGGTGGTCGGTATTGCTGCCGGTCTCTTAGGCGGCCTGCACCGTTTATCTATGGGCGGTTTTACGATTGTGCCTGATTTTATTGCCAATATTATTGGTGGAATCATTGGCGGTGTAATTTACCATAAATACGGGAAAAAGAGAATGAATTTTATGATAGCTTTTTTGTCCGGTGGCCTGGCGGAACTGGTTTTAAAGGGATTAACGCTGCTTCTGGCCAAACCGGCAATCGTAGCAAAAGCCCTGGTGAGTATGATCGGCTTAACCACTACCCTTGTCAATGCCCTGGGGGTCGCAATCTTCGTGACTTTTGTACAGGATGTGCAATCCAGTCAGCATTTAATTGGTGCCAGCTATGCGGAAAAGGCTTTGGAAATTGCACGTCAAACCTTACCTATTCTAAAAAAGGGGTTCAATGAGAAAACCGCAGGTGAAATAGCCCAGGTCATTTATAATATTGTCGGGGTAGATGCAGTTGCCATTACTGATAACAAGAAAATCCTGGCTTTTAAAGGAGCTGCCAGTGATCATCATATACCTGGCAATCCTGTCCTGACCTCATCAACCCGGGAGGCTATTAAAGGTGAAAATGTTTTGATTGCAAATTCCAAGGAAGAAATCGGCTGTCCTGTAACCAGCTGCCCTTTAGATGCGGTAATTGAAGCACCTTTAACCTGTAACGGTGAATTTATAGGTTGTTTGAAAGTATATAAAGTTGGGGACATCATGCATCTGCCTGATATTAAAATGGTGACGGGTATTGCCAATCTACTCAGCCTTCAACTGGAGAATTTAAAGTTGGATGAGCAGGCCAAACTTTTGGCCAAGGCTGAGTATGCTACTCTAAAAGCACAGATTAACCCCCATTTTTTATTTAACGCCCTAAGTGTCATCAAGCTTTTAGTCCGAACCGACCCCAAACGAGCTCAAGACCTTATAGTCAGTTTAGCCACATTCTTTAGAAGATCCCTTAAACATAACGAAGACCTTCTACCCTTCTCGGAAGAGCTTGAAGGTGTTCAGATATATCTTGATCTTCAAAAAGCCCGTTTTGGCGAACGCCTGCAGATCGACATTAATGTAGAAGAAAGTTGTGGCGATGTGTTATTCCCTACCTTTGCCCTCCAACCCCTGGTGGAAAATTCTATGAACCACGGGCTCTCTCATAAAAAAGGATTGCTAATTCTAAAAATTAATGCACAAGTGAAAAATAGTTATCTTGTAGTATCAGTACTTGACAATGGCATAGGAATCCCTGAAGAAGTGATCCAGGCTGTAAAAACCAATTCCACGAAAAGCAATATGGGAATCGGCTTAACAAACATCAACCGTCGCTTGAAAAGCCTCTATGGCAGCAATTATACCTTCCGCTTAGAAAACACTATGGACGGCTCCCTGGTGTTGATAAAAATTCCGGTCTCTTATAATTAAAGGGGGTGTGTAAAGGTGATTACCAGGGTTCTCATTGCAGATGATGAAGATCATATCTGCCAGGAACTGAATTACCTCCTGGGTCAGGAAAAAAACGTGGAAGTGGTAGCCATCTGTTCCTCTGGTGACGAAGCCCTTGAGAATATTTGCCAGCTCAAACCGGACGTGGTTTTTCTTGATATTGATATGCCAGGACTGGACGGCATTAAACTTGGCAATTGTCTAAAAAATCTAAAAAACTGCCCATATATCATCTATGTAACAGCTTATGACAAGTTTGCCGTGGAAGCCTTTAAAGTGGGGGCGAAGGGATATATTCTTAAACCTTTTTCAGATAAAGATGTTAAAGAGCAGTTAGCTGCCGCCGTCACTTATCTGGATGAAAAAGGAATGCAAAGATCCGGCCAAGCCCCCCAAACCGCTGCACCTTTTTCCCGTGTTGTCGGCGAACTAAACGGCAAAATGAAACTTCTGGACCAGGAAGAGTTGCTAATGGTTTACGCAAAAAACAGATCGGTTTATCTACGTGCCAACGGTAAAGACTACCAGACCAGTTTCTCCCTTTCTGAGTTTGAAAACAAACTTCATCCCGGTATGTTTTTCCGCTGTCACCGCAACTATATTATTAACCTGTACAAAATTAAAGAAGTAGTTCCCTGGTTTAATGGGACCTACCTGTTGATTATGGATGACCCCGAGAAGACTGAAATTCCTGTCAGCAGAAACAATGTAAAAAGCTTTAAAGAACTGTTAGGTATCTAGACACCCCCTAGGGGTGTTTTTTTTTATGAACAGAAACTTTGTTACCCCATTAATGTTTGTATTTCTCGTAGGCATATATGTTAACCCGTAGCAAAATAGTGCCGGTGGTAGAATATTTGTTATCTTTTTTTCGCTAATAGTTTATTGTTGGAATTGAAATACTTGTTTAAATTTCGTTTTTTTGGGCTAATAGTAGGAAGCGCCTGAAAGGGGGGAAAAGTTTTGGTCATTATCAACACCAAGTTCTGTAAAGGATGTCAAATATGTGTCGATTTTTGCCCGAAACATATCATCAAACTGGATGATATGCAGAAGGCCCAGATTATTGATCAAAGTAAGTGCATCTCATGCGGTTTTTGTGAGCTGAGATGCCCTGATTATGCCATAACAGTAGTTAAAGAATGATACTGGTGACAGAAGGAGGTGTAATTTATGTCCCAAACAATGTTAGTTCAAGGTAATCACGCCTGCGCATTAGGAGCTTTAGCCGCAGGTGTAAGATTTTTTGCCGGGTATCCCATCACTCCGTCTACTGAAATTGCAGAAATTTTAGCAAAAGAACTACCAAAAGTAGGTGGCAAATTTATCCAAATGGAAGATGAGATTGCCAGCATGGGGGCAATATGTGGTGCTTCACTGGGCGGGTTCAAAGCCATAACTGCTACCAGTGGCCCGGGTTTTTCCCTCATGCAGGAATTAATAGGTTATGCATCCTTAGCGGAGATTCCTTTAGTTATAGTCAATGTACAGCGGGGTGGTCCCAGTACCGGACAACCAACTTCCCCCAGTCAATCTGATGTGATGCAGGCCCGCTGGGGTTCCCATGGTGATAGAGGCGTCATCGCCCTCGTTCCTTCATCGGTTCAGGAATCCTATCAGTTAATGATCGATGCCGTAAACCTTGCCGAACGTTTTAGAACCCCTGTCATCTTTCTAATGGACGAGGTGGTGGGGCATATGCGGGAAAAGCTAGTCATTCCCAAAACTACACCTACCATAATCAACCGGCGGAAACCGGAACCTGGCGAGTTGCCCTATGCACCGGGACCGGATGGGGTTCCGGCACTTCCACCTTTTGGCGAAGGCTATCATTTTCACGTGACAGGGCTTATTCATGATGAGACCGGCTTCCCCACAGGCAGCCCGGAAGTTACTGAGAAGACCATTAAACGGTTACATCAGAAACTGGAAAACAACATGGACGAAATACTTCGCTATGACGAACTTCATAGCGCAGATGCTGAATACCTGATTATCTCCTATGGCTGTTCCGCCCGTTCCGCAGAAGAAGCAGTAAGAATGGCCCGCGAAAAGGGTATTAAGGCTGGCTTACTGAGACTTATCAGCATCTGGCCTTTCCCCTCCGATTTAATAGAGGAAAAGTGTGCAAGGGTTAAAAAAGTCTTTGTGGCAGAAATGAACTATGGGCAGGTAACCGGTGAAGTTACAAAGGTTCTGGGCCGCAGCAAGGTACAACCCGTTTTACGGGTGGATACCCAGATGATTACACCCCGGCAGATTCTAGAGGCTATTACCAGGGAGGGCAATTAACATGAATGAGACACTGAAAAAGTATTTCCGTATGAATCGTTTACCTCATATCTGGTGTCCCGGCTGCGGTAATGGCATTGTGGTGGGGGCACTGGTAAGAGCCATTGATAAACTTGGTCTCAACCCTGACAAAACGTCAATCATCTCGGGGATAGGCTGTTCCTCCCGTTCTTCCGGTTACTTAAACTTTGATACAGTTCATACCGCCCATGGTCGTGCCTTAACCTTTGCCACCGGTCTTAAGCTGGCAAGACCGGACCTTAACGTAATTGTGTTGACAGGAGACGGAGATGCCACGGCTATAGGCGGAAACCACTTCATCCACGCTGCCCGCCGTAACATTGACCTTACTACAATCGTTTTCAATAATAACATTTACGGCATGACAGGAGGTCAGTATTCTCCCCTTACTCCCACTCATAGTAAAGCTACCACATCACCCTATGGCCATATCGAAAATCCCTTTGATATTACGGAACTGGCCAAAGCCTCAGGCGCAAGCTATGTGGCCAGGGGTACCACCTACCACACTTTGGAACTCATCAACTTAATTGCCGATGCTATCTCTCATAAAGGTTTCTCCGTAGTAGAAGCCATCACTGCCTGTCCTATTTCCTTTGGACGTCAAAACAAGCTTGGTAATGCCCCTGCCATGATGAAATGGCAGAAGGAAAATACCATTTCCGTAAAGGCTGCATCTAAACTACCGGCTGAACAGTTGGCTGGAAAAGTTGTCATTGGTGAACTCTACCGGCGTCAAGCACCGGAATATACAGCTGAGTATCAGAAAGTTATCGATAGGGTGACGGGAGGTAATGGGCAATGAGGGAGATTCTTTTAAGTGGCTCGGGTGGACAGGGAATGATTTTAGCTGGAATCATTTTAGCAGAAGCAGCATTAAGAGAAGGCAAAGAGGTTGTACAGACTCAATCCTATGGTCCAGAAGCTCGGGGTGGAGCCTCTAAAGCTGAGGTTATCATCGCTAATAAAAAAATCTCTTTTCCCCATATTGAGAAACCCGATGTAGTCCTGGCCATGACTGAAGAAGCCTTCAATAAATATACGAAATGCCTTAAGGAAAATGCTGCAGTTATTGTTGACAGTACTTATGTAAAGAACCCCACTTTAACACGGGGCGACCTTCACGAAGTTCCTATTACTGCCCTGGCCGAGAAAGAAGTGGGCAGCCCCCTTTTTAGTAATATCGTAGCTCTGGGCGTTCTTATCGGTGTGACCAATATTGTAAAAGAATCGACTATTAAGGAGGCAGTACTGGCCCGGGTACCAAAGGGAACAGAAGAACGTAATCTAAAGGCTTTGGAGCTAGGCTTTATTGCAGGTAAGAATATTTTGTAAAAAGAAGATAGAAAAATGGCCCCTTTGCGGGGCCTCTACCTGTATTCTGCGATATTATATTTAAGGTGAAAGGGTGATTAAAGTGATATTATCACATACCTTTGCCCAGGAGATCGCAAATAAGGTCTCACCTCTCATAGGCCATAATGTCAATATTTTTAATATGGAAGGAATAATAATCGGCAGCCTGGATTCTGAAAGAATTGACGGCTTTCATCAGGGAGCCTTAGAAGCCATAAAAACAGGCCGTGAAGTAACAATCACAGACGAAAAAAGTTCTAAACTTAAAGGTGTAAAGCCGGGAGTTAATCTCCCTCTGGAGTTTAACGGCAGTACAATCGGAGCGGTAGGAATTACAGGGTCCCCCGATAAAGTTAGAACACTTACCTATTTAACAAAAATGACAGTGGAAACCATGATTAAAATGGCTTTTATGGAAAAGGAAGCACAGCTTGACTCTAAAGCTAAAGAACACATCCTGTATAATATCATCTTTGAACAAATAGATGAAACAAGAGAAACTCTTAAACAGCGGGCTGCCCTTTTAGGCTTCGATATAGACATTCCCCGGGTGGCAGTGGTCCTGCATTTAGATGGTTACGAAAACTGTAAAATTGCAAATGCAGAAAAAGATAAAGTACTGGACTGCATAAAATATGTAATGGCCGGTAATAAACATTACCTTTCAGCCTATACCGGCAGTAATGAGTTTGTTGTCTTTTTGCCTGTTAACCCATCCGACGAAAAATCATCCCTTAAAAAATATATCTCCCGGACTTGCAAGAGTATTGCCAATACAATTAAAAACTATCTTAATCTGGACTGTACAATAGGTGTCAGTTCCCTTTGTTCAGAAACAGTACTTTCCTATAAAAAAAGTTATCGAGACGCAGCTGATTCTCTTGCCATAGGCAAAAAATTTAAAGGCCACGGTGGTGTTTACTTTACTGATGACCTGGGCTTAGAGCTGATTCTTAATTGTGTACCCAGTGATACCGCTGACAAATTTATAAAGAACACCCTGGGAGAAAAGAAGAAAGCCATTACGGGAATCTTAGACGAGACGCTATTATATACCCTAAAAGTGTTCTTTGACTGTAACTTAAACATCAGCGAGACAGCCAGAGCCTTATTCATCCATAGAAACACTCTGCTTTACCGGTTGGATAAAATTTATAAGCTTACAAAGAGAGACCCCAGGATTTTTGACGAAGCCATTGAATTAAAAATCCTATTCTTACTTAACAAAACCCTTCTCAAACAAGAGGAAGCCGTCGTAAAGCTGGCACAGTAAATTATATCAGTACCTATGATATCGCCCTCCTCAAAAAAAAGGCGATTTACAACCTTTTCATACTATAGTAGGGTTTTAAATCGCCTTTTTCCTTTTTAATGTTATTATCTCAGTTATTCCGCAACACACCCGTATTAACCAAATTAGGTGGTATCTCTCCTCTTAAACCCGCAATCATGTTTTCCGCTGCCATCAGGGCCATCTTATTTCTCGTAGCTATACTGGCGCTGGCTATATGGGGTAAGACAATTACATTATCTAATTTGAATAGGGGATGGTCGGCCCTTGGTGGTTCAGGGTCCATCACATCTAAACCCGCGGCCCAAATAGTACCATTCACTAAAGCTTCGTATAAATCATCTTCATTAATGATAGGCCCCCTGGCCGTATTTATGATGACAGCATTTTTCTTCATCTTCTTAAGGCTGTCTTTATTAATAAGGTGTCTCGTATCCTTGGTTAAGGGTACATGCAAACTTATAAAGTCAGATTGTGTCAATATTTCGTCTATGCTGGCATATTCCACCCCTAACTCTTTTTCCGCCTGCTCGTTCCTAAATAAGTCATAATATTTAACCTTCATATCGAAACCACGTGCTCTTTTAGCGACGGCACAGCCAATTCTGCCAAAACCTAAAAGCCCCAGTTGGGCGCCATAGATATCCTGACCCAAAAATTTCAGCGGTTCCCAGGTTTTCCATTTACCCTCCCTGGTAAACTTATCTGCCCACACCACGCTCCGGGCAGTAGCCAGCAGTAAGGCAAATGCTAAATCAGCAGTAGTTTCAGTGAGTACACCAGGGGTGTTAGTAACTAACAGCCCTCTTTGTGTGGCAGCATCCAAATCGATATTGTCAAAACCAACTGCGTAATTACTGATAACCTTCAAGTTCTTCCCAGCATCCATTAATTCCCCATCTATTTTGTCTGTTAGTAAAGAAACTAAGCCATCTACTTCTTTTACTTCCTGCATGAGGACCTCACGAGGTGGAGGCAATTCTCCGGACCACACTTTGACCTCCGCTACTTCTTGCAATTTTTTAATTCCAATATCAGGAATTAAACGCGTTATAAATACTCTTGGTTTCATATTACCTCCACGTATATTATGCAAATTATCCTTTTCTTTTAATCTAAAGTCCAGGCGACTCGACAAAGGGCTCCTTCTTCTTTTAATTCCTTAATCACTGCCGGACTAAGAGGTATTCCTTCCTTGAGTCGTTGTTGCTTCTTTTTAAGTTCAATCTCCCCGGGGAGGAATATTTCCTGAACTCCCTTAGCAGGTGTACTCCCTTTGATTTCCCTGATCATTTGATCCATGTTTTGTTTAAAAAGGCTTGTATCAATAAATTTACTAATATCAAAGGCTCCGAAGATATGGCCCGTATTGGTAGGCTCTTCAAAGTTGGCATACATATCTTTAATATGGGGGCCAAAACTTGCTCCCGCCAGGATACCGGAGAAGACATCTATTAAGAGGGCAATGGCTGAACCTTTAGGTCCGCCAAAAGGCAACACCGTACCCTCCAGGGCTTCTTTGGCATTTGTTGTATCCTCCCCGTCTTTATTTATGGCCCAGCCAAGAGGAATTTCTTTATTGTTTTTGGCGGCCAGGATGATTTTCCCCCTGGCGACCAGGCTGGTGGCCATGTCTGCCACAACTGGCAATTCCTGCCCGGCAGGGACAGCTATGGAAAAGGGGTTTGTGCCAAAATACGGGTCTTTGCCGCCCCACGGTGCCATCCTGGCCGGTCCATTGGTGGAGGAAAAACCAATCATATCATGTTCCAGGGCCATCTTGGTGTAGTAGGCTGCCGTACCATAATGATTGGAATTTCTTACAGTGACAAAGGCCACACCGCTTGCCTTTGCTTTCTTAATAGCCATCTCCATTGCTTTATAGGAGGCAACGGCACCCATACTGTTCTTAGCATCTATAACAAGCACTGCGGGATGCTCAGCCACAACTTTAATTTCACATTTCGGATTTACAACGCCATCGCGAATCCTTTTTAGGTAGATTGCCATTCTGCTGACACCGTGTGATTCGACGCCGGTTAAATCAGCATCCACCAGGTTGTCTGCATTGATATAAGCCTCATCTTTAGGCATCCCGACACTTTCAAAAAGGGCTGTACAGTATTGGCGTAAGGGTTCGGCCTGTACATACTTAACATTGTTAGTCAATGAATTCACAACCTTTTTCCTTCAGTGTTTTATCAACCCAGCTTCTGTCCCAGGTTCCCTCTTCAATAGCCTTAAATATTGCGGATTCTTTGGCAAAGGTAGCCCTGGCTTTTTCCAGGATTTCAGGTGCATCTTTAGGACTGATCACCACAACGCCGTCATCGTCGCCAACGATGATATCTCCAGGGTGAACAACAACACCGCCACAGCTAACGGGAACATTGATTTCTCCAGGACCATCCTTATAAGGACCCATAGGCGTTACTGCTCTGGCATAAACGGGGAAGTCAAGTTCCTGCAGGCCACCAAAGTCTCTGATGGCTCCATCCACCAGGAATCCGGCGATACCTCTCTTCATGGCATAACGCATCATAATCTCACCGACTACGGAGTTAATGGTATCTCCCTGCACGTCAACCACAATGATATCACCGGGTTGGGCCATATCTAAGGCCTTATGGAAGAGAAGATTGTCCGCTGTGCTGGACCTTACGGTAAAGGCTGTCCCCAACAAATGGTGTTTGTTCATCGGTTTGATGGCGGCATCCACACAGAAAAAGCGACTCATATTATCCGCAATGTTAGGCGTTGGCAACCCTTTAAAAGCCTCAACCAGTTTCCTGTCCGGTCTTTCTATTTTGGTATAGATTCTAAATCCTACATTTGACATAATTCTCGCCTCCTCTTAATTTTAAAATGATTATATATTAAGCATTTTTACTAAACTATGCGAGTTTATTACAAAAACATAAGCATTAGAGAATTTATTCTTGTACAGATTGACGATAGTTTATTAAGCCAAAGCCTCACTTTTACCAGTGAGGCTTTGGCAATGGAAAAGGGGAGGGTTGAACTAAAAGGCTTTAACCATACCGCCATCCACCAGTACAGTTTGACCGGTAACGTAAGTATTAGCTGCCGCACATAAGAATACAGCAGTTTTGCCATACTCCTCCGGATAGCCGTAGCGACCTAAAGGAATAATCTTTTCGGTATTTTGACGTACTTGTTCAGGTGTAATGCCAGCTTTTTCAGCTCTAACCTTATCCAGATACTCGATTCTGGCCGTACCAATCCTGCCGGGTCCGATTACGTTAACCAGGATGTTGTCCTTACCCAGCTCTTGAGACAGGGTTTTGGCCAAACCCACAACACCCATTCTAAAGGTATTGGAAAGGATGAGATTTTCTAACACCTGTTTTACAGAAGAAGAAGTGGAGCAGAGAATTCTTCCTCCGCCTCCTTGTCTCATATAAGGAAGGACTTCTCTAATGGTACGAATATAGGATAATAAGGTTAATTCATAGGCTTTTTGCCAGGCGGCATCATCAAAATTGTCAAAGGTCCCCGCAGGAGGGCCGGCAGTATTATTAACCAAGGCAAAGATATTGCCAAATTTATCATAGGCCTCTTTGACCATAGCCTTGATATGGTCATAGTTAGTAATATCCCCTACGAAGAAAGCCGGTTCGTTTCCGGTAGCTTCTTTAATATCAGCCTGGGCCTGCTTTAATTCGTCCTCGAAGGGGCTAAACAGCATCACTTTTGCCCCTTCTCTGGCAAATTCCAAAGCAATGGCTTTACCCAGGCCTGCACTGGAGGCCATCACTATGGCCCCCTTATCCTTTAAACCTAAATCCATGATATATCACCTCTTTTTATTTACTTCTGCTTTTTTAAGTCGATAACAGGATTTTTCAGAGGAGCAAAACCATCAATCCAGCACTCTACCACGTCACCGTCGTTAATATGCACAGCGCGGGGTGTTCCGGTGGAAATTATGTCACCGGGAAGCATTGTCATTACTTTGGAGTGGAAAGACACAAGGTAGTCGGGCGGGAAAGTCATATTAGAAACCACGTTCTGAGCATGGATTTGACCATTGATAACAGTAGCCACTTTGAGTTTCATAACATCTTCTACTTCATCGGGTGTTACCAGTTCAGGGCCAAAGCTGAAGAATGTATCAAAGCTCTTGGATCTCGTTAAGAATCTGGGATTCTTTCTCAGGATGTCTTCAGTAGTCATGTCAATAATTGTAGTAAAACCGGCCACGACACTTAACCAGTCTTCACGTTCCACGTCCTTACACTGTTTACCGAAAATAACCCCTAATTCACTTTCAGCGGTGGTCTTCTCAGATTGAAGAGGAATTTTAATGTTATCCATATGTCCAATTATTGCTGTGTCGGGTTTCATAAAGCTGGCAGGCTCTTCATTGGGAGCCTTTTCGGCCAAATCAGAAGCATGGTCAACGTAGTTCAGACCAATCCCCCAAATTTTTCTGGGCCGGCGGTAAAGAGGGGCGAATACCGCTTTTTCTCTGGGTATAGCCTCCAGGGCTTCAACTTTTTCTTTCCCGCCTGCACGGTACCAGTCATTTAGCTTTTCTAATTGCCCGGAGGTGATAATCTCCAGCATATCCGTGGACCAGTTCTGGTTTAGTTTTTTATTTACCTCTTCTACTGGTACGACTCCGGCAGCTGAAACAATGGCGGCAACTTCAGCACCGTTTAATTTGATAGTAGCTAGTCTCATTGGTTAAGCTCCTTTCATTTTTATCTGTAATTTATGAAGAGAGGTATTCTCCCGGTATAGTATAGATTTATACTACAGCCGTGCCTTCTCTACCTTATTGACGACAAATTTGGGGTTCTCTCCTTTTTCAATCAAGGAGAAGTTCTGGAAAGCCAGTCCTAAAACTTTATTCAGGGTATCTCTGGTACCAGCACCGATATGGGGTGTGGCTAAAACATTATCGAATTTTAACAAGGGGTTATCCTTCTCTACAGGTTCGGAAGCAAAGGTATCAAATCCCGCACCTGCTATCACATTATTCTCCAAAGCCTGAGCCAGGGCTTTTTCGTCTACGATATGTCCCCGGGAAACGTTGATTAATATGGCAGTCGGCTTCATGAGGGAGAGTTCTCTGGTGCTGATGAGGTTTCTGGTTTCAGGAAGAAGAGGAATGTGAAGGCTTATGATATCGGCGTTCTTTAAGACTTCATCCATTTCCATATAAGTAACCCCTAAAGTCTTTTCCTCACTTTCCGGCAGTCTATATTTGTCGTAGTAAATAACGTTGGTTCCAAAGGCCTGGGAAAGCTTGGCTGTGGTCTTGCCAATATTGCCAAAGCCGATAAAACCATGGGTTTTGCCACTCATCTCATAAGAAGACGGACGAAGTTCCCACATGAGCCATTCCCCGTTTTTGGTAGCTCTGTCCAGGACATTAAGCTTACGATAAAGGCTTAAAATCATACCGATCGTCAACTCAGCCACACCTGTAGCATTACCGCCGGGGGTGTTACAAACGGGAATACCTAAGTCAAAAGCAGCCTGCAGGTCAATGTTGTCTACACCAATGCCGGTTTTTTGTACCATTCGAACTTTTGCGGCTTTATTTAACATGTCTTTGGTAATCTTGGTGGTTGCCACTAAGAAGTAGTCGGCTTCCTTTAAGCTTGCTTCTTTTTCAGCCTCATTCATCTCATACCAGTACAAAAGTTCCAAACCTTCTGCATTGTGGGACTGTAAAAGTTCTTTAAAGGCGGGAAAAACCTTGTCAAAATAGATAACTTTTGAAGCCATGTCTTAATCCTCCATTTTTTAGTATGAATTTAGTTATCATCTGAGGTAGCTGCAGTCTGGATGCCGCTCTTGTTTTGCCACTTCTTCATGAGAATAGGCGAGAGCAAACCCAGGACAATTAAAACCATGATGACAATGGAGATAGGACGGCTGAAGTAATATGCCAGCATATTACCTTTGGAGAGAACGATGGACTGTCTGAAGCCCTGCTCAGCCATGGAGCCAAGGATCATCGCCAGTACTACGGCAGCGGTAACGTAACCGGTCTTTCTCATGAAATAACCAATGAAACCAAAGACCACCATGATGTATACATCGAACATGCTGTTGTTAATGGCATAAGAACCAACTACAGACAATACGACGATAATGGGCGCCAGGATACCGGAAGGTATAGTGGAGACTTTTACCACATACCTGGCAATGGCAAGACCAACAAGACCTATTAAGATGTTGGCAATGATAAATCCGACGATTACGGCATAAGTGATGTTAGCATGCTTTTCAAAAAGCTCATGACCGGGCAGCAAACCCTGGATCAAGAGACCGCCTAATAAGACTGCTGTCGTAGCACTGCCCGGAATTCCTAAGGTTAAAAGGGGGATAATGGCGCCACCGGTAACAGCGTTATTTGAAGCTTCCGAAGCTGCAATACCTTCCATATGACCTGTGCCAAACTTCTCTGGTGTCTTAGAGAATCTTTTCGCTTCATTATAACTTACCCAGGAGGCAATATCACCGCCGGCCCCGGGCAGGATACCAATTAAAATACCGATAATAGAAGATCGCCAAATGGTATTCCAGATATTCTTAAACTCCTGCCAGGTAAGGAGCACGCTGCCCTTCAGTTCGCCGATAACCAGTTCTCCTTTCTCATGCATTTTCTCTACCTGGATCATCACCTGGGAGAGGGAAAAGAGACCGATCATGGCAGGGACAAGGGAGATTCCGCCTTCTAAGGCAGAGAAGCCGAAGGTATAACGGGGAAAGCCGGTCATGATATCTACACCGACGGTACCAACCAGTAAACCGAAGCACCCGGAAGCCAGACCTTTAATCATAGAGTCTTGAGCTAAGCTGGCGATGACAGTCAGGCCAAAGACAGCCATCAGGAAATATTCAGGTGCATTAAATTTTAAAGAAATTAAAGCTAAGGGTGGGGCCAGGATTAATAAAGCAATAGCACTAATTAGACCACCGATCATGGAGGATATCGTACTTGTGCCTAAGGCCTTCAACCCTTTACCCTGGAGGGTCATCTGGTAACCGTCCATGGCTGTGGCAGCCGAAGCAGGGGTACCGGGAGTATGAATCAGGATAGCTGAAATAGATCCACCATATACCGCCGCTGTATAAATAGCTGTAAGCATGGTCAGGCCGGCTACAGGGTCCATACCGAAGGTCAGGGGTATCAAGAGGGCAACCCCCATAGTAGCACTTAGACCGGGCAGGGCTCCTATAATAATACCACCGACTACGCCCACGAGTAAGGCAAGTAATACTTCTAATGAAGCTAATCTTTCAGCTACATGGGCTAAAGCGGAAAAATTAATAAGCATCAACAACTTTCAAGCCCTCCCTTCTTTAGAAAAATAACCCTTTAGGCAGCGGAACATTTAACTGGTAGACAAAAAGAAGATAAATAAAAACATTGGTGCCAACTAAGGTAAGGAGTATTGTTTGCACTTTACGCACCTGGTAAAAGTACATAAAGCCAAGGATAAACAGCGTAGTGGCTGTGAAAAAGCCGAGAATACCTATCAAGGCAGTATAAACAACGACGATCAGAAAAGTTGCCATGGGCAGCGTAAGCTGCGGAAGTTTGATAACCTTATCGGCTCCTGTACCGTCAGCATTAATGGCTTTAGTCTTCTTAATTCCTTCATATAAGGTCCACAGAGTAAAAACGATAAGGAGCCCTAAGATTAACCTTGGGAAATGAGCAGCTTCGGCAGGAAATACACTTGTCCTGGCCAGGGCAACTATAGCGAAGATAAGCATGGCGATACTCATATACACGTCTTGATGTATGATTCGTTTCTTCATGTGTTTCCCCCTTTCAAAGGCTTAGATTGGGCCACATAGCTGTGGCCCAATCTAGATTATTTCTTCCAGCCCAGGAGATCGCTAACTTCGATAACACCCTTCTCGTCATCCTTGAGGAATTTTACGTATTCTTCACCTTTCATGAATTTGGGTGCCAGGCCCATGTCCTTCATCTTCTGGATATGTTCCTCATTCTTCATAGCTTTTTCAAAAGCTGCAACCAGCTTTTCTAATTTAGCCGGGTCAATGCCTTTAGGAGCAGCCAGGCCGCGTCCGGACCAGGAAGTAACATCAGCGCCGGCTTCTTTTAATGTGGGAATATCAGGGAAGAATTCAGAGCGCTCCGGTGCCATAACACCAATGGTCTTCAACTCGCCACTCTTATGAGGAGCCAGAACTTCCCCAACGTTAGCGAAATAGGTGTCTACGTGCCCGCCCATAACACTGGCTTTACCTTCAGCAGCACCTTTAGTATGCACAGGCACGAACTTGGTCCCCAGTGCCTTATTAATCTTTAAGATGGCAATATGGTCGTCACTGCCCACCCCTGTAGTAGTCGCTGTTACTTCATTCTTTTTAGCGTATTCCAGGAGTTCCTTCAGGTCTTTAAAGCGTGTCTCCTTGGGATTGATAGCAATGGCGCCGTAGTCAAGGACGTGGTTAGCGATGACAGCAAAGTCATCGATAGTTTTATCCCGCTTATACTGGGGGTCGAGGTAACCGGTCATTAAGTTGGGTGTGTTGATGTAGCCTATTGTATAACCGTCCGGATCTGCCTTAAGCAGGTCGGTCCAGCCTACCCAGCCGCCGCCACCTGGTTTGTTGATAACGTTTAGAGGAACACCTAATTCTTTTTCTACATAAGGTAAGAGGATGCGGGCGCCTACATCAGTTCCGCCACCGGCAGCGTAAGAAACGATGACGTTAATGGGTTTAGAGGGGTACTTGTCATCTTTTTTCGCAGCACCTTTTTCTCCGCCGCCACAACCGGCTAAAATTGCTAACGTAAAAAGACAAATAACTGCAAGGGCCAATAACTTACTATTTTTCCTCATCATTTTTCCTCCTTTTACCCTTTTCACTTAATTGTTAAAAATTACAAATTCTCTGATCTCACCTCCGTTGTGGAACCTCTTATTGAGGCAACCCTTTGACTTTCGCGGGCGAAAAGAATGATTATAAAGCTCATATATATAATACCTGTTAAAAGACATTAGAAATAATGTCTGTATTGCATAAAAAAAAGGCCTTGGCCGGGGCATTTTTTTGTACATATTTTTGTAGGATGATACCCCGCCTTTCCAGAATAATAAGACATAATTGTTTGAAAGGAGAGTAAGTCATGCCGGTAATAAAAAACATGCATATTGTGGAACAAGCAGTAGATGATGTGATAATTCCTCGTTTTGTCAAGGTGCGTCAGGTATTTCCTGCCCCTGTATTGGAGGATATACCAGGCACACTAAGAAGTGAATTGACAAAGAATGAAATCAAAGGAAGAATAAAGCCCGGCCAAAAGGTAGCTATCTGTGTAGGGAGCCGGGGAATTGCCAATATTGCCACAATAACCAGGGAAACCGTTTCTTATGTAAAGGAATTAGGAGCCACGCCGATTATTATTCCAACCATGGGGAGTCATGGTACAGCTACTGCAGAGGGCCAAAAGGCAATACTCGCTGAATTCGGTATTACAGAAGAGGCTATGGGAGCAGAAATTGTCTCCTGTATGGATGTAGTAGAGGTGGGCAAAATTGCCGATGGCACTCCTGTCTTCGTAGATAAGCACCTCCCCGGGATGGATGCCGTAATTATTGTAAACAGGATCAAACCACATACTTCCTTTAGCGGCCCTATTGAGAGCGGTATTATCAAAATGTCCGTAATCGGCCTTGGAAAACATAAGGGTGCTGAAACATGCCATCAGCTGAGTTTTAAAAATTTTGCCAACCGTCTATTGGAAATGAGCAGGATTGTGTTCAAGGCAGTCCCTATTGTTTTTGGCGTAGCCCTCATTGAAAACCCTTATGATGAAACTGCGGAAATACATTGTGTGCCCGCGGAAAAAGTCGAAGAGATAGAGCCCGTACTCTTGCAGAAAGCAAAATCATATATGCCGAGAATTCTCTTCAACCCCCTCGATGTCCTGATTGTTGATGAAATCGGGAAAAATATCAGCGGCAGCGGAGCAGACCCTAATGTGACAGGTAAATTTACCTCAGAACATAAAAAAGCTGACTTCACCCCACCCCGGCGCATAGTCATACGAGATCTTACCCCTGAAACCGAAGGAAGTGCCGTGGGTATGGGACAGGCTGATTTTGTTACCCAAAGGCTTTATGATAAATTTGACCTGGCAAAAACATATATCAATTGTATTACTTCAACCCTAACCATAAATGGTCTCCTGCCTATGGTGATGCGCAATGATTATTACGCGATCAAAGCGGCTATGAAAACATGTAATCTACTCAATTTGAACGATGCCAGAATAGTCCGTATAAAAAATACTTTAAAAATTGAAGAAATCTATATATCCGAAAACCTTTTGCCGGAGGCGAAGGCCAATCCTAACATTGAAATACTAACGGGTCCATTTGAACTTAAGTTCGATGAAGAAGGTTACATTGTAGATTGAAACTATATCGGTAATTAATGGAAAGAGGTCCTGGGCTACGCAGCCCAGGACCTCTTTTTTATAAAACTATACCGTCTTTTTAATAAGCCTTAGCCACAAGCTCCATGGTATGAACCACTTTAGTGGGTAAACCAGCCTCGCTAAAAGCATGAGACAACTGCATCATGCAAGCGGGACAACCGGTGGCAAGGTATTGGGCTTGGCGACTTTCCAATGTCTTGACTTTTGCTTGCACAACCTTTTGGGAGAGTTGGTAGTGGGTGATATGGAAAGACCCCGCTGAACCACAGCAGCGGTCTGCATCTTTCATTTCCACAAATCGTGTGTTCCCGGTAATTTGTTTTAATAAGGCACGGGGATTTTCCCTTCCACCAGGTACCCGTTTTAAATGGCAGGGGTCATGATATATGATAAGACCCAAATCTACTGGATTAGGCAGCTCAATCTGCAGAATTTTAACCAGGAAAGTAGAAATATCCATGATCTTTTCTACTAAAAGATTTACACCGTTTTCTTGCCAAAGCTCCGGATATTCAAGCCAGGTTCCTAGACAACTGGCACAATCCGTTACAATATAATCCAGGGACAGGGAATTAAAGGATGCAAGATTCTTACGGGCCAATTCCCGCACAGTTTCATAGTCACCGCTAGCTAAGGCGGGAATCCCACAGCAGCCCTGTTCAGGTATAACAACCTCTACCTTATTTGCTTTCAGTACCTTTAAGACACTAAAACCGGTCTGAGGATAAACATAATTGGTCATACAACCAGTAAAATACCCTACACGCAGTTTACTGTTTTCCGTTTTTATCACCTTTGGAACCATTTTGCGAAACTCCCGGGAGGAAAGATTGGGCAATATTTTTTCCTTTAAATCTAAGTTGCCAGGTAATTTTTCCAAGACTCTACTTTTTCTTATGACTTGTTGTAAACCTGAATGCTGGTATAAATAAAATAGTTTCGCCATCATACCCAATCTCCCATCTTTTTTCAAAAAATGGTTAAATACCGTCCGTTTAATGATAGGTAGTCCCCTGGCCACTACTAAATCCCTGCGTCCTTCCCTTACAAGAAGATCGGCTTTAACCTTATTGGGGCAATTGTCTCCACAGTTACCACATAAAAGGCACGTAGAAAATATTTCGGCCAATTTGTCATTCCATTGGAGTTTGCTATCTTGCAAAAGATCTAAAAGCTCCACCTTTCCTCTGGCCACAAAAGGTTCGAGGCCTGTTTCTTGATACAGAGGACAGTAGGCCTGGCACGCTCCACAGCGGCTGCAGCGGTTCATCATGTTTTTTAGCTCAACATTTCTTATCATAATATCACCTAAAACATCTTGCCGGGATTTAAGATACCTTTGGGGTCTACGGCATTTTTGATCGCCTTCATATAATTAATACCTACGTCCCCTGTCTCCCACACAAGATATGTTTTTTTCATCAGTCCAATACCGTGTTCGCCGGAAAGGGTCCCGCCCAAATCTAAGGCTGCCTGGAATAGTTCTGCCACCGCTTTTTCCACTCTTTCCATTTCCTCATGGTCTCTTTTATCGGCAATAATATTAGGATGCAAATTTCCGTCCCCCGCATGGCCGAAAACAGGTAAATACAGGTTGTATTTCGTGCTTATGGCTTTTAGTCTTCTCACCATTTCAGGGATTTTACTACGAGGTACTGTAGCATCTTCCGATATTTTGGTAGGTTTTAATTGGACAATAGCAGAGGACACAGCCCTTCGAGCTTTCCAGAGACGGTCTCGTTCCGTCGCTTCCGCAGCAACCTGTACCTGACGGCAACCGTTTTTCTCACAAGCAACTTTAACCAGCTTCATTTCCTCAACCACCTGGCCAGGTGAACCATCCACCTCTATGAGCAAGACGGCCTCAGCATCCAGGGGAAGGCCCATGTTAAGATAGTTTTCGACGCAGTGAATGGTGGTTTGGTCCATTAACTCCAAGGTAGCAGGAATAATACCCTCACAAATTATGGCAGTAACTGTTTGGGCAGCATTCTCCATTTTGTCGTAAATGGCTAAAGCCGTTTGTTTTGCCTGGGGTTTAGGCAAAAGACGAAGGGTAATTTCCGTGATTATCCCAAGGGTTCCTTCGCTTCCAACTATGAGCCTGGTCAAATCATAACCAGTGACATTTTTTACGGTTCTCCCCCCCGTCCTCATAATATCACCTTGGGGAGTAACGACCTCCAGGCCCAGAACATAGTCCTTTGTCACCCCATACTTGAAAGCCCTGGGCCCACCTGCATTCTCAGCCACGTTTCCACCCAGGGTAGAAGTCTTAAGACTGGCCGGATCCGGAGGATAAAATAAGCCCTCTTTTTCTACAGCCTGGTGAAACACCTCCGTAATAACCCCCGGTTCCACTACAGCCAATAAATCCTCTTTGCTGATTTCTTTAATTTTATTCATACGGGTAAGGACCAGGGCTATACCCCTGTCTTGCGGAACCGACCCACCGCTAAGGCCTGTACCTGCCCCCCGGGGAAAAATTGGGAATTCCTTCTCGTTGGCTAGCTTTACAATCTCTGCAACTTCTTGAGTGTTTTCCGGAAAAACAACCAGTGCGGGAATACCGCGCTGTACTGTTCCATCGTATGAATAGCAAAGCCTTTCTTCAAAGCTTTCTAAAACTCTCTGTCTCCCAACAATACCCTTTATCTTTTTGATAATCTCCTTATCCATCAGCTACACTCCTTAAATTACTCCTAAAATAGTATTTAACTGTCATTATACGTTTCATATTCAGATCGTAATTTCCTTCTGTCATTTTGCACAATTATTGATATTTGCCCAATATTTCTCCAAATTATAGGAATGTCCCCGTACCTTTATCCATTACTTCCAGGTTGATGTGAATATGTGCATCGGCACATACTTCATATATTTTTTCTTTTATTTCCTGAGCAAGTTCATTTCCTTCCTTAATCGTGGCATCAGGGGAAAGACAGAGATGAAAATCGATAAACCGCTGGTGGCCCGCTTTCCTGGTCTTGAAATACTTTATATCCAGGGTTCTCTCTTTTTTAAAGTTTTCCAGTATCTCCTGGATAGGGACCTCTTCCTCTTTATCCAGCCGGGAATCCAGCAAGGGATTAAAGGCTACAATACATAAGTGCCAGGCCTCCTTAATAATTAACAACGCCACCAGGATGGCAATGAGGGGATCAAGCACCTGTATGCCCGTAAACTTGATGGCCAATAACCCCAGGGCAACGCCCAAGGAAGTGTAAACATCGGTTTTGAGGTGAAGGGCATCGGCTTCCAGGGCCACTGAATCTTCCTCTTTGGCAATTTTATATAACTGGTACGCTACAAAGGAATTTAATCCGGCGGAAAAAAACATAACACCCATACCAAGATAGTTATTAACAATGGGGACAGGATGTACAATCTTCTCCACAGCTTCTTTAATAATTAAGGCGGCAGCAATAAAAATCAAGACCCCTTCCACTACGCCGGAGATGTTTTCAATTTTGCCATGGCCGTAAGGATGGCTTTCATCGGCCGGTTTTCCCGAAATGCTCACAGAAATATAAGCAATGATGGCTGCCACCAAATCCATGCCTGAATGGATAGCTTCGGAAATAATACTGACGGAACCGCTCATAATGCCCGCTATTACTTTAAGGATAATTAAAGTAAGATTTGAAGCTACCGACAGCGCCGCGACTTTTTGTTTTTTTGATAAACTCATTATGCATTGCCCCTTTACTTTTTAGCCAAAGATAAAAGCCTGTGGGACTTCCAGAAGTCCCACAGGCTTTTGCCTGCTGCGTAATGCCCAGCCCCACCACCGGATGGCCACATCCGGTGATCGCCTGCTCTTCATCAAAAAGTA
This sequence comes from Peptococcaceae bacterium, assembly GCA_020054815.1. GTDB lineage: Bacteria > Bacillota > Peptococcia > DRI-13 > DRI-13 > Thermanaerosceptrum. Next base: position 4,360 of record JAIHAN010000024.1, on the reverse strand, counting down.
AGAAAATTATCAGTTTTTACTTCTTTTGTATTATACACAAAACTATAAAGAAATGTCAAACCTAACGATGAGAACTTATAAAATTAACTGAAATCCCCAGCCCCATGAAAGTCTACGAAACATGCTACCCAGTGTCCCGGTGATTTTTCTACCAAGGGCGGTGTTTCCAACCGGCACCGGTCCACAGCGTACTCACACCGGGGCTGGAAGCGGCAGCCCGGCACTGGATCCACAGGAGAAGGAACTTCACCCAGGAGAATTTTCCTCTCCCGTCTCTGGAAAGGGTCTTCCACAGGAACGGCATTCAACAAGGCTTCCGTATAGGGATGATGCCTTTGGATAAAGAGTTCCTCTGTTTCTGCATATTCCACCAGCTTTCCAAGGTACATAACAGCAATATGGGTGGCTAACCAGCGCACCACCCTGATGTCATGAGAGATGAAAAGATAGGTCATGTCTTTTTCTTCCTGGAGGTCTTTCAGCAAATTAAGGACCTGGGCCCTTACAGAAACGTCCAAGGCGGAAATGGGTTCATCAGCAACCACAAATTCCGGGTTTAAAGCAATAGAACGGGCCATACCCACACATTGTTTCTGCCCGCTGGATAAAGTGTGGGGAAATTCCCGCATCAGCTCAGGTTTCAACCCTACTGTTTTCAAAAGGTCTGCTACTCTGTCGGTAAGTTCCGAGCCGGAAGCGAGGCCATGGACTTTTAAGGGTTCTCCCACAATATCTCCTACGCACTTGCGCAGATCGAAGGAACTAAAGGCATCCTGGAAAATAAGCTGAGCTTCCCGCCGAAACTGTTTCTGTTCCAGCTTATTTAAGTTAAAAATATTTTTTCCTTTAAACTCCACTTCTCCTGAAGTTTTTTCTAACAGGCGCAAAACCAATCGCCCTATGGTGGTCTTGCCGCAGCCGCTTTCCCCCACTAACCCCATGGTCTGCCCTTTTTTTATACTAAAGCTTACATCGTCCACAGCATGGACGAAGGACCTTGCTTTACCGAAAAAGCCTGCTTTTACAGGAAACAGCTTTTGCAAATTTCTCACTACTACCAGGTTCTCCCTATCGTTCTGTATCATATGCTTCCCTCCCCTACTGTTTCCTGGAAAGGGGGTCAAATTCTTCTCTGACCCAGTTGCCGAAGAGGTTTAAGCATAACAGGGTAAGACCAATCATGATGCCGGGGAAGGTAACAAGCCACCAGGCCGAAGCAATATATTGCCGGCCTTCGCCAATCATTAATCCCCAGGAGGATTTGGGGGGCTGAATGCCAAAACCCAAAAAGCTCATGTTGGCTTCGGCTGCAATCTGGTGACCTAAATCCAGTACGAATACGGTAATCAAAGGGGAAATGATGTTGGGTAAAATATGACCAAAAACTATACCAGGCACACTCAAACCAATAGCCCTGGCTGACTCCACCATGGCCGATTCCCGTAAAGTAAGAACCTGGCTGCGGGCCATCCGGGCATGAATCATCCACCCGTTAACCGTCAGGGCAATAATCAGGTTACGCTCACTGGGCCCTAAGACCATCACAAAAGCCAAAGCAACCAGAAGCCCTGGAAATGAGGAAACAACGTCCACCACTCTCATCAGGATCATATCCACCCAGCCCCCGAAATAACCGGAGATGAGCCCCAGCACCGTCCCAAAGATGAAACAGATCCCTACCACAGTAAAGGCTACAGTTAGGGAGACGCGCCCGCCGTACATGATCCTGCTCAAAACGTCCCGCCCCTGCTGGTCCGTACCGAAGATATGGGGAAAACCGCCGCCGGCGGGCCTTTCCAGGGTAGGAGGCCTTAATCGTTCCGTAAGTACCCCCTTGGCGGGGTCATAGGGAGCGAGATACGGGGCAAAAATACTGATGGCAAAAATGACAAATAAAATGATTAAAGCAACCAGCGCAATTTTATTATATTTAAAACGGGCAAAGAATCTTATAATACCCTTGGGTTTATAAATCTGCCGTCCGGGGGAAGGTATTGGCTTTAAGTCCTGTAAACTGGTTTCACTCATTTCTCTTCCCCCTTAATTAATAGGTAATTCTTGGATCGAAGTAAGCATAAAGCATATCAACAATCAGGTTGATTAAACAGATAATTACAGCCACCACAAAAATCTCGGCCTGCAGCAGTGGAAAATCCTGGCGGCTGATGGTATCCACCACCAGGCTCCCAAAACCAGGCCAGCCAAATACGACCTCTACGGCAGCCGCTTCACCAGCTAAATACATGGCCAGATCCATGCCGCCAATGGTCAGGACGGCTGTCATAATATTCTTGAGCACATGCTTTACAAGCACCACACTTTCTTTGACCCCTTTCGCCCTGGCTGTGACAGCATACTGGGCATTGAGCTGTTCCGCCATAGAAAAACGGACAATCTGGGCAATATGGCCGGCAGGCACTACAGCCAGGGTAACAGCCGGTAAAACCAGATGCCTGATGGTCCCATAGCCCGAAGTATAAAACCAGCCCAGTTTTACCGCAAAAAACAAGACCAGCATCAGGGCTACCCAGAAGGAAGGCAGGCAAATGCCGATTAAGGAGGCCGTTGTGAGTATCCTGTCTAAGAGAGAATCAGGCTTATATGCAGCAATGATGCCCATAGGGAAGGCTATAATAATAGCAATAATAAAACTTACACCCACCAGCACCAGGGTTGTGGGTATTTTTGACAGGACAATGGACAGGCAGGATACCTGCTGCCACCAGGACACACCGAAATCCAGGCGGATCATGTTCCCCAGAAACTCCGTCAGTTGTTGCCAAATAGGCTTATCAAGGCCCAGTTGATGGGCTAACTGGGCCCGCTGGGCATCAGTAGCCTGGAGAGGCAGCATGGCTTTAACGGGGTCACCGATCAGATGGGTAATGACAAAAACCAGTATGGAAACGCCAAATATTACCACAACGGTGAATAAGAGCCTCTGGATGACGTATTTCAGCATAGGTTAATAACCTCCAATCCCGGGAGGACATTACTGTCCTCCCGGCTTTTGCACAAGCAGAACATTAACTCTTGAAGGACATCTCATAAACAGTAATCATGGAGTCTTGCCTGGGAGTCCATTCCAGGTCTTTGGCCAAACCATAAATATCCTTGAGGTTCAAAAGAGGAATGGCAAAGGGATCTTCATAGAAGTAAAGGGCTAATTCATCATACATAGCCTGGCGCTTGGCAGGATCCGGCTCTTTTCTGGCAGCTTCAATCTTCTTATCAATCTCCGGATTCTTCATCACAGACTGGGAGCCTTTGGAATGTACGATGGTGTTATACATGAGTCCGATATCAAAGAAACCGTTTCCGTTGGAACTGAACTGGAGAGCAGGGGCCTTGGCCTGGGTGAAGAGGGTATCCAGCCATTCCTGCCAGCTTAAGAACTTAATCTTCACATTAAATCCGGCATCAGTAAGCATGGCGGCAACAGCTTCTGTGACCTCACCGTCTTTCAGCCAGCGGCCGCGCTCAGAAACCAGTTCAATGACCTCACCGTTATAGCCGGCTTTTTTCAGGAGTTCTTTGGCTTTTTCCTTATCATAGGGGTGAGCCTTGACCTTGCTGCTGTAACCAAAATAACCTTCTTTTCCCATCTGCCCCTGGGCCGGGCTGGCAGCGCCTAAGAAGAGGGCCTCGGCCAGAGCCTTCCGGTCAATGGCATAGTTGGCGGCCAGGCGCATCTCTTTCTTGACCATAGGTCCCCGTAACTGATTAAATCTGATCCAGTAGGTTTCCGCGCCTGTTTCCATTTTGACATTGGGGATATCCTTCATGTATTCAGGCAGCATGTTAACTGCAAAATCAATTTCCCCGGCCTTCAGGGCGGCTAACCGGGTGGAACCTTCCTGAATAAAGCGGTATTTGACATTTTTAATGGCGGGCTTTTTACCCCAGTAGCCATCAAAAGCGGTAGCCTGAATATCCACACCGCGGTTCCAGGCGATTACCTTATAGGGACCAGTACCTACCGGCTGGGTATTCACTTTGTCCTTGTTGGCTTCTACATATTTTTTGCTGACCATATCCAGCCTGGCCATCCGCTTGGGGAAGAGGGCATCAAAACCATCAGTAGTGACCTGGATTTTGTTTGGCGCAACCACTTTAGCATCTTTGATAGTAGAAAAATAACTTACCTGCTGTGATTTATAAGCCGGGTCAATGATTCTCTTAATAGAGAATACGGCGTCTTCCGCAGTAAAGTAGTCACCGTTATGAAATTTTACACCATCACGGATGGTTAGTTCCCAGGTGGTGTCATTGATCTTTTTAATGTCTGTAGCCAAACCGGGCTTGGGCTGGAGTGTCTTGCCGTCAAATTCCAGCAGTCTTTCAAAGACGTTATCTGTTA
>JAIHAN010000176.1 GCA_020054815.1 Peptococcaceae bacterium | reverse complement strand
AGGCCTCATTCATCCGGGAGCCGCGGGCTAATTCTTCTAATAATTCCTGAATCTTTTCCCAGCCGTAATGATCAACAAGATATTCTACAGTCTTTAAGGACTGCCAGTAGGCCAGGATCTGGTCGGGCTGCTGATCAAATTCTCCATCTAAACTGGTCAAAGGATAAAGTTTACTGCGTTTTGAGCGTAGAGGCTCATCCAGGGTAAATCCTGTAATTTCTCTCTCCACATACTGGGCTATTCCTTCCGTAAGCCAGCGCGTGTAATTGCCTTTGGTCTGGTAATCAATAAACAGGTGCGTCAGTTCATGGGAAAGAGGGCCGTCTTTTTTAAACAATACTTCTCTTTCCGGGCCTGGCAGTTCCCGGGGAAGCCAGACTTGGGGGGAAAGAAGCCTGATACTTCCGGCCCAGTAAACACCTACGGCACTTTTGTCACCCTTCATGCCAAAACTGTCATTAAAAGAATCACTGTCCGGGTAGATAATGAGGGGAATTTTCTGGGCGCGCGGGTTGTAACCTAAATACTTCCCTACCTGATGATAATAGGTTTCCGCCGTCTCCGTAATGAGCCCGGCCATATCAGCATCGGCAGAGGTATATTTTACGATAAAGTTATGGCTTTCTTTAACCTCAAAATCCCTGGTCTGGTAGTTTACATATAGTGATATGCCTTTTTTAAAAATTTGATAAGGTAAGGTGCGGATTTCCGCCCATCCCCGACCAGTAAAGGAACTGACGATAATAAAGAATATTAAGACTGCTATGACACTTTTATTGTTTACGGTAGCTAGATTTGCCATCTCTTTTCTCCTCCTCTCCGCCAGGGGTGCACAGTCCATTATACAGGATTTTTTAGAGTCCTTTACTAGTAAAATAAAGGGAAACCCCGCTCCGGAAAAGAGCGGGGTTTCTTTACTAATATGTCAGAAGTACCAGCTAAAAGAGGTTAAAAGAAGTCCCAGGCTCAAAATGGCCACCAGGACTATCATCATAACGCGGGCAATCTTTTGTTTTGTCTTTCTCGACATCATGGCAAAGAATACCCTCCATATGCGCATAACTATTTTTATTCTACAGCAAATTCAGGTATTTTTCCACCGCAGGTAAAACCAGGGCACCGTCCCCCACGGCTGTAGCCACCTGCCGGGACCCTTTAAAGCGGCAGTCACCTACGGCAAATACACCCGGGACCCGGGTTTCCAAGGCCTCATTGGTGATAATGTATCCTTGAGGGTTACGTTCAATCACCGCAGGGAGGCAGTCAGTATTGGGCTGGGTTCCCACATAAATGAAAACACCATCAACTTGAACTTCCTGGGACTCCTGGGTCTTTACATTATGGAGCTTCAATGTTTTTACCTGGCTGTCTCCCCTGATCTCATCTACTACAGCATCCCAAATCACTTTAATATTGGGAACCTGAAGGGCTCTATCTCCCAGGACTTTCGCAGCACGAAAAGCATCGCGGCGATGGATGATGGTTACTTCCTGAGCCAGTTTGGAGAGATAGATGGCTTCTTCCACGGCGGCATCGCCGCCCCCTATCACAGCCACTTTTTTCTGGCGGAAAAAGAAGCCATCACAGGTGGCACAGTAAGACACCCCCCTGCCCCGGAATTTTCTTTCTCCTTCTACTCCCAGTTCCCGGGGCTGGGCCCCGGTGGCCACAATGATGGTTTTACCTTCCACATCACCCTGGGTAGTAGTGACTGTTTTAATCCCTCCTTCAACAGTCAGGCCGGTAACCTGTGCTGTCATAAATTCACAGCCAAAGCGAGCCGCCTGGTTATAAAACTTTAGCATCAACTCAGGACCGGAAACCCCCTCCGGAAATCCGGGATAGTTTTCGATGATTTCCGTAGTGGCGGCCTGTCCCCCCGGCGCCCCCATCTCTACCAAGAGCGTTTTCCAGCCTGCCCGGCAGGTATAGATAGCCGTTGTAAGTCCGGCAGGCCCTCCTCCCAATATCACCACATCGTACAACACCATCCACTCTCCTTCCCTGTTATAAGTCTAGCGGGACAGAGCATCCATGTGCTCCACTTTAATACATCTATCCATGATAATCTCAGCGCCTTTTTCTCTGGCTAATTTTGCGGCTTCCTGGCTAACAATACCCTGTTGCAGCCAGATTATCTTAATTCCCCTCTCCAGAGCTTCTTCCACAATAGGCAGGAGCTTCTCCGCCCTCATGAAAAAATTAGCCACATCAATTTTAACGTCAGCAGGAATATCCCTAAGCCGCTGGTAACCTTTTTCCCCCAGGACCTCTTCGCCTTTAGGATTGATGGGAATGATCCGGAAGCCTTTTTCTTTCATATATTGGGAAACGAAATAAGCGGGCCGGTCAGGGTTATTGCTTAAACCGATGACTGCAATAGTTTTGATCCGGGAAAAATCAAACATTGTTATCCACTCCTAATAGTAGTTTTTGTCGGTGTAAACGCCTTTACAGGGGAGTCAAGGGAAACAGCTATAGGCCACCACTGTTAATATCGATATATATTTATAATAATATATTCTACCGTTTTTGACTATCCCAATCATCTTTTCTTATAAAACAAGAAAAAACACAGGCAAAAACCTGTGCTTTACTATCGTTCTAAGTAGCGTAAGGGATTCTGGTGTTCTCCGTTAATCCTCACTTCAAAATGGAGGTGAGACCCTGTACTGCGTCCTGTTGAACCTACTTTGCCGATGATGCTGCCCCTGCTTACCCGTTGTCCAATACTTACATCAATACTGGACAAGTGAGCATAGCGGGTAGTTAAGCCCCGGCCGTGGTCAACCACGATTGATTTACCGTAATGTCCATCCCAGCCAGCTTCAAGAACAACACCATCTTCTGCGGCATAGACGGGGTCTCCCGTCACACCGTCAATATCTATCCCGGTATGAAACTCTCTTCCTCGCTTACCATAGCCGGAGGTTATCCTGTCCCTCGTAGGCCAGCCTAATATGCCGCTGCCGCCGTCGCCCCGGGACGCTACCATCATCTTGGTTCCTCTCACCACAACACGGCTGATGGGCTGCAACAGAACCTTTTCGGCCAGGGTTTCACGGGAAGTTTCCACGCCATTGGCCTTGGTGATGCGATATGTAACCTCACGGGAACCATAGGCCCCTTCCTGTTTTACACTTTGCTGTCCCCGCCACAGGCTGGAGTCACTCTCATATTGGGTGGGATAAGGTATCTTCTCCTCCACAGTGGTTGTCACTATAGACACCACAGTAACAAGGGGCTCTGCTTTTACCAGATTGAGCTTCTGCCCTATTTTTAGGAAATCACTTTTCATCTCCGGGTTGGCTTCTTTTAACTGGGCTACTGTCATATTGTTGTCCCGGGCAATAGTCCAGAGGGAATCACCATTCTTTACAGTATATTGAGAAGCTTTGGCCAATCCCTGCATCATGATTTCTGCTGCTTTTTCCGGGGTCTTTAATTCCCATAAAAGAGCCTCCGCGGCCACTATCTTAACTTCTTCGTTAAAAACGATTTTCTCAACGGTTACATTACTGCCCTCAGGCAAGTAGTTCTTTTTTAACAGTTCCAAGGCAGCCTGCGCTCCTTCTTCACTGGCCAAATAGAGCGCTGGTTTGTCATTGACAGTAATAGACCAGCTCTTAACTGTCCAGGCCAATTTCTCCTTGAGTAAAGTAACCAACTGCTGGTCGCTCAGAGCTTTGTCTTCCCTTTTAGCTTTTTCTGCATCATAGCTTAGCTTGGTAGTAAATCCGCTGATACTAATTCCATATTGTTTTTCCAGTTCACTTTTGGCTTTAGTTAAGGCTTCATTAACCTGACCTTCGTTAGCCACTACAGCCAGAGGCTCATCATTAGCCAAAAGTATTACAGGTTTACCGCCGGTTGTTATGTAAAAGATACTGGTTATCAGTAAAAGGAGACCAAATATCCATACTGCTTTGTGACGAATGACTTGAGGCCAGTCAGGTAAAGAATTGGGGTGCAATTTTTTTAAACAAGCCAATACCGCATTTCCTTTCATTTTCCCCTAAAGGTGCTCCTGAAAGCAGGACTAAGAATGTGGCATATCCGCCTTTAGGGCTCCTCACCTTCCTTCCTTTATACGTTATTTTTTATTGTATGCCTGAACCGGTATTTTCGACATAACCTAGTACAAAATAAGGAGAAATGTCCCATTTCAGTTCAGGCTTAAAAAACTTCTGCGGCAAAAGAAAGCTTGGCCTGAGAGCCAAGCCTTTGGGCAGCGTATGGACTATTGACAGTGACAAGCTAATTATAGCACAAACCGCCAACTTGTTACAACAGTTAGTTTGGGCTGCCGGCAGATTTTTCTTCGCCTTTCCTAGACATCTTTTTACATATTTTTGCCAATGGCAAGCCTTTTTAAAACAGCTAGGCCGGATGGCGTTCCTCACTGCATTTTACCTGCAGGAAAATAGCGCATTCCAGCCGCTTCTTTTCCAGCTCACAACCCAGGCCGTATGGTTTAAAAATATCCTGGTTAAAATTATAGGCATTAGCGTGGCAGCCCCCGCTGCAAAAGAAACGGGCCCAGCACTGGCGGCAGGCTGCTTTATTGAGCACATGGGCAGACTGGAACCTCTTACCCCAGGAAGTATTGGTAATACCCTCCTTTACACTGCCCAGCTTAAATTCCTCTTTACCCACAAACTGGTGGCAGGGATATAAATAACCTTCCGGTGAAACGGCCAGGTATTCATGACCGGCACCGCAGCCTGATAAACGCTTGGGTAAACAGGGTCCCTTATCCAGGCTGATATTAAAGTGGAAAAAATTAAAGGGCTGCCCCTGCCGGTAAGCCGCCAGCCAGGCTTTCGTCAACAGTTCGTATTGTTCCTTAAGTACGGGCAAATCTTCATCCCTTAAGGCATAATCATGTTCAGGTGAGGCTACCACAGGCTCTACGGACACCTGGTTAAAGCCTTCCTCTACCAGGTGAAGAACGTCCCGGCAGAAATCCAGGTTGAAACGTGTATA
>JAIHAN010000023.1 GCA_020054815.1 Peptococcaceae bacterium | reverse complement strand
AAACTTTCCACTACATCTAAAACTTGTCTACCTATAGAACCGGTGGAACCCAGTAAAACAATTCTTTTGGTCATGACTTAACTCCGTTCTTGTCATTTTTGTAAAGTAAAGCCCTTAATCATAGCCTTGATCACAATAACCAGGAAGGGGCCAATAATAATCCCCAAGACTCCGAGGAATTTTAAGCCCAAATACAGTGCTAACAAGGTAGCCAAAGGGTGTAAGCCGATATTCTCCGCCAGGATCTTAGGCTCGATGAGCTGTCTTACGCCAACCAGTATACCGTACAGAATGAGCAAGGCCACCCCAAAACGCAGGTCACCTGTGACAAAATGGATGACGGCCCAGGGTATAAACACCGTCCCCGGACCAAGCACGGGAAGCAAATCTACAAGACCCACAATAATTCCTAAGGTAAGGGCATAATCCACCCCTAAAATATACAGGCCAATGATAGTCTGAACTGCGGTGATACTGATCAAAATGGTCTGAGCTCTAAAAAAACCAACAAGGGCGGTACTTAACTCTCCTATCACTGTACTGGTAGGCGTAATAAGCTTTTTAGGCATAATCCCATAAATAAATTTAAAAATAAGGGTTTTATCCCTGCTGATAAAAAAGGTAGCGAGCCCCGCCACGATTAAGATGGTAATAAAACCCGGCAGCCCTGTTAAAAAAGCGATCAGTATATTTGTTGTTCTCGCAACAAGCTCGGTCAGCCCGTCTATTACAAATTTAATGTTCTGTTGCAAAGCATTTTGCGCTTCTATAGGTAAAGGGTTATTGGTGATAAAGATTCTAATATCTTGTATATATTGTAAAGTAAAGTTTACTATGTGGCGAGTGAGCCCCGGCAGGTCAGCATAAAGTTTGGCTAATTCTATAGCCAGGCGTGAAATCACAAAGATTAAAATCAAGGTAATGAATATCAATAAGACAGTTAAAGTAAAGGCAACAGCAATGCCCCGCTTAATGCCTTTTTTCTTCTCCAGCCAATCCACAACCGGGTCTATGAGAATGGCTGTGATTAAGGCCAGGATAAAAGGACTAAACCCCAATAAAAGAATGGCGGATACGTTAAAGAGCAAGGGAATAAAGTACCGGATAAAAAAATATATTCCGGCGACTATGATCAAAGGGATAGAGATTTTTAAAAGCAGTGTGATATAACGCTGGAGTTCCGGAAACATGCTCACTCACCGCCATCCCATTAAAACGATTAAATAATAAGTAAGGGGTGCCGCCCATAATGTACTGTCAAACCGGTCTAATATGCCTCCGTGACCAGGGATAATACGGCTGGAATCCTTGATGTGGGCCGTTCTTTTGATAGAACTCTCAAAAAGGTCCCCGATCTGTCCGGCCAGGGAAATAACGGGGGCTATCAGTAGTAAGTACCTGGCATGGGGTATGGTAATATTTCTGATAAGAAGATATGCGCCTAATACGCTGAATAGTAATCCGCCTAAAAAGCCTTCCCAGGTCTTATTAGGACTTATGGAAGGTGCAAATTTGTGTTTACCAAAATAGACACCCGTAAAATATGCTCCCGTATCTGTACTCCAGATGATGATAAAAACAAATAAAACAAGCCAAAAACCGTAGTTAAGCTGGCGTAATAAGATAAGGTGAGTAAAAGTCCAGCTTACATAGAGAACCCCCAATAAGGTTATGGCTAAATCGCTGGGGGAAGATTTGGGAAAAAGGTAAAGATAATACATGAAACAAAACATAAAAAAAATAAAGATAAGGGAAGAAGCTATATCTTTCTTAAACAGGGTGGCTAAAGGAAAAAGACAGCCTCCCAGCCAAAGAGGTATGGTTAAAAGCTGCCAACCGGCTTTTCTCACGATATTTCCATACTCGTAAATACCCAATAAGGTCAAAAAGGTAATGACTAAAGTTAAATACACATCACCAAGATAGACTATATAAAGTAAGGCTGGAATCCCTATAACCGCAGTGACTATCCGTTGCCATAACATGTTTGTCACCAACCCTTATTCAATATCCAAATCATAAAGCTCCGAACCGGCGCTGGCGCTGTTGATACTCAAAGATAGCCTGGAGAAGGTGCTCAGACCTGAAATCCGGCCAGAGAACATTCGTGACCCACAATTCTGCATAGGCTAACTGCCATAACAAAAAGTTGCTTACCCGCATTTCACCTGATGGTCTGATGATTAAATCAGGGTCGGGTATGCCAGCGGTATAGAGATACTGGGAAACCACCTGTTCATCAATCAACTCCCGGCTCAATTTTCCATCTGATACATCTCTCACTATACCCTGAATAGCATGGACCAATTCCCGGCGGCCACCGTAATTTAAGGCGATTTGCAGATAGAGCTTGTGATTGTTTTTCGTTTTTTCAATTGCTTTATAAATTTGGTATTTGGCATTTTCCGGGAGTTCGAGAAGATTGCCAATGGGTTTAATACAGACCCCGTTTTTATCAAGGGTATCCAGTTCTTTTTCAATATACTCCACAAGTAAATTCATCAAAGTATCCACTTCTTCTTTGGGACGTTTCCAGTTTTCTGTGGAAAAAGCGTACACCGTTAAATATTTTATGCCAATTTCACCACAAGCTTCAACAATTTTTTTCAACGATTCCACGCCTGCTCTATGTCCTATGGTTCTGGGCAGGCCGCGTTTCTTGGCCCAGCGTCCGTTCCCATCCATAATGATCGCAATATGTTGAGGTAGAGCCTTCTTTTGTATAGTGTTTATATCTATTTTCTTATCTGCTTTAGAAAAGTATTTATAAAGCCTGGCTAAATATGACTTCACGATAGACTCTTCCCTCCCTATGTAGGAAAACCCCCTCAGAGAGGGGGTTATTCCTTATTCATCTTAGTGCGGCGTGACAGGAGCCTCAAACAGTCCCACAACCACTTCAATGATATCCTTTCTCTGTTTCACCCGAATCACTCTATTTATCTTATTGCCCATATGATCCCGCGGGTTTACCGTATGTTTTATCTGGTATACGTAATTTTGGGAATTTAAGAACTCTACGGCCTCTTCTTGCGTTCTTCCCAATAAATGAATAAACCGGTTATCCACTTATACTTCCATTATCTCCTTTTCTTTTACCTCTAAAACATGGTCCACTTCTTTAATATATTTATCGGTAAGTTTTTGAATCTCATCCTGGCCTTTTTTGGTTTCATCTTCGGAGATAACTTTAGTTTTTTCGAGATTTTTTACTTTATCATTACTGTCTCGCCGGATGTTTCTAATACTGACCCTGGCTTCCTCCGCTTTCTTTTTAATCGTTTTCACCAGTTCCAGCCGGCGCTCCTGGGTCAGCTGCGGTATGACAATACGGATTAAACTGCCATCACTGCTGGGATTTAAACCCAAATCTGACTTTAAGATGGCTTTTTCAATGGTGGGAACCAGGGACTTATCCCAGGGTTGAATCGTTAATAATCTTGGTTCCGGGGCAGAAATATTAGCAACCTGATTGATGGGGGTAGGAGTACCATAATAATCCACCGTTACTTTTTCCAGTATAGATGGATTAGCCCGTCCCGCCCGTAAAGTTGCATAATCTTTACGCAACACTTCGATGGTCTTTTTCATTTTGTCTTCAGTTTCTTTAATCACATCTTTAACCATTTTGGTCCCTCCCTACAATTGTCCCTATTTCTTCACCCATTAACACTTTTTTAATATTTCCTTCTTCCAAAATACTAAAAATAATGAGCGGTATATTATTATCCATGCAGAGAGATGTAGCCGTAGAATCCATAACCCCCAAACCCTTGTTTAAAACATCAATGTAAGTAAGTTCCTTAAATTTTTGAGCATCCGGATTTTTCTTGGGGTCTGAATCATATACCCCGTCCACTTTCTTGGCCATTAGAATAACTTCAGCTTCAATTTCAGCCGCTCTTAAAGCTGCGGTAGTATCGGTAGAAAAATAAGGATTGCCTGTTCCCGCTGCAAATATCACAACTCTTCCTTTTTCCAGGTGCCGGATTGCTCTTCGCCTAATATAAGGCTCGGCTACCTGGCGCATTTCGATGGCAGAGAGCACCCTGGTGGGTACGCCACGACTTTCCAGGGCATCTTGCAGGGCTAAAGCATTAATCACTGTGGCTAACATACCCATATAATCGGCAGTGGCCCTGTCCATGCCCCTTGCACTGCCGGATACACCGCGCCAGATGTTGCCGCCGCCCACCACGATGGCGGTTTCTATACCGATAGATACGATCTCCTTGACTTGTTGAGCGATAGAATCGAGAATTTTATGTTCCAACCCATAACCAAGCTCGCCGGCTAATGCCTCCCCGCTGAGCTTAATCACCACTCTTCTGTATTTAGGTGATTCCATAGGGGAAATTACCTCCATTTCTGCTACTTCTACACACACTCAAAAAATCCTCTTTTTAAACGGATGTGTAAATTTTTAAAAAGAGAACACGCACGTGTTCTCTTAATTATTACTCTTTGATTTGCGCCATTACCTCTTCCGCAAAGTTTGCCTGTTTTTTTTCAATACCTTCGCCTAATTCATAACGGGCGAAACGGCGGATATTAATATTTTCGCCGATCTGGGCGATCTTTTCAGTTAAGAGTTGTTGAACGGTGATATCGGTGTCTTTGATAAAAGGCTGCTCCAGCAGGCATACTTCCTTATAGAATTTTTCAATTCTGCCCTCAACCATTTTTTCCACAACTTTTTCGGGTTTACCTTCGTTTAAAGCCTGGGCTCTTAAAATCTGCTTCTCTTTTTCAATGATTTCCTGGGGTACCTCTTCCTTACGCACGTATTCCGGCTTAGCTGCTGCAATCTGCATAGCTATATCTTTGACGAATTCCCTAAAGCCAGGGGTCTTAGCCACAAAATCAGTCTCACAGTTAACTTCCACCAGAACACCAATTCTACCCCCGCCATGTATGTAGGATTCAACAAGGCCTTCTGCAGCCACACGGCCGGCTTTCTTAGCAGCTGCGGCCAGTCCTTTTTCCCTCAGGTATTCGATGGCTTTTTCCATGTCTCCGTTTTTTTCCATGAGGGCTTTTTTGCAATCCATCATACCAGCACCGGTACGTTCACGCAATTCTTTAACCATTTCCGCAGTAATCATACTACACATCCTCCTGTGTTCCTATTTAACTAGTAGTATTTCCCGGGGGAGATAAATTAAAAAGAAAAGAGGTGACTAGGGGTACCAATTACCCCTCGGTCACCCCTAATTTTTTACTCTTCTTCATTACCTTCGTTGCCTACTTGACCCTGATTCGCTTCCAGCACGGCATCGGCGATTTTTGCCGTTAATAATTTAACAGCACGAATAGCGTCATCGTTGCCGGGAATCACATAATCCACCTCGTCGGGATCACAATTTGTATCGACAATAGCAACGATAGGAATACCTAAACGTCTCGCTTCCGCGATAGCAATATGTTCCTTACGAGGATCTATGACAAATAAGGCACCGGGAAGACCAGGCATATCCTTAATTCCACCAAGGAATCTCTCCAGCTTTTCTTTTTCACCTAAAAGCTTAGCCACTTCTTTTTTGGGTAGAACTTCGAATGTACCGTTGTTCTCCATTTCTTCCAGTTCTTTTAAGTACTGGATTCTCTTTTGGATGGTATGATAGTTGGTGAGCATGCCCCCTAACCAGCGTTCATGAACGTAGTACATACCGCAGCGTTCTGCTTCCTCTTTTACTGTTTCCTGGGCTTGCTTTTTTGTGCCAACAAAAAGGATATGCTTACCCTCCGCTACCACACTACGAATAAATTCGTAAGCCTCTTCCACCTTTTTCACAGTTTTTTGCAGGTCAATAATATAGATGCCATTACGTTCTGTGAAAATATAGGGAGCCATTTTAGGGTTCCAACGACGGGTTTGGTGACCGAAATGAACGCCTGCTTCCAACAGCTGCTTCATAGAAATTACAGACATTTACTACACCTCCTTCCCCTTTAGGTTTCTCCGCCGCTATCTTCATTTTTACTCCAGACCAACCGGCACCTTGGAGTAAATCAAATAGCGTGTGTATTTAACACCAATTGTTAGTATAACAAAAACCATTGTTCATGACAAATGTTTTTCGCAATTTATTTGGCGTTATATTTATAGTTCTCCATTTTCTCCTGTAAATTCAATTTAAGGGCTATTTCCCCCTGGGTCATATTCAGTTTTTCCGCAATTTCTCTTACGGACATTCCCATTCTTTGTAAATCTACAGGAGAATTGTTTGACTTTTTCAGTGGGGTCTCTTCCACTGTTGCCAGCGGTTTTTCAACAGAATGAAGAACTTTACTCTTCTTAGGGACACTGTCCTCTTGTTTTTGAGGCAGCACTAACGTGTTTTGCTCAAAAAACTCGATCACTTGTCTTGCCTCGGACAGTTTACTTTCTAATTCATCTAAAATCAGGTTGGTAAGTTTGCTGTTTTCTTCTACCAGAGTTTGCATATTCTTTTGAATTAACCGGTTTTCTCTGTTTATTTCCTGCAAAACTTTGGTTTTTTTAACGAGCATGGCCATGAGGAGAATATTGCAAATTAAAATAAAAATGTTTAAAAACACCATGAAACAACCTCCGGCCCACCATTAAATTTTAATATCAAAAAATTTTCCAATATTTTCCGGGCAGGTAACCACCACGTTCTCTTCCTCTTTGTCATTTTTTGTGTTCTTGGCTCGCTTTTGCTTGCCTTTTTCCTTCTTTTGGCTGTCGTTAGAGATGTTTTTGTTTTCAGTAGAATTTGAACGCTGCACTGCTTGTTCTTTATTTTTGATATCCTGCTGTACCACCTGGGCCAGAACCTGCTGCTCCATCTGTTGCTGCTGTTGAAGATTCCTCTGGATTTTATTAACTTCACCGACTCTGGGCAATAATACCTGCATATCAACAGGATTGACAGTCATAACCAATCCCTCCTACCCTGTGATGGGATAAGGTTTAACATCAAGATCATCAAGTTTTAGTATGACCTTCCTCATCTCATCCCTTACTATATAAGTAGCTTTACCAATGATGACTGTGACACCAGGATAGACCGCATTTTCCACACGAACTTTAGCGTTAACCATATCTTGAAAAATCCCTTCAAGTTCGGCTTTTCTTTTTCCAAGTTCTTCGTTTTCCTGGGTGATTTGATACTGGGTCTTGTTTAATTTTAATAAGAGACTGTTTTTATCGGGAGGCAATTCTCCAATTTTTTGCTTAACCTCCTGTAACATCTTAATGGCCTTTTGGACTTTATCATAATTTTCTTGATTAACCGTAAGCTTTCGACTAATCTCCTTGTATTCCTGGCGCAGTTCCGGGCGGACGCCTACTTCCAGGGTGGTAACGGTAGCCATGTGGGAACCAATATTTTTTGCCAGTATTTCTTCTACAGCACTGCATTGGCCTCCGACAATGAGACCTTTTTTGCCGCCAACGGAAATTTTGCGTGTGGCCAGAACCGTACTGTGCATGATGGCTTCGGTCACAATAACATCAGCACCGCTTTCTATATAGCCATGTTCAATGGAACGGGCATAAACATAACCTTTAGCTGTAACCTTACCTCTCACTATGCCTTTCTTTACCTGTACATTACCATCAGCTATAATTTCCCCTTCCAAATTACCGGCAATCTCCACATCACCCCCGGATTCAATCTGGAAGCCATGCTTTACGCTGCCGTAAACTTTGACATTGCCAGGAAACTTAATATTGCCTGTGGCAAAATCCACATCCCCTCGAACTTCGTAAATGGGGAAAACATTGATTTTATTGTTGGCCATGACCACATGCCCCTGGGCTGTGGCTATTAGGGCCGTGTTATTGTTAATAGCCTGGGTGTTTAGTCCCAGAGGCAGGCGAATGTCTTTGCCAGCGGCAGCTTTGATGTTTTCTCCATAAATATTTTTGCCATCCACGCCCTGGGTGGCGGGAATTTTTTCTACCAGTGTCGTACCTGCCTGTACTAATTGAATCAGATTAAGATTGTAAAAATCGACACTGCCGTCCTCTAATTCTCTGGGTTTTATATCTAAACCTTTAGGGTTGAAATGAAAAATAAGTTTAGCGTCTTCTCCATTTTTACACTCAATGCCCTCGGCGATTAACCATTCATGAAAATTATCCTGTTCAGCAACAATCTTCGGAAAAATTTCAGTCTTGATGCCCTCGACAATACCGTGCTCAGCCATAATGTTTCTTATATCTTCGGCATTAAATTGTCGTTTATTCAAAGCAGGATAAACTTGCAGGTAGGCTTTGTTTTTATCGGGACTCACTTTGATTTTGAGAAGAGGATCTAAATTACAACCGTCCAGGAGAGGAGAAATTTTATGTTCAGTTCCATCTGCTGCTGCATAGATTTTTTCTATTTTATTTTCCTCAAAGGGGATTTTTCTCTTTCTTAAGTCGGCAAAAATATCTTCCGGCACAACTGGGAACAGAAGGGGCTCGTGAACGATCTTTAGATAAATCCCATCATCTTTCACGGTTAAATAATAATTCCGGCCTGATGAACCTATGCTTTTCTCCTCCATTAGATATCCCTCCCTTACCCTAATCCTAATAACGTTTTTTTCATTCTGGAAAGCTTACCCCGCAGGCGAAAAATGGCTTTCGTATGTATTTGTGATACCCTGGCATCTGACAGCTCTAAGACACGGGCAATCTCTTTATTGTTTAGATCATGATAGTAAAAAAGACTGATCACAAGTTTTTCCTTTTCAGGCAGTTCTTCCACCGCTTTGGCCAGGATCATTTTAATTTCGTTATTCTCCGCTATTTGTACAGGATTTGGACTAACATTATCCGTAACATTATCTTTTAATGATATTTCCTGCCCTTCCGTAACAGGTTCATCCAAAGAGATTATGGTGAATAAATGGGTATTTTTCAACCAGCGTTCCATTTCTTCCGGAGTTATGTTTAATTCCGCCGCTACCTCTTCATCGCTGGCATTACGTGCAAGCTTCATTTCTAATTTTTGATAGGCCTGTTCCAAAAGTCTGGCCTGGCGGCGAATATTTACGGGGATCCAATCTTCCTTCCTTACCCCGTCAATAATGGCGCCTTTTATTCTTTTTCCGGCAAAGACGGGAAAGGGAATACCCTGTTTAGGATCATAACGGTCTATGGCTTCCAGAAGGCCAAAGATTCCATAGCTGAAAAGGTCCTCTTTCGTAAGATGGGATGGCAGGTAATAAGAAACCTTGTTGGCGATTTTCTGTACCAGCGTTACATAATGTAAAATAAGTTGTTCTTTCAGTGCAGGGCTCTTCTCATTCACGTAATTCAACCAAAGTTCATAAGGTTCTGATTTCATTTTAGACTCCCCTGTCTAGACAACTTTTTCTCCTTTACTGATGGTTTTAATCAACAGTTGACCATTGGTCGTAGAGAATTCAATGGTTCTACCAAAATTGCCCCCCGTATCCTCCGCCAAAATTTTAATTTTCTCCTGTTCAAGACACTTTTTTACCGCTTCTGTATTACGTTCCCCAATACGCATAACATTACTTGCACCGGGGAAATTAAACATTTGGGCACCACCGGCAATTTTGGCCACCAGGCGCCCCTTTTGGGCACCCAATTTGACCATTTCCTCTATTAAAAGGGTAACTCCCGTATCAGCATATTTGGCTTTATTTTGTATACTGCGGGACTGGGTGCTGTCGGGCAGCATAATATGGGCCAGTCCTCCGACCTTCGTAATAGGGTCCCATAAGCAAACTCCCACGCATGACCCTAATCCGGTTGTAATTAACGTGAGGGGGGCCGGTGCAGCTCTTAAATCGGCCATCCCCACTTTTATGGGTTCCGTCGTCATCATAACACTCCCAGCGTACGCAATAATAACTCCAGGGTTTTGGGTTCGGGTAATAAAAAGAAGTGCCCGCTGATATGCCTTTCCTGTTCAATAAACACGTTTTCTATGACTAAGGCATAGTCGCTAAATTCACCTATTTGCTGGAGAACTTCGCCCAGGATGGCTCCGGCCATATCAATGGCCAGGGCAGGAACCGAGGGTGAATACACTTGCTGTGTAAAAGCGGAAAGGGCATTGAGGTAAGAACCGGCCAAAATATTGACGATTTCTTTGAGGGCCGAAAAATGCATCTCATTTAAATCCTGAGTAGTTCCCAGGGGTTGTCCGAAAATGAGGTCGATAAAAAAATATACCTGATCTTTAGGAATGAGAAAAAGAATTCCCATAGGTGATTCTCCGTCCACCCTCATGTAGCCGCCGGCAACTTCCGATTCCGCCCCGCCAAGATAATTCATAATCTGATTAAAGGGGGCAATATTGGCTTTGGGAACGCTCATATCAATTTTTCTCCCCAGCATGAGGGAAAGAGAAGTAGCGGCATTACCGGCTCCAATATTGCTGATTTCTTTTAGGGCATCGAGCTGAATGGCATTGAGCTCACTAAAGTCTTTCATTTTATCGCTCCTATCCTCATTGCTGCTCTATACTGAAATCCAATACTCTATCTAAATCAAGGATAATCAGCAGACGATCGGCAATTTTACCTATCCCTTTCACAAATTGATCATTAATGCCCCCGACACTCTGGGTTTTTTCTATTTGCTCGGTCGAGAGACGTATGACTTCTGTAACCAAATCAACAGTAAGACCAACAGCCACGTCTTCCAGGCGAAACACGATGATTCTGGCTGTTTCGGTAGTTTCCACTTGCGGAAGATTAAAACGTTTATGGGAGTCAATGACAGGGATAACAGTCCCCCGTAAATTGATGACACCCTTGACAAAAGAAGGGGCCTTGGGAACCCGTGTGATATGTGTCCAGCGTATGATTTCCTGTACAGCTAAAATGTCGACAGCATATTCTTCATTCCCCAATTTGAAGGCCACCAGTTGAATTTCATCTGCTATATTCCCTTGATTCTGATCATTCATGAGAAAATCCTCCTTAGAATAAAGTTCCGATATCGAGAATTAAGGAAACTTTGCCATCACCCAGAATGGAGGCACCGGCTATACCCGGTAAGCCGGTGAGTAACTTGCCCAGGGAATTGATGACGATCTCCTGCTGTCCAATGAGTTCATCAACTACTAAGCCCACCTGCTGCTCACCTTTTCTCACCACAACCACATACAGCTCATGCTGTTCCTTATGGCCGGGTACTGCCAGGAGGTTTTTGATAAATAATAGGGGCAGGACTTTACCTCTTAAAACCATGACCTGTTGTCCCTGAATATTTTTGATATGATCTGCTTCCAGGTTAGTCGTTTCATCAATATTGCCAAGAGGTATGGCAAAGGTTTCCTCTTGTACCTTGACCAGTAAGGACTGGATAATGGCAAGGGTTAAGGGAAGTTTAATCACAAATTTAGTACCTTGGCTCTGTTTCGTTTCTAAATGAACTTGCCCACTTAAAGCCTGAATCTTACTCTTAACCACATCGAGGCCCACACCGCGGCCTGAGATGTCCGTAATAGTTTGAGCCGTAGAAAAACCCGGTTCAAAGACAAGATTGACAATGGCCTGGTCATCCATATTTTCTGCCTGGGCAGGCGTGATCAGGCCATTCTTTAGGGCCTTTTCCCTTATAGCATTGACATTAATGCCTTTACCGTCATCTTCGACTACGATCACAACCTGGTTTCCTTCATGGCGCGCCGCCAGTTTTAACATTCCTTCCCTATTTTTGTTGGCCTTGACCCTTTCTTCGGGAGATTCCAGGCCATGGTCGATGGCATTGCGAATCAAATGAACCAGGGGATCACCAATTTCGTCAATCACTGTACGGTCTAATTCCGTTTCCTTTCCTTCCAGGATAAGGTTTACTTCTTTACCTAATTCTTTGGCTAAATCCCGCACCATCCGGGGAAATCTGTTAAACACTTGTTCAATGGAGACCATGCGCACATTTTGTACCACGTTTTGCAGGTCTGTCGCAATCCGGTCAATCTGTTCAATGGTTTCATTCAATCCTATGGTGTTATTGGTCAAATGGATTTGTTCCAGGCGGGTCTTGTTAATGACTAATTCACCGACAAGACTCATCAGTTTGTCTAAACGCCCAATATCTACCCTTACCGTCTGGTGTATTTTCTGTTTTTTATCGTTATTTGTTTTATTTTCCTCTTTGACGATGTTGTTATTGCTATTAGTTCCTTGCATTTCTTCATAGGGCTGAGAACTGGGTTTATACGAACCAAGGGGAGTAATGTTGGCCAGTTTTACTTCAGAGATGACATCCAGCTGGGTTTGGATTTCAGTTTCTTTCTGGTGTGTAACAAGGACAACGGTAATGTGGTTATCGAACTTTTCGTCTTCAATATCCTGCACACTGGGGCGGGAGGCAATAATCTCACCGACATTTTCCAGGTTGCGAAAGACCATAAAGGCCCTGACGCCTTTCATTAAACACTGCTCATCAATATGGATTTGCAGCTGGTAGGCATGATAACCCTTTTCTAAGGCGGCATTAATTAAATTCTTTTCATATTCATTAAACTGAATAGAGACATCTGCCGTGGGGGCAGGGGCTTCTACATTTTGTTTTACGGACGCCTGTATACTCTCGCCTTTTTCCAAAAGAGCCAAGCCTGCTGCCAGTTGGCCAATGGCTGTTTGAGGTTCCCTTCCTTCTCTAATGCTGCCGACCATTTCTTCCAGGGCATCAACACATTGAAAGAGGGCATCAATAATTTCCGGGCTTAAAGACAACTTTCTTTCCCGTAACTTATCCAGGAGGTTTTCCATTTGGTGCGTTAATTGTGCAATCGAATTATAGCCCATGGTTGCCGACATGCCTTTTAAGGTGTGGGCTGCACGAAAAATTTCATCAAGCAGGTCTAACCTTTCCGGATTATTCTCCAGAGCAAGCAGGCTTTGGTTTAGGTTTTGTAAATGCTCCAGGGATTCTTCTAAAAATAAGTCTAAGTACTGATTCATATCCATAAACAACACCTCCATTTTATCTCAGGGCTTGTACAATTCGCTCTGCTATCTCCTGAACGGGCACTTCATAATCAACAGCACCCAACTGCATAGCGGCTTTGGGCATACCGTAAACGACGCATGTTTCAGGACTTTCTCCTATATTAATGGCACCTGCCTTTTTGAGGGCCAGCATGCCCTGGGCACCATCATGGCCCATACCCGTCATAATCACACCAATCTTGGGGGCATTAATCCTGGCTACAGAGTGCATAAGGACATCGACTGAGGGCCTGTGGCCATTGACATTTGGTGCTTGATGCAAATGGATAAATAATTTTTCCTGTCTTGGCAGCACTTCCATGTGGTAATTACCTGGCGCTATGTAAGCAAAACCGTTTTTTACCTCATCTCCCTCTTCTGCTTCTTTGATTGCGAAGGATGAAATGGCATCCAAGCGCTGCGCCAGGGATTTGGTGAAACCCGGGGGCATATGCTGGACAATAAACAGGGCCGCATTTAAGCCGGCTGGTATCCTGCTGATCACCTCGTGTAACGCTTTAGGTCCACCGGTGGAAGTACCGATGGCTACCAGAGTAAAGGCGTTAGCCGTAGAGGCTCTTTTAAGATAATTTTTTTTCTCTAAGCCTAAGGTATCCTGCCGGCAGTTTTTGCATTTATGCCGCGGTATTTCCGCGGCCATTTTTATTTTATTGATAATTTCTTCTTGGGATTTGCCTATATCTAAAGAAATAGACCCTCCTGGTTTGGCTAAAAAATCAACTGCCCCCCTCTCCAGGGCGCTGATGGTAGCACTGGCCCCTGCCCTGGTTAAGGCAGACAGCATGATCACCGGTACGGGGTACTGTTCCATGATTTTCTCAAGGGTAGAAAGTCCGTCCAGCACCGGCATCTCCACGTCCAGAGTGATGACGTCAGGTTGCAGGGTTACAGCTTTTTGTAATGCTTCCTCACCGTTACGGGCTGTTCCCACCACTTCCAGGTCTTGATGACTGTTGATGATGTCGCTCAAAACTTTCCGCATGAAAGCTGAATCATCGGCCACCAAAACCCGTATCTTTTTCCCTGTATTATGCAATCATAGCAGCCCCCTTTTTCTCAGCTCTATTTGGCGTTGGAAAACATATTTGATAATACGGCCCCTGTCTTTTTCGGAAATATTGATAAACTTTATTCCTACGAGATATCTCTGGATACCGCTTGCATCTGTTTCCAGACTGAGCCATGCCACTTTGCCACGGGCCTTGATTTCCTTATTTTCCAAAGAAAAACTAATATCTACTTCACTTCCTTTAGTAAAAGGGGGCGATTTCGTAAAAATTAACATCAGCCCTCCACCGCTTATATCTTTGGTTACGCATTTTATCTCCTGGTAACCGAACTGGGGATGAACAAAACTGGCAATAACTTCCAGACTTAAAGGTACCCGCACGAAATCTCGCTGTTGAATTCTATTAATGCGTGGGGGAACTGCCAAGTGTAAAAGCGGTAAGCGAAGATTACTTCTTTTTATAACATTAGTTTGAAAATTGTAGGCAGAGCAGTGGTCCCATACCGTTACCGACAATGACGTATCAACAGGTATAGGTACAGTAACCCTATCTTTTATGGGTGCAACGACAATGATTTCATTGTCATGAATATTTTCAACCCTGCTAGGATAACGTTCTATTTGGCCTTTTTCGTCCATTAGTTCAATTTGTATTCGTTTATTTATTTTTAATATGTTTTCAATATCCATATGGTTCACCTATTTTAAAAAGTTTGCAACCCTGTGAAAAAAACCTTTCACGCCATGGTAAAGGGGAGGTTTATACTCCTGGTTACAAATTTTTGCCGCCATTAAATAAATGTCATGGGTAGCCTGTGTGTGGGGAAAAGCAAGAGCAAAAGGCTGCTGCTCTCTGACAGCCTGAGCTACTTTGGGATCTTCATTGATATACCCCAAAAAATCTAAAGAATACTTCAGGAAGCGATTTACAACTATTTTCAGTTTATTATAGGCAACATTGGCTTCGGCAGAAGAAAAAACCCTGTTCACCACGAGATTAACTTTACCCTGATAGCGCTGCTGGCGAATAGTTTTAATAAGCCCATAGGCATCAGTAAGGGCTGTAGGCTCAGGAGTGGTAATTACGATGATTTCATCGGCCGCCAGGGCAAAGCTTAAGACACTGCGGGAAAGCCCCGCACCTGTGTCAATGAGGAGAATATCCGCATCTCCTTCCAGTTGGCTCAGCTTGGCAAGAAAATGTTCCAGCTGCCAGTCCTTTAAATTGGCTAATTCATGCATGCCGGAACCACCGGGGATAATTTTCACACCTTTGGGTCCCTCGCACAGGATTTCCTTGATGGTTTGTTCCCCCGCCATGACGTGAGCCAGATTATAGGCGGGGGATATCCCCAAAATTACATCTATATTGGCCAGGCCCAAATCCGCATCTAAAATGATTACCTTCTGTCCCAATTCACATAAGGCAATGCCTAAGTTTACCGTGAAATTGGACTTACCTACCCCGCCCTTACCGCTGGTAACCGTTATGACTCTGGTTATCTTTGTCTCACCATTTATCTGGGCCTGTAAATTGCTTTTCATACGCTGCGCTAATAAACGTAGATTTTCGGCCTGATTGTTCATAACTGGTTACTCCTTTACCAACAATTGAGCAAGTTTGATGGGGTCGGCTATCTCAATATCATCAGGAATATTCTGCCCCGTTGTAAAATAAGAAAGGGGGAGCTTGCTGCGGCAGGCTATGTTATAGATAGGGCCAAAGCTGGATGTTTCATCCAATTTGGTGAAAATCAAACGGTTGATATTTAAATCCAGATAGGTATTGATGATCTCCAGCATATCCTGGTATTTGGCCGTACTGGAAAGTACTAGAAAAGTATGATCAGGATTGGCTATTTCCAGGTAACTTTTTAGTTCCGTAATCTGCATGACATTTTTATGGCTGCGTCCCGCCGTATCCAGGAAAATAATATCTTTATCCGTAAGCTCCCCGAGACATTCTCGTAAATTTTGCGGGGTAAACACAACCCTAACGGGTACACCCATAATTTCTCCTACTGTTTTTAACTGCTCCACAGCTGCGATACGATAAGTATCGACCGTAACCAGAGCCACCTTTTTGCGTTCCATAATGGCATACATGGCGGCCAGTTTGGCGATGGTAGTGGTTTTGCCCACACCGGTAGGACCTACCAGAGCACAGAGTAAAGGTCTCTTTTGCCTGTCTTTTCCTAAGGCAATGGGTTTACTTTTTTTGAGAGATTTCAAAATATTGGTTAAGAAAATATGCTCTAACTGTTCCGGTGTAAGCTGGGGCTGCAGGGTTACTTGCTGCAGCATTGTTTTTACAATTTTCCTGGCGATTTTATCTTCAACTTCTTGTTTGATTAGACGCTGGTATAAATTCTGTCCTAGCCTGGGAAACTGGGGCATTTGAGCGACCTGCTCAATTTGCTCTACCATCTCCTGCATTAAATCTTTCATTTCTTTTAATTCATAAGTGAGAAGTGAGGAGGTCTTGACCAGGGGCACGCTTGGGTTTGTTTCGGAGTCGCTCCTGTCTTCATCCCTGGTTACCAAGGATTTGGCAACCTGAAATACCGGCTGCAGATTAGGTTTAGGCTGTTCCAGGGCGGCCGTCACTTCCACATAGTTTTTGGCAAAAAGCCCCAGGAATCCCCCTTCTTTAAAGTGGCGAGTATGAAGAATGACAGCATCATTACCCATTTCGTTTTTAACCTTTGCCATGGCTTCCTGCATATTTGTGGCCACGAAACGTTTAACCCGCATTTAAATCTTCACCATCCCCACTGATTCTACCTCCAGGTGGCCGGGTATTTCATTATAAGACACTACGGGAAGACTGGGGGCTACCCGTTCGATTAGTTTGCGAAAATAAGGCCTAATTATTGGGTTAACCAAAACCACCAGTTGTTTGCCTAAATGCCCTGTTTTTTCCATAAGCCCCGTTAACTGCCGGATAATATCCTGGGCAGTGGCAGGATTTATGGCAAGATAGGTGCCATGTTCGCTCATCTTTATGCTATCCTTCACTATTTCTTCCACCCTTGGGTCCAGGGTAATACAATATAATTTACCTTCTTCATCACTATAAAGCTGGCCAATCTGCCTTGCTAATTTTTGCCGCACATATTCCGTCAAAATATCCGTATCCTTGGTGACAGTACCCCAATCTCCCAATGCTTCCAGGATAGAGACCATATCTCTAATGGGAATGCGCTCCCTTAACAGGTTAGCAAGGACTTTATGTACATCGGCCAAGGAAAGGACATTGGGTACAACTTCCTCCACCACAGCAGGATATTCTTTTTTCACATTATCCAGTAAAACTTTTATATCTTGCCTGCTCAAGATATCCGCGGCGTTGTTTTTCAGGAACTCTGTCAAATGGGTGGCAAGTACCGAGGGAGGATCAACCACGGTAAAACCGAGGAGTTCCGCCTGCTCCCGCACTGACTCGCTGATCCATTTGGCAGGTAAGCCAAAAGCAGGTTCCCGGGTGGGTATACCCGGCAGCTCAGCGTCTCCTCCCATGGCCAGATAATGATTCAGCATTATTTCACCCCGGGCTAAAGGGACACCTTTCAATTTCAGCAAATATGTATTAGGCACAAGCTGCATGTTATCACGTATGCGGATAGGCGGGATCACCAGGCCCAATTCCACGGCACACTGGCGCCTGATCATGACTACCCTTTCCAGAAGATCTCCCCCTTGCTGCGTATCCACTAAGGGGATCAACCCGTATCCCATTTCTAACTCTATGGGATCCAACTGGAGAAGTGAGTAGACACTGTCGGGCTTTTTGATTTCAGCCACTTCCGCTTTCTCCGCTTCTTGGGCTTCCTCCCGGAGAATAGTCCGCTTCGCTTGATACATGATATAGGCCAAGGCAGCCAAACCAAAACCTAATAAGAAAAAGGGCAGTTTGGGCAAACCGGGAACAAGCCCCAGGAAAAGAAGGACACCGGCAGCAATAGACAGCACTTTGGGCTGGGAAAAGACTTGTGCCGTTAAATCATCCCCCAAACTGTTATCTGAAGCAGCCCGGGTCACAATAATGCCTGTGGCAGTGGACAGGAGTAATGCCGGTATCTGGCTGACCAGTCCGTCACCCACGGTGAGCAAAGTATACACTTTAGCTACCTCCGTAATACTGCCCATTTCTTTTTGGAGGAGCCCCACTGCCATGCCTCCCAGAATATTGATGATGGTAATGACAATACCGGCAATGGCATCTCCTTTCACAAACTTACTGGCACCATCCATGGCACCATGGAAATCGGCTTCCCGTTGAATGGTCATTCTTCTTTTCCTGGCTTCATCTTCGGAAATCAGACCGGCATTTAAGTCAGCATCGATGCTCATTTGTTTACCGGGCATAGCATCCAGTGTAAACCGCGCCGCTACCTCTGCTACACGTTCGGCACCTTTGGTGATAACAATAAATTGAATAACAATCAAAATTAAAAAGATAACCAAGCCAACAAAAGGGTTTCCTCCCACCACGAATTGACCAAATTGCTGTATCACTTCCCCGGCATTACCCTCCAGTAAGATCAAACGCGTGGAGGAAACATTTAAGGACAAACGATACAAGGTCATTACCAGAAGTAAAGAAGGAAATACGGAAAAGTCCAGGGGTTCCTTGTTGTACATAGCTACCAGGAGAATAACCAGGGAGCAGGTGATATTGAAGACCAGCAAGACATCGAGCAGCCGGGGATTCAGCGGAATAATCATCATGATGACCATAGCAATAATCCCTACTGCTACGATAATATCGGTATGCCGCATTAATTTATGGGTTAGAGGGGTTGTTGACATTGTTTTCTCTCCTAAGTTCGCCGCTTCATTCTATAAACATAGGCCAGTACCTCCGCTACAGCCTGATATAATTCGGCGGGAATGGCCTCTCCTATTTCCACTTTCTGATACAATAACCTGGCCAGAGGTTTATTCTCTACCATCACCACGTTATTTTCCCGGGCGATTTCTTTAATCTTCAGGGCGATCTGGTCCTGCCCTTTCGCCACGACTACGGGTGCACTCATGTTTTCTGTGTACTGTAAGGCTACGGCGTAGTGCGTAGGGTTCGTAATCACAACTGTGGCTTTAGGCACATCGTGCATCATACGCCGGGTGGCCAGCTGGCGCTGCCGTTCTTTTATTTTTGCCTTTAACAGGGGGTCTCCTTCGATGGTTTTATACTCCTCTTTAATCTCCTGTTTGCTCATTTTTAACGATTGCTCATATTCATAGCGCTGGTAAGCAAAATCAAGCACAGCAAGTACCAACAAAACAAGGATAATGCGCCAAAGAGCAGAGAAGATGACATCACCCACCACCGTGATGGCGCTCATGAGGGGATAATCCATTAAGACGGTGAGGCGGGGAAGCTGTTCCAGCAGAAAAGAAACAGCAATAAAACCCACTAAAACAGTCTTTAAAACAGACTTTACCAGTTCAGCCAAGGCCCGCTTGGATAGAATCCGTTTTAAACCGGAGATGGGATTTATCCTGTTTAAATCAAACTTTAAGGGTTCTGTGGTAAAAAGGAAACCAACCTGACCCACATTGGCCACATATCCCGCCACTAAAGCCGTGAGAACAACAGGACCTACCATTTTCAAAGTTAATAACAGTACCTCATAGATCAAAAGTGAGGCATTTTCTACCGTCAGGTCATTTCCAGCGTAGTTAAAAACATTAGCAAAAAATGCTTTGAATTCTACCATCATCTGGGGAAGCCACATCTTAAGCACCAGAAGCGACAAGGTCAGAACGATAACAGTAATGATCTCATTACTTTTACTGACCTGCCCCTTTTTTCTGGCTTCCTCTCTTCTGCGCGGCGTGGCTTTTTCCGTTTTTTCCCCGGCAAAAAGCTGTAAATTGATTTTGAAATGATTTATCATACCAGAACACTCATGATCTTATAGGTTTGTTGAATTAAATCCGTAAGCATTGCATTTAAAAGATAAACATAAAAGGGAATGACGACGATGAGAATGGCAAAACCCAAAACGATTTTAGCGGGCATGCCAACCATGAAGATATTCATTTGGGGAACGGTCCTGGACATAATCCCCAGGATAAAATCAGCAGCCAGGAGTGCGCCCACCAGCGGTAGGGATAACTTAAAGCCAAGTTCAAAGATATTGCCGAATAAACTAATCATACTTTGGTAAAATTCCGGACGAAGCGAGAGACTGCCAATGGGGATTACCTGAAAACTTTCGAAAAGGGCTTGCAAAAACAGGTGATGACCGTCTATCTGCAGGTATACTAAGAGCGCCAGGATGTATTTAAAATTACCCAACAGGGGAGCTTGCGTACCACTCATGGGGTCAATGACATTGACAATACCAAAACCCATTTGGGTATCAATAATTTGTCCTGCCAACTGAACAGCGGCAAAGAAAAACTGTGTCGTGAGGGCCAGGGCAAAACCGATTAAAAACTCAGAGATAAATATGACGGTATAGGCCAGAAAACTTTCCGGGACACTAAAATCATCAGCAACTCCCAGTCTCCAGGCCAGGAAGGATAAAATTAAGGCCAGGGCACCTTTCCAGAGAGCCGGAATACCCCTCGTACTGAAAATCGGGGCAAAGGCCAAACCAGAAAGACGTGCTAAGAGGATCAAGAACTTGTCATTTTCCTGTAAAAAAATTGTCAAAATGTCCATACTACTTCCTTAAATATTAATACATCAACCTGGGTATAACTGCAAAGAGATTGCTGGTAAAGGCAATTAATAAATTGAGCATCCAGGGGCCGAAAATGATTAAACTCAAGAACACTACCACGATCTTAGGCACAAAAGTCAACGTTTGTTCCTGAATTTGGGTGGTAGCCTGGAAAATGCTCACCAAAAGGCCGATAAGGAGACTGGCTCCTAAGAGTGGCCCTGCCAAAAGGAGAATAGTGTAAACAGCTTCCCGGCCTAAATAAATAATAAATTCCTGAGACATGGGTTCTATCCTCCTCATCAGACTAACGGAAGCTCATGATCAAGGTTTGCACTACCAGGTTCCAGCCATCCACCAGGATAAACAGGAGCAACTTAAAGGGTAGTGAGATCATCATAGGCGGGAGCATCATCATACCCATAGACATTAAGGTGCTGGATACAACCATATCAATGACTATAAAAGGAATATAGATGATAAAGCCTATTTGGAAAGCGGTTTTTAACTCACTGATGGCAAAAGCGGGAATGATCACGTAAGTGGGAACTTCCTGAATGCTATTAGGCTTATTCATTTTAGCCAAGTTAACGAATAAGGCCAAATCTTTCTCCCTGGTCTGTTTGACCATAAAATCACGGAGCGGAGTCATCCCTTTGGTTAAGGCTTCTTCTTGCGTAATGGCTCCCCTAAGATATGGCTGCAGAGCATTTTGATTTACTTCGTTCCAGACGGGAGCCATGACAAAAAAGGTTAAGAAGAGTGCCAGTCCAATTAACACCTGGTTGGGCGGCATTTGCTGCGTGGCCAGGGCGTTTCTGAGAAAAGAAAAGACTACAATAATCCGGGTAAAGGCTGTCATCAGAATAAGGATAGCCGGGGCTAAGCTTAAGATGGTTAAAAGGGCCAGAATCTGTAAGCTTAGAGCAATATCCTGGGGTTTCTCCGACGTACCCACATCAATACCTATTTTGGGAATAGGTAAGGGAGCAGCTAATGCTGTGGAAGATATCAGGACCAATAAAACTATCGTGACTATGAAAAGTTTCT
The DNA here is from genome assembly GCA_020054815.1 of Peptococcaceae bacterium. GTDB lineage: Bacteria > Bacillota > Peptococcia > DRI-13 > DRI-13 > Thermanaerosceptrum. Next base: position 4,689 of record JAIHAN010000023.1, on the reverse strand, counting down.
TCATCCTACTCATCGTGCTCTCCTCTTTTTACCTCACGTGTCAAACGATGGGCACGATCAATCTGCTCTTTTAACTGCCGTTGAAAGGAGTTTGTTTCATCTTTCCCCGGACCCTGGCCAAGAGTTTTCCAGAGCTCCTTCATCCTGAACAAACCGCCTTTCAGGGGTTTCGGAGGATTCATCATACTTTCTTTTAATTCCAGCCAGGCAGTGTTGTCTGGTTCGATTTCTTGTAAAATGTTGATTTGCCCCTCACTTACCCCGACAACATAAATCCTGGAGAAGATTTGCATCAGATAGATGCCTCTGTTCATACCTAAGGCTTGATAGTCGTAGATTTCAATCCAGCCTTTCTGTCTCTGTTCCAGAGTTTGCTGTTTTTTAAGAAGCTTAAGAATTCCGTAGGTTAATAAAAGAATAAGCGCAAGACTTATGATAATGCGGAAAAATAACCCTGCCACACTGGGAAGTTTTGCAATCTCCTGTGTCGAAGGATCACTCTGTGCAGTCAATATGAAAGGAAAAAAGTCCATCATTATGCTCCTGTACACACTAACTCCCCTTTACGGCAAAACCGAGTCGCCTTAACCTAAGGCTTTTTTGACAGCTTCCAGTACTCTCTCAGGCTGGAAGGGCTTGACGATAAAATCCCTGGCACCGGCCTGAATGGCATCGATGACCATAGCCTGCTGCCCCATGGCACTGCACATGACGATACGGGCATTAGGATCAAACTGCTTGATCTTTTTTACTGCCGATATCCCGTCTAGCTCAGGCATAGTAATATCCATAGTAACCAGGTCGGGACGCAGGTCCTTATACTTATCTACGGCAATTTGTCCATTTTCAGCTTCACCTATCACATCATAGCCGTTTTTTGTCAGGATGTCTTTTAACATCATCCTCATAAAAGCTGCATCATCAACAATCATTATTTTGAATCCCATTTGTGCTCCTCCTTTAATACATCATGTCTATTGTAAATTTTTTACCCTTTCCATAGGTGAAATGATTTCTGTAACCCTTACACCAAAGTTTTCGTCAATAACAACAACTTCACCTTTCGCCAAGAGCTTTCCGTTTACCAGGATATCCACCGGTTCACCGGCCAGTTTATCCAATTCAATAATGGAACCGGAGGTTAACTCCAGGATTTCCCTGATCTTTTTGTGGGTACGGCCCAGTTCAACGGACAGTTGGAGACTGACATCCATAATCAGGTTAAGATTGGGGGGGACATTCAGTCGGTTCATTTCATGACTCAGCGGCGCAAATTGGACGGGGGAAACGGAAACATGGGCCTGAGGTGGTGTTTCCGGCACGGATTTATGTTCAGGGATATAGGGTGGTGATACGGGTTCTGCTTTTTTGGTGAATTCATTTTGTACCGGTTTTTGATTGGGTTGATACTGAGACATATCATTTGTACCCAGGAGTTCCGCTACCATATCCTTGGCGAAAGGTACAGGTAGTATCTGCATCATCTCACTGTCAACCAGGCCCTGGATGACAACCCGAAAAGATATCTTCACCAGGCTGTCGGGATACCCTCCCATAATCTCCTGTTCCCGCAGGTCAATTAAATCCAGAGTAGGCGGCGAGATATCGATACGTTTACTGAGTATCTGGGACATAGAAGTGGCCGCAGAACCCATCATTTGGTTCATGGCTTCACTGATGGCACTGATATGTAAATCTGTAAGTTCCAGAGGAGGGTTACTGCCATCTCCCCCCATCATTAAGTCAACAATGACTCCCGCATCGTAGGTATGGATCACAAAAACATTAGATCCTTTTAAGCCATGGGTATATTTCACATCAACCACCACATAAGGTTTGGGGTAATTGTCCCTGATAGCCCGCAGATTGGTGATGGAAATCTGGGGTGTAGTAATTTCAACTTTTTTACCTAGTAAGGAAGACAAGGTAGTGGCTGCCGATCCCATGGAAATATTAGCCAGCTCACCCAATGCATCTTTTTCTAAATCACTTAATGTATCAGAAGGTATTTCATTCAAAGAAGTACTTGCTGGCACAGTTCCTCTCAACAGAGCATCTATTTCCTCTTGCGACAGAATACTACTCATTATCCTCACTCCCTTCCTCTTGAATCCTGTTGATTTGCACAGCCAGCTTGCTGCCCAACAAACCGGGTTTGCCATAGAATTTCAAACGCGACCCGGCATAAATTTCAATCTCAGAGTCTTTTTTTCTTTCTAAATCTATGACATCTCCCACCTGGAGTTCCAATAATTCTTTTACGGTAAGACTGGTTTTACCTAGTACAGCCGTGAGAGGAATCCTGGCTTTTTCCACCACCTGCTGGATGAATTTGGAGTTGTCTTCGTGCTGGGCTTTAATATTTGTAGTAAACCAAAATTTCGTGTTCAGTTTGCCCGAAAGGGTCTCCAGCATTAAACAGGGCAAACAGATGTTGATTAAGCCTTCCGTTTCCCCTATCTGGGTATTGAGCGTGATGATGACCACCATCTCCAGAGGCGAAACAATTTGGGTGAATTGGGGGTTAATCTCGATGTTTTCTAAAAAGGCGTCTACATGAATCAGACTGGCCCAGGTTTCTGTAAAGAGGGAAAGAATTTTTTCTACGATTCTTTCCATGACGGTTTTTTCGATTTCGGTAAGGGGTCTGCCTTTAATTGTACTAAAGCCCGGTCCGCCGAACAGCCTGTCGATAATACTAAAGCCGATAACGGGGTTAATTTCCAGGATGGCCTTTCCTTCCAAAGGAGGTAGACTAAAAATATTTAAAATGGTTGGGTTTGGTATGGAACGGGTAAATTCCTCATAGGTTACCTGTTCTACCGAAGCCACCTTGACCATTACCCGGGTCCGCAGGCTGCCCGAAAGCAGGGTTGTGAGGAGTCGACAGAAATTATCATAAATGACTTCTATCGTATTCAACTGGTCTTTAGAAAATTTATTGGGACGGCGGAAATCGTAAACCCTGATTTTTTTTGTGTTTTGTTCTTCACGAATTGCTTCAACGTCAACTTCCCCCGACTGCAGGGCTGACAATAACGCATCTATTTCCGATTGGGATAAAACCTCACTCACTTACTCACCTCCCACGCAGCCGCACAGCTAGATTTAGTATATATCTAGCTAAACAAGAAACTTTTAAAGTATACTTTTTGTACTTTACCTTTCTCCAGGAAAGAATTAACGGCCTCCATTACCGACTCCTTCAGTTTTTCTTTTCCCTCGGGTGTGCTTAAAACCTCCAGGGATTGTTTGGCTAAAACTGTAATGATGGCATCCTGTAAAAGCGGCAGTTTTTCTTCCAGCTCTGTTTTCACTTTAGCGTTGGATAATTCTAAAGCAAACTGGGCTTTGATATAACGTTTTGTGGATTCGGAAAGATTTACGGTGAAGGATTCTGTTTCAAACATGGGGCCCAATTGAACTTTCTTGTTCTCTACTTCCTGACCGTTTGTGGGCTGGGACAGATTAACAATCCAAAAGACGAAAACACCAAGCAAGAGGATAACCACAGCCAGTAAAATCAACCGTATGTTTTTGGCAAGACCTTCCTTGGTATTCATTTGGAACACTTCCTTTGCTATTTGGGTTCATTTTTCATAAGACTTTCGCGGAGAATGACAATATCCACGCGGCGGTTTTTGCGGCGGTTTTCTTCACTATTGTTATTGGGGACTACAGGTCGGTATTCTCCATAGCCAACGGCTGATAATTTACGGCCGTCTAATCCTTGACTGATTAAAAACCTTAGCACGTTGGTAGCCCGTGTGGTGGATAATTCCCAGTTGGAAGGAAATTGTGGTGTATTGATGGGTAAATCGTCGGTATGTCCTTCGATACGCACAGCATTAGGGATGTCTTTTAAGATACCGCTGACATGTTTTAAAGTGGCTATAGACTCATTTAACAGGTCTGCCTTACCCTTGGCAAAGAGCACACTGTCCTGAAACCTTAAAATCAAACCTCTTTCTTCCAAATTAACCGTGATTTGTTCCTGGAGGCTTTTCTCTTCCAGGTAAGCTTCTAATTTTTTTTCAATTTCCTGGAGGCTTTGCATCTCTTTCTGGTATTGTAAATATTCATCCAGATCCTTCTTGCCTACCCCTTGACCATCCTCGGCCAGTTCCATGGCCGGGCCATTGACTAAGGTATTACCGCCGTCCAATACACCTAAAGCACCTTTGATGGACATTACCACAGCCTGCCATTTAACGGCATCAATGGAGGAATAGGAGTAGAGAAGCACAAAGAAAGTAAGGATCAGCGTTACCATATCACCATATGTAGTAAGCCAGAGGGGAGCGCCAGGGGGAGGCGAATCCTGTTTACGTCTGCGCCTAACCATGGGCCGTACCCTCTTCCCTTAACTTTTCCAAACGCATTCTTTCTTTGGGCTCCAGGAAGGCCTTCATCTTCTCACCCACAATACGGGGGTTTTCCCCAGCCTGGATAGAAAGGATCCCTTCAATCATGACTTCTTTAATTAACAACTCTTCACTGCTCCTCAGTTTTAACTTACCCGCAATGGGCAACAGAATCAGGTTAGCCAGGAGTGAACCATAAAAAGTGGTGATTAAGGCTACGGCCATTCCGGGGCCTAATTTACTGGGGTCGTTGAGGTCACGCAGCATGAGAATAAGGCCAATCAGGGTTCCCAGCATACCGAAGGCCGGTGCGCTGGCACCCATG
>JAIHAN010000022.1 GCA_020054815.1 Peptococcaceae bacterium | reverse complement strand
AGTCCAGGCCTTATATGATGCCAATGGGAGGCTATCCCAGGGAAGAGGAGCCAGTTGAACCAAATAAAACTCCAGAGGAAGCGTTACCGGAAAAGGTCACAGAAAGAGAGCCTGAGGAATTAAAGGTTATTAGAGACGAAATTAAACAAGAACAAGCAACTCTTCCTCCAATAGAAGATAATACCCAGCAAAAAGAGAGTTCTTATGAGCCAAAGCAGGAAATGTCACCGCTTCATGTCAGTGAAAAATTTGTAGCCAAGTTGGACCAGGTAGAAACTACCCTTAGTAACCTGCGGGGACATGCAGATACGATAAAGCTTCTCTTCGACGAGATCAATTTTAAACTGGATAGCTTTATGCAGATTTTAGAGATCATTCGTGCCAATGAGGAAAGAAGAGTTAACCGGGCCCAAATCCAGGTAGCTTCCCAGAAGACGGCCAAGGACACCGTGGATGAGTTCCTGGAACTCCTACAGACACCAGTCATGCAAAACGCCATACGGCAGTTATTAATTAATATGCTGGTCAAAAAGTGAAACGAAAGTCGGTTTATAACCGACTTTTTATCATTTTAGGGCGCAGTTTCATATCTTGTAATGAAAGGAGGTGGGGTGGATGTATAATAATCATCCTGCTATGACAGAATTTTGGGAGCAGTACCAGCGCATGATGCAGGATACTCTGGCCGGGACCCAAAAACTCCTCCAAAGTATGAACACCTATCTTGAACCCATATCCAGAGGTGTAAAGGACGTCAATACTGTAGGCTTGGGGAAAGGACCTGCGGGACCCTCACATGAAATACAGATTAGTAATGACACCGTAGCTGTGACTTTTACTGTTAATCAGGTTACTGATAAAACGAATACAAAAATCTATTTAGAAGGTAATTACTTAATTATAGACGGGGTTATCCAGGAGAAAATTCCTTTGCCCGTGGCAGTCCAGAAATATGGGGGCCGAGCAAAATATGGCCAGGGTAAACTGGAAGTTATTTTACCGAGAGATAAGTATCTAAACAGGCAGAGCATACCAATCGAAATTGGGTAAAGATAAATCGTGTGAACAAGTAACCAGTAATTAAGCTTAAACATAGGATAGATTACAGGAACACCTCATTAAGCTGGAGGGAGGTAAAAGTGGGATGACCGGCTATCACGAGAAAAATTTTTTTCACCATATCAGTGAGGAAAAGCAGACACAAACGAACTTGCCCCAAGATAGCAAAGAAATAAATGAGGACAAGGAAAAAAAGAAACCCAACGAAATTACATTGTTCGGCGTAAAAATGAGTTACGCAAAAGCCTTTGGGATTGCCTTTATGGTTCTTTTTGCCCTCCTGTTTTTTCCCGGTATAGGAGTTTCCTCATCCCAGGTCAAAAAAGGAGAAACTCCCCAACCTTTAGAAGGGCAAGAGAATATTAACTAATAAATAACGTAAAGGAGGTATTTTTATGGTAAATGAAAATGCTCAAACTGAGATGTTCTTTGGTGGTTTTGGCTTGATCTGGCTGATTTTTGCCATTATCATCATTTGCGTCATTTTCCGGCCCATATTTTCCCCATATCCCTATGGTTACTGAACAATTTTTTACTAAAATTATTAGTCATAAAAAAATCGGTAACCACATAAATTTTTACTTCATACAATAAGAACAGATAAGGAGAACTTACTCCTGTCAAAATAACTTAAAAAGGAGGTATTAAATGATGGCTGATACTGCTGCTCCCGGCTACGGCTACTATCCTTTTGGACGCGGTTTTGCCATTCTGTTCCTGGTCATTCTCATCCTCTTACTCTTCCCCGGTTTCTTTGGTGGTTATGGTTACTAAAAAAATGAAAAAAACTAAAGGAGGTATTTAATGATGGCTGATACTGCTGCTCCTGGCTACGGTTATTATCCTTTTGGACGCGGTTTTGCGATTCTCTTCCTGGTCATTCTCATCCTCTTACTCTTCCCCGGTTTCTTTGGTGGTTACGGCTACTAATATCTGAAAAATGTTTAAGACGCAAGTTTAAGCTTGCGTCTTTTTAAATACTAGAAAGGATCACTTTAGCAAACAAAAGCACAACAAAAATATTTAATTCCGTACGTGCCTTTGTTCTGTAGCATTATGACAGGGGGTTACATACAATAAGATGCGAGTTTATAGGAGGTGTAGGAAATGGAGAATAACGTAAATTCCAAGGTTATGGAAGAGGTGTCGACATTAACCAATCAGCTATACCAGGCGAAAGGTTTTTGCAGCTATCTTAGTAATATGATAGACGAAGGAACCTATAAGCTGGATGCTATTTTAAATATTGTAAACAACCTGAAAACCAGGGAACAAAATATCATCGCCATGGGAGCAAGCCCGGCTGTAATCCAGCAATTGAACGCGGAGCAGGTTGACAGTTTATTAGAAATGCTGAAATCACCTGCCTTTCAAAACATTGCGCGCCAGGTTTTGCTTAAGTGGGTGGAAAAATAATAAAATAAGCCCTGCTTTTGCGGGGCTTATTTTCATTTAGTTATCTGGAATTTGTGTAGCAGTCACGGCAGTAGACAGGTCTTACACCGGTTGGCTTAAAAGGTACTTGAGTTTCAGCACCACAGCTGGAGCAGTTTACAGTGTAGTACTGACGATCCCCGCCATTACGGCCGGCATTACCGCGGTTTCCGCTTTGCTGTTTGCGGGCTTTACGGCAGGGCAGGCATCTAGCGGGTTCGTTCTGGAATCCTTTTTCAGCGTAGAAAGCTTGTTCTTGCTCGCTGAAAATAAATTCGGAACCACAGTCTTTACATACCAGAGTCTTATCCATGTTCTCTTCCTCCTAGTGTTAGATTTGCCTGCTCACTTGTCGGGACCTCCAAATCTAACCCTGGGAAAAGAGAATAGATGGAAATACTAACCGTTCAAGCAGAAAGCAGGTATCACCAATTCAAGTATACAACGGAAAACCACAATTTGCAATTTTTTTTGCAATTTCTGAAAGTATAACTTTCTGGAATTAATGGTGGCAGGACATATTTACCAGAGATTAGCTCCTATAAATTCTGCAAAAATACTTAAACTAAAGTTATGATAATGCGTTTTGTAATTTATGGCATAATCGGTTGGGCTTTAGAAATATTTTGGACAGGTATGGGGGCATTGTTCTCGGGTAACTGGCAGCTTCCGGGGTTTACTTATCTTTGGATGTTTCCCATTTATGGGTTAGCGGTACTGCTGGAACCGCTCCATGACGAAATTGGTAATTGGCCCTGGTATATCAGGGGACTGGTGTGGGTAGTAATTATCTTCGCCATTGAATATACCACAGGCTGGTTACTGGGAATGATCCTGGGTCGCTGTCCTTGGGATTACAGTGGCACTACTCCTTTTCATGTCCGGGGTTTGATCAGGCTGGATTACGCCCCGGCCTGGTTTATCGCAGGTTTGCTTTTTGAACGCCTTCACAGGACATTAGATAAAATCAGGATTTAGGCCCTTGCGCTAAATGAGGAAAAAATATAATATCTAATGTGAGTCCTTGTGGGAGGAATACTATGCGGCTGCGGAAAAAACCTGGCGTACAAAACAAATTACAGGAAATGCGGGAGTTAGTTATCCCTAATCCCGAAGTAAATAAGGGTAATTGGCATGCTGTCTTTGGCAACACCAATCCCCTCCATGTAGAACTGGGTACGGGGAAAGGGACTTTTATTACGACTTTGGCGGGAATAAATCCGGAAATTAATTATCTCGGTGTGGAAAAAGTACCCGATATTCTCTATATTGCCGCTAAAAAAGCCATTGCCCCGTGCCTGCCTAATTTACGTTTTTTGCATATGGATGTGGAAAATCTGCCTTTTATTTTCGAAGACGGTGAGGTAGACCGTATCTATTTGAATTTTAGTGATCCCTGGCCTAAGAAAAGGCACAGTAAAAGGCGCCTAACACACCGCCATTTTCTGGAAATGTATAAAAAAGTCCTCAAAAAACCTGGAGAAATCCACCTAAAAACGGATAACCAGGGATTCTTTGAATTTTCTCTTAATGAATTTTCGGAGATGGGGTTTCGCTTGCGCAACATTACCTTTGATTTACATAACAGCGGTTTTAGCGGTAACATTATGACCGAGTATGAAGAGAGGTTTGTACATTTGGGACAACCTATTTATCGCTGTGAAGCCATCGTTTTACCGGAATGAACAACAACGCCAGCACTGGCGTTGTTGTCGTATGTCATAAAAGTATAACCCAATTTACTCGGAAATCGGAAGTCGGATTTCGGAAGTCGAAGGTAAGCTTGACATCACTTCCGGACCAGGTTGAAAATGGGAGTGAAAGGAGTAAAACCATGCATTTACCGGAAAGCTTCGTATCACGAATGCAAGATTTGTTAAAAGAAGAGTGGCGGGAGCTTCTTCAGGCCTGGCAAGGGGAACCTTACCAGGGTTTACGTGTCAACACCCTTAAAATAAGTGCCCCAGAATTAAAAAAGAGGGTTCCTTTTAACCTGGAACCCATACCCTGGGTAGAAGAGGGTTATTATTACCCGTGGGGGGAAAGACCGGCCAAGCATCCCTATTACCAGGCAGGGCTTTATTATTTGCAGGAACCCAGCGCCATGGCCCCTGTAGCCTGTTTGGACATCAAACCGGGAGAAAAAGTATTAGACCTTTGTGCCGCCCCCGGTGGAAAGTCTACCCAGATTGCGGCCAAACTTCAGGGTCAGGGGCTTCTCGTTACCAATGATAATAACGCCGAAAGAGTCAAGGCCTTAGTGTGGAATATGGAGCACTGGGGAGCCACCAATGCTGTGGTGACAAATGAGACACCTGAACGGTTAGCCCGTGTGTTCTCTTCCTATTTCGATAAAATTTTAGTAGATGCTCCCTGTTCAGGGGAAGGCATGTTTCGAAAAGATTCCAGAGCCATCAAGAGCTGGGAGAACTACAGTGTGGAAAACTGCGCTGTTTTACAAAAGGATATCCTGGAAGTGGCTGCCGGTATGTTAAAACCGGGGGGACGCTTATTATATTCAACCTGTACTTTCTCTCCCCAGGAAAATGAAGGTGTCATAGCTGACTTTTTAGGAAAACATTCTGAGTTTAAAATAGTTCCCCTCCCCCTGGCCCATGGTTGGGCCCGGGGGAGACCCGACTGGGTAAATGATGCCGCAGGATTGGTAAAAGAAGCCAGGAGGCTGTGGCCCCATAAGGTCAAAGGGGAAGGACACTTTCTGGCACTTCTGGAGAAAGACAGTACAGAAAGTAAGCCCCTTTCACCTGTGCATTACGGAGAAGAGAAAAATCTTGAGTCACTTTACGCTTTTATGGAAGAAAATTTGACTCACCCCTTAGCAGGTCCTTTTTTGCTCCAGGGCCAGTATATGTATAGAATACCCCAGGGCCTTCCTGTCATGCAGGGACTGAAGGTGGTACGGCCCGGGTGGTTTATCGGTGTTCTGAAAAATAAACGATTCGAGCCGTCTCAGGCCCTGGCTATGGGCTTATATAAAAACGATGCCCAAAAGACCCTCTCATTTAGCTTGGAGGATGAAGAGGTGGAACGCTATCTGAAAGGAGAAACCCTGCTGGTAGATGGCGAAAAAGGGTGGACTCTGGTTTGCCTGGAGGAATTTCCCTTAGGTTGGGGAAAACAGACAGGCGAGTATTTAAAAAACTATTACCCGCCTGGCTGGCGCCTGTTGGAGTAAGGGGGTATTTTGTGAAAGAATATTTACGCCTTGATAAAATCCTGGCCCACATGGGCATAGGAACGCGCACAGAAATTAGAAAAATGATGAAAAAAGGTTTAGTCAGTGTGAACGGGGAAATCATCAAAGACCCTGCGCACAAGATTAATCCGGAAGAAAGTTCTATTATGGTGGCAGGGGAGCCAGTCATTTATAAACGGTTTATCTACCTGATGCTGAATAAGCCTGGCGGTTACCTCTCGGCTACCACCGATGAATATGATAAAACTGTACTTGATCTATTAACTCCGGAACACCAGATTTTTGCCCCTTTTCCTGTGGGACGTTTGGACAAAGATACCGAGGGATTGCTGCTTCTTACCAATGACGGCAAGTTGGGACATCATCTAACCTCGCCACGCCGGCATATACCGAAGATTTATTATGCTTTAATCAGAGGTACAGTTGACGCTGAGGACCAAAGAGCCTTTGCTGAAGGCGTGGTACTTGATGACGGCTATCAAACTCTTCCCGCCCAGCTTACCATCCTCAAGGCAGGTGTGCGGTCAGAAATTGAACTTACCATCTATGAGGGAAAATATCACCAGGTAAAAAGAATGTTTGAGGTCCGGGGCAAGGAAGTTATATACTTAAAAAGAATCAAGATGGGTCCTCTTGCTCTGGACGAAAGCTTAGCCCCCGGAGAATACCGGGAATTGACCCCTGAGGAACTCGCGCAACTACAGGAGGATATCCCCCAATGAAACTTTCTGAAGCCCTGGAGGTATCGGAAGCGGGAATCATCACTGCCGTAGGGGCAGGGGGGAAGACTTCCCTGCTCCTCTCTTTAGCTACCGAGTGGTGTGATAGAAAAGCCCCTTTTCTACTTACGACCACCACGAAAATGTTCTTCTGGCAGGTGCAAAATCACCGGCCCGTCATATGCAGGGATTATGAACGCGGTGTACGATATCTTCGCAAATTACTGGACAGGCACGGCTTTGCTTCCTGGTTTACCAGGTGGCGCGGGATCAAGGTGGACGGAGTGCCACCCCACTGGTTGGACGTGTTTTTTCAAACTCAATTGGTTCCCCATATTTTTGTAGAGGGGGATGGGGCCAGGCGTAAACTGATTAAAGCGCCGGCACCTCATGAACCTGTGGTTCCCTTTTCCAATCACCTGACACTGGGTGTGATTAACCTGGGGGCCCTTGGTCGTGCTCTTACTCCCCGGCATGTGCATCGGCCGGAAATTCTTGCCCGTTTACTTGATAAATCCTTGGGTGATACCATAGAGGTGAGGGACATTGCTGTTCTTGCCGGACATAAACAGGGAATTTTTAAGGGAACCCCTGGGGAAAAAGCCCTGGTTCTCACCGGCGGGAACCGGACAGATGTATCTTCTGGAGAGAAAATACTGAAATATTTGTCAACGGCCAACGAGGTTGGCATCAAGCGATTAATATTAACAGAGGGATTCGGCGGAAAGATGCGCGTAATCGAGGTGTTTCACTTATGACGGAAAACCTGGGAGTGGCAGTGTTAGCGGCAGGTTTGGCACGGCGGATGGGAAAACCGAAGCTTCTTTTGCCTCTTGGCCATGATACTATATTGGGTCAGGTGCTGCGCAAAGCCAGTGCTCTTCCCTGGGGGGGAAAAGTGGCCGTTATAGGTGAACCGCAAACAGAACTCAGGAATACCTGCCAGCGTTACAATTTTCCTTTTGTTTATAATCCTGATTATGAACTAGGGATGAGTACTTCCTTACGGAAAGCTTTAGGAGCGCTGCCCCTCACGGTTGAAGGCACTATTTTCCTCCTGGGAGATCAGCCCCTGGTTACACTGGATTTAATCAAGGCCATGGCCCAGGAGTATGCCGCAAGGAGAAATCCCGCAGCCATTATTGTGCCTAAGTTTAGGGGGCAGTACTTTAGCCCTGTGTTGTTTGGTGCCGGGTGGCGGGATGAATTACTGCAGGTTACGGGAGATGAAGGAGGTAGGAGGATTATCCGCAATCATCCTGAAGCGGTGATTCCGCTGGTCTGGGATAAACATGAGCCCTTTTATGATATTGATACCATAGAAGATTATAATTCCCTATGTAAGGAGTGGATGGATGATGAAGATATACCAAAAGATTGTTGAATTACTGGAGCAGGGAGAGGTTATTGCTTTAGCTCGCATTACCAGTCAAAAGGGATCGGCCCCCAGGGGGTCAGGGGCAAAGATGCTGGTACGCCAGGATGGCTCCATTTTTGGCACCATTGGGGGTGGACCCCTGGAAGCCCGGGTTATTCAGGAAGCTAAAGAGAGTATCGCCAAACGGGAAAACAAACTGCTGGAATATGACTTGAACAAAGAGTTAAACGGCGGCTTGAATATGCAGTGCGGCGGGCAGGTTCAGGTTTCCATCGAAATCATCGCCCCACCACCTCACCTGATCATTGCCGGAGCGGGACATATTGGGCAGGTTTTAGCCCGTTTTGCCCATGCCTTAGAATGGCAGGTTTCAGTGATCGATGATCGAGAGGAAACCCTGGCACCTGAGAAATTGCCGCCGGGCGTATGCGGTGTTTGGGGTCAAACCTATGTGGAGGCTATTAGGAAAGTTAAGATTACGCCCAATGCTTATATCGTTATTGTGACAAAGGATGCCGATGCTCAGGTCCTGGAGGAAGTCATTCATTCTCCTGCCGCTTATATCGGTATGATTGGCAGCAAGCGAAAGGTGGTCTTGGTTAAAAAGAACCTGGAGGAAAAGGGTGTTTCCAGGGGAAGACTGGATGCTGTACATGCACCTATCGGTTTGGATATTAAAGCTGAAACACCGGCGGAAATAGCCGTGAGTATTTTAGCGGAAATTATTATGGTGATGAGAGGCGGCCACGACCCGAGACCTATGTCAGTTGGTAGTTGTTAGTTGGAAATCTGATGTCGGACGTCGGAAAGCGGATGTCGTTGATAGTAGAGAGTTGGAGGCGTTGAGAGCATGCGTAAGGTTAAGGTGGAAGAGGCTGTGGGGATGGTTTTAGCACATGATATTACCAGGATTGTACCGGGGGAGTTTAAAGGAGCTGCCTTTAAAAAAGGACATGTGGTACGTCCGGAGGATATACCCGGGCTCCTGGATCTGGGAAAAGAACATCTTTACGTCTGGGAAGCCAAAGAAGGCTGGCTTCATGAGGATGATGCTGCCAGGGCCATTGTCGAAGCAACGGCGGGAACAGGTTTAACCTTTTCTGAACCCAAAGAGGGGAAAATTAATTATGTGGCTCAGTTTCCAGGTATCCTGAAAATTGATGTGGAACGGCTGTACCAGGTGAATTCTGTAGATCAGGTGGTTCTTTCTACCCTGCATAACAATATGCCGGTAAAAGAAGGGCAGGTTGTAGCCGGTACGCGTGTTATACCCCTGGTCATCGAGGAAGAGAAAATATACCAGGTAAAGGCCATAGGACAAAAAGGCCCCATCATACAGGTGATACCCCTGAAGGCGAAGAAAGTTGGTATTGTGACTACGGGAAACGAAGTATTCAAAGGAAGGATCAAAGACGGTTTTGGCCCGGCGCTGGAAAGGAAAATGGGCCATTACGGCTGTGAAATTGTCAAGCAGATTATTGTTCCCGATGATATCAGATTGATTAAAAATGCCATTATTGAGGTCAAAGAAGGGGGAGCTGAGATCATCCTAACCACGGGCGGCATGTCTGTAGACCCTGATGACGTAACTCCCTTAAGCATCAGGGAATTAGGGGCGGAGATTGTCAGTTACGGTTCACCCGTTCTGCCCGGAGCCATGTTCTTACTGGCTTACTGGCAGGAAACGCCCATTTTAGGTTTACCAGGCTGTGTGATGTATGCCAAGCAGACGGTTTTTGACCTGGTGTTTCCCCGTTTGCTGGCCGGTGAAATCCTGCAAAAACAGGATTTAATACAATTAGGGCATGGTGGGTTATGTATGGACTGTGAAGTATGCCGCTATCCGGCTTGTAGTTTTGGTAAAGCTTAGGAGGTATTATGAACAAAGAGATAGGATTAAGCCTCAGGGAAGTTCTTAAACTTGAGCAATTCCGTGATACTAAGGTGGTTGGGGGAGAAAACGGACTAGACAAGATAGTGAGCAGCGTCAATGTTATGGAAGTGCCGGATATCCTGGACTGGATTAAGCCGGGTGAGTTATTGCTTACCACCGCTTATGCTATCAGGGACAATGTATCGGCCCAATCAAAGCTGGTTCCGGAACTGGCTCAAAAAGGGCTGGTTGGTTTAGCCATCAAGCCCCGGCGTTACATCGAACGGATACCCGATATTATGATCGAACAGGCCAACCAGTATGATTTTCCCTTGCTGGAGCTGGCAGTCGATGTTTCCTTCTCTGATTTGATCAACCCTATCTTGACAGCTCTCCTGGACAAGCAGAATAACTATCTGAACCGTTCCCTCAACGCTCACCGCCTGTTTATGGATATTGTGCTAAATGGCGGCAATCTTAAGGATATGGCACGCAGTTTAGCGCAGCTTGTAGAGAATACTGTCATCATTCATGACGAAAAACATGGCCGTATCGCCTGGAAAACAGTAAACTGGCCTGAAGACAGGGTCGCCGAGCTGTGGCAAAAGGAAACTGGAGAACAACGACAGGTGATTTTGCAAACCGTGAAGATTCCTGTAGAAGCGGATGGCCAAAGATTTTGCAATTTAGAGGTTCCCATATTTTCCGGGAACGATTACTATGGCAAGGTTATTGTTTGTGAGACCAACAGACCCCTGAGTTTTCACGATATAACTATTGCGGAAAGGCTGGCTACGGTGGCAGCTCTGGAAATTGTTAACCAGCATGTCATCTTTCAGATAGAAAGGCGTTATGCCAACGAGTTTCTGGACCAGCTCCTCTTTTCCCAGGTGGAAAGTGATTTTGTCAGCCGGGGAAAGTTTTTTGGCTGGGACCTGACGAAATCCTATAATGCACTCATTTTGCAATATGAAGGTGCCCAGTGGGACGGGGCCAACGGAGAAAGCGAGAAAATCCGGCAGGAGATGAATAACCGTATTTTCCAGGAAATAAACCAGTTTTATAAAAACAACGACCGGGCAGTAATCAGCGGTACCAAAAGCAACCTGGTGGTGTTACTTCTGGAAGTAAAGAAAAAAGACCCCAAGCAGTTACGCAAGGAAATCCTCGGTGAGGTTACAGGTTTGCGCAAAGCCCTTGAGCCCCTGATTAAAGATGGGGAACTGACGGTAAGTATCGGTCGGTTTTATCCGGGAATTGCTGGTATTCAGAAGAGCTACAAGGAAGCTTTAAAGGCGTTGCGTATCGGGAAAGAGATTGGCTACCAGGGTAAGAATATTTATTTCCATGACCTGGGAATTTACCGGCTTCTAACGCTCATCGAGAAAAAAGATGAGTTGGAGGAATTCCTGGAAGAAAATATAGCGCCTTTGCTCAGGTATGATGCGGAAAAAAATGCCGAACTGGTGCAAACCCTGGAGATGTATTTCCGGTGCCAGGGCAATGCCAAGAAAGTTTCAGAGAAACTGTTTACCCATTACAATACCATCTTATACCGCCTGGAAAGGATACAGGAAATCACCAGGTTGGATTTGGAAGATCCCGAGGACAGGTTTAACCTGGAAGTCGCTTTGAGAATTCGCAAACTGATTAAAAAAACATAAGGCCCCTTTTAGGCCCACAGTAGTAAGTGTAAGTTGCCGCTTGAATTTTGCTGGCAACTTTTTTATCGGTTTATGTGCGTAAAATACTAAATTTTATATAAATTGTTAAATTTATACAAGATATCAACAAAAATGTGTAACCTATCACTACAAGAAACTTGGTTAACAGCCAAGTTTTCTTGTTTCCGTCATTTTACATTCGTAAAAAAAATACAAAATAAATGTGAGATGTTTGTGAGAATATTACAAAGGTATTGGAGTTATGTAAAAAGAATAAAATATCAACATTAAATTTAGAAAGGATGCTTACTATCATGGGCGGGACTTTACGCGGGATATCCCTGGGTCACGCGTTTCGCAACCGTTTGAGGAAAGATTCCCTTACAGGATGTGTACACAGTGTCTTTCGCAGTGTCTGCAACTTGTGTACAGCCGAGGGTGAGCTGTATGCCCTGGTCCTGCCTGAAGTGGGGAATAGTCCCAACAGCGTGGTGGTGGTCCTTCCGCCGGGGGGAAATTTTTTATCCTGTGGTTTTGTAGAAAAGAAGCAGTTTATGGCCATCGGTTCCAATACACTGGTTGTTGATGATTGGGTTTTTGATTTAAGTGAAGCTGGCCTGTGGGCCGTGGAAGATTTACACGACGGTCTTTCCCGGGGGAAAATGCGGGAGAATTTTTTCATCCTAAAAAGGCAAATGGCAGGGAAAGGTTATCCCGAGGGGTTAGGGGGTCTTCTGGCTGATAGGAATCCTGATGTATATCTGGTAAAGGCGGCTGCCAAGGTCCTGCCACAGCTTTATGAGGCTATCCGCTCCTTGGACCAGGTGGGAGTTTACAGGTCTGCCCAGTCTTTGGTAGGGCTGGGACCAGGACTGACTCCTTCTGGAGATGATTTTTTATCCGGTTTCATGCTAAGCCTTTTTTGGGGGACCAGGGCCCTGGCTATCGACATGAAGGGTATCTTACAATGTAACCAGGAAATTGTGAGGGCAGCCAAAGGCCGTACCAACCTCATCAGTTATACCCAGCTCTTATATGCTGCCAAAGGGCAGGGGGCAGAGCATATTTACCGCTTAATTAAAGCCCTTTATTATGGAGAGAACGGAGAAGAACTGAAGGAAGCTATAAATCAAGTTTTGAAGCTGGGCAGTACCTCCGGTAGTGACGTTATTGCCGGAATAGGACTGGCCATGGAGTTTATTTTAGTTGAGGAAACTATCTATCATGAAAGGAGTGCCCAGATTTGGTTGTAAAAGTTATTGTGAAGGCTAATGCTTATTTTGATTCCGTTACCCTTATGTCCATTTCTAAAAAAATAACAGAAAGGGCAGGGGTCCAAGAAGCTGTTGTCGGTATGGGGACAGACTTAAACAAAGAGCTAATTGCTAATGTTGGTCTGGAAACCCCGGAAGTGGTGAAAGCAGGACCCAATGACCTCTTAATTGCTGTCAAGGCTGAAAACGAAACAATTTTGGCAGAAGCCATCCAGGCCGTAGAGGAAGCATTGGTGCAACGTAAAGGTGCCAAAAATGGAGCTGAACAGGTGCCTAAAAGCCTGGACGGGGCCTTAAATCTTGCTCCTGAAAGTAATTTAGTTGTGATTTCACTGCCAGGTGCTTATGCGGCCAGGGAAGTGAAAAAAGCCCTGGAAAACAATCTCCATGTCATGTTATTTTCCGATAACGTGTCCCTGGAAGATGAAATTGCCCTAAAAAAATTAGCCCATGAAAAGGGTCTCTTGATGATGGGACCTGACTGTGGTACAGCCATTATTAATCATGTTCCCCTTTGTTTTGCCAATGTGGTCCGTCCTGGAAATATTGGTATTGTGGCTGCTTCGGGAACAGGTACCCAGGAAGTCACTTCTTTGATTGACCGTTTCGGTGGCGGGATCTCCCAGGTCATCGGTACAGGCGGCAGGGATTTAAAGGCAGAGGTAGGCGGAATTATGATGCTGGACGGCCTCAAGGCCTTAGAAGAGGATCCCGATACTGCTGTTATTGTGATTATTTCAAAACCCCCTGCGCCTCAAGTCGCGGAAAAAGTTCTGGCAGCAGTAAAGAACGGATCTAAACCCAAAGTCGTATTCTTCTTAGGTGGAGACCGCAGCGCTATTGAAAAGGCTGGAGCCATCGCGGGATATAACCTGGAGGATACTGCCCGGAAGGCAGTGGCCCTGGCCTTAGGCAAAGAACTTCCCACAGATTGTGCATGCTGTGTGGAGGATCCGGCAGTTGTAGAGAAGGAACAAGCTGGAATGGCTCCAGGACAAAAATATGTTCGTGCCCTTTATACGGGTGGGACACTGTGCGATGAAGCCATGTTAGTATTGCAGGAGGACCTGGGCGGTATCTACTCAAATATTGCCTTTAAGCCCGAGTTGATGCTGGAGGACACCTCTAAGAGCAAAAAACATACAGCTATAGACTTAGGTGATGACAAGTTTACAGTAGGACGGCCCCACCCCATGATTGACCCAACTATCAGGCTCTCCAGGCTTTTACAGGAGGCCCAGGATCCGGAAACAGCCGTTATCCTCCTGGATGTTGTTTTAGGTTACGGTTCTCATCCCGATCCTGCAGGGATTCTTGTGCCCGTGATCAAGGAAGCCAAGGCTCTGGCTCAAGCCCAAGGACGATACCTGTCTGTTGTAGCATCCATTTGTGGAACCCATAAAGACCCGCAAAACTTCACTGAACAAGAGGCTAAACTAAAAGAAGCGGGTGTCGTTATTACTTCAAGTAACGTAAAAGCCGCCAAACTGGCAGCGACTATAGTTAAGGACAGACAATAGTCCAGAAGGGAGGCAAAGACATGACAAAGATAAATGAACTCTTTGGACGAAAAATCAACGCCATTAATTTGGGAACAGAACTCTTTAAAAATGATTTAACCAAGCAAGGTATTCCTGTGGTTCAGGTGGATTGGACTCCTCCGGCCGGAGGTGATATTCGCCTGATCAAAGCCCTGGATGCTTTGAAACCTTTAGAAGATAAAATTAATGAAGCGAACCAGGAGGCCTTTAATCGTTATACCAGTGCTCAACCTATGCTGGTGGATATAGAGACTGCCTTGGATTTTATACCCGGTATGACGAAAAAGACCATCCTGCACTCAGGGCCGCCAATAACCTGGGAGAAAATGTCCGGACCCATGCGTGGGGCCGTGATGGGGGCCATCATCTATGAAGATTTGGCAGCCAATGCCGAAGAAGCAGAAAGATTAGCCGCCTCTGGAGAAATAACTTATTCTCCCTGTCATGAGCGGGGCGGGGTAGGTCCCATGGCTGGTATAGTCTCAGCCTCTATGCCCGTCTTTGTCATTAAAAATGTTACCCATGGCAATACAGCTTTTTGTACTTTGAATGAAGGCCTGGGTAAGGTGCTGCGCTATGGTGCCTATAGTGAGGAGGTTATTGAACGTTTGCGCTGGATAGAGAAGGTCCTGGCCCCTGCTCTGAAAAAAGCCATTCTTCTTTCTGGCGGAATCGACCTCCGAGCTATGGCAGCTCAAGCCGTTCACATGGGGGACGAACTGCACAACCGTAATAAAGCCGGTACTTCTCTCTTTATTCGAGCTATTGCTCCGTATTTGATCAGAGCCGAAATTTCTCAGACAGATTTAGTAAAGATATTCGATTTTATTAATAGCAACGACCATTTCTTCTTAAACCTGTCAATGCCGTATGCTAAAGCTGCTTTGGACGCCGCTAATGGTGTGCCTTACAGCACCATGGTCACAACCATGGCTCGAAATGGTACAGAATTCGGTATACGTATCAGTGGCTTGGGGACTAGATGGTTTACCGGTCCGGCCCAAATGATTAAGGGGCTCCTTTTCCCAGGTTTCACGGAAGCTGATGCCAACCCTGACATTGGTGACAGCGCCATCACCGAAACAGCCGGTATCGGAGGTTTTGCTATGGCTGCTGCCCCGGCTATAGTCCAGTTTGTGGGTGGAACTGTGGATGATGCTCTCGCCTATTCCAACCGCATGTATGAGATTACTATTGGAGAAAACAAATTCTTCACTATTCCGCAATTTAATTTCCGCGGCAGTGCTACGGGGATTGATCTAAGAAAGGTTATTGAGCTGGGTATTTTACCCCAGATCAATACGGGGATGGCCCATAAGGAGCCCGGTGTTGGTCAGGTAGGTGCGGGATTAGTCAATCCGCCCAGAGAGTGTTTTGAAAAGGCTCTCCTGGCTTTTGCTGAAGAGTATGCAAAATAACTTGATAAAGGGTGTAAGATATGAGCAATACCAAAAAGCTGCCTCTGGCTGGAGTTAAGGTGCTGGACATGACCAGGGTCCTGGCAGGTCCATTTGCCACCATGATGTTAGCCGATTTCGGGGCGGAAGTCATCAAAATAGAGCGACCTGAAGTAGGAGATGATTCCCGTGAGTTTGGGCCTTTTGTGGATGGCTTCAGCGCTTACTTTGCCAGTTTAAACCGGGGGAAACAATCACTGACTTTGGAACTCAAGACACCCGAGGGTAAAGCTGTTTTCCTGGACCTGGTGAAAAAAGTAGATGTATTAGTGGAAAACTTCCGGCCAGGAACCATGGAAAAGCTGGGTTTAGGCTATGAGGAATTAAAGAAAGTTAATCCTAGGCTAATATATGCTGCTTCTTCGGGCTTTGGCCGGACCGGTCCTTATGCTCATAAAGCTGCCTATGATATGATAGTACAGGGAATGGGCGGTATCATGAGTATTACCGGGGAACCAGGCAGACCACCTGTCCGGGTCGGGGCTTCTATCGGGGATATCACTGCAGGGCTTTTTACTGCTTATGGTATTATGACTGCTTTGTACCACCGGGAGAAGACAGGGCTGGGGCAGCTGGTTGATGTGGCCATGCTGGATTGCCAGGTGGCTATCCTGGAAAATGCTATTGCGAGGTATGCCGTTACCGGAAAGGCCCCTGAACCCCTGGGTACACGTCATCCTTCCATTACCCCTTTCCAGGCCTATAAAACGCAAGATGACTGGATTATTGTCGCTGTGGGCAATGATCAACTCTGGGCCAAGTTTTGTAAGGTGATCGGACGTGAAGAATTAATTGATGACAGCAGGTTTATCACTAATGCTAAGCGCACGGAACATGTTGAAGAATTAGGAAACATACTGGAAGAAATCTTTAAAACCAAGAGTTTTGCCCAATGGATGAAAGAGTTGGATGCTGCGGGTATCCCCTGTGGTCCCATCAACACTGTTGATAAGCTCTTTAATCATCCCCAGATAAATTCTCGAGAAATGCTGGTGAAAGTTAAAATTCCTCAGGACAAGGAAATTGTTGCCCCAGGGGTTCCTGTAAAATTGTCAGAGACACCGGGTGGTGTGCAAGGGCCTGCCCCTGCCTTAGGTGAGCATACCGATGAAATTTTGAAGACTTTATTGGGTTATACTGAAGAAAAGATAGCCTCCCTGAAGACAAAGGGTGCCCTCTGAGATGAAATGGAGGTTTTGCCACATGAGCATAATCGTTAACCGTAAACCTTGAACCTTTAACCGTTAACCGACTTCCCATCTCTGACTACCGACTTCCGACAACAGATTTCAATACTGTTAAAAGCTAGAGTTTCAAAAATAAATAAAATTAGAAAAAAGGAGAGATTTACCGTGATTAAAAACTGGGACAAAGTAAAAATGTATGACTTAACCCAACCTCTCAGCCACTTGACTCCGGCCTGGCCTACCTATGAACCCTTACAAATCAAATTCTTCAAGCGTCTTGCCCCTAATGGCGCCAACGGACAGCTGATTACCACCAGCAACCACGTAGGAACTCACCTGGATGGTTCTTTACACTTCTGCACCCACGGCCGTGACATTGCCAGCATTCCTCTTACTGACCTCATTGGACCTGGTGTAGTTGTGGACCTCAGTGATATTGCTGAAGATTATGGTATCTATACTTCCAAAGATATTACCGACAGGGTGGAGGTTAGAGAAGGGGATATCCTCCTCATCCATACCGGCTACGTTAAATACAGTTGGGATCAACCCGAGGCCGATGAAGTGCGCTACATGGTAAAACATCCTGGTCCTACTCGTGAATTCTCAGCATGGTGTAAGAAAATGAAAATCAAGTGGATTGGTATTGATGCCGGCTCTGCTGACCACCCCATGAATACCAAGATCCGGGATTGGATGCCTGCCCAGGCTAAAGAATGTGATGCCTACTTTAGGAAGAAATACAATAAATCCCTTGAAGAAATGTTCCCTGCCGAAGATTATCAGTTGATGCACATTGACCTCTTCCCCCATGATATAATTCACGTGGAAAATATAGGGGGACAAATCCGTGAAGTTTTAAACAAGCGCCTCATCATCGGCTGCTACCCCTGGAGATTTGTGGGCGGTGAATCCAGTATTTGTCGTATTGTGGCCTTTGATGAAGAATAAGATAATGGAAGTGAAGGTTGACAGGCTTTAGGGCCTGTCAACTTTACCTCATAGCTATTTCAGGAAATCAATACCAGCAATAAAATACTGTTAATTCTGAAAAAGGGAGAATTATGGGGGGCAAGTTTTAGATGGGAAAAACCATTGTATTAGCCTTTGGCGGTAACGCCATCACCAAGGCCGGTCAAAAAGGGACTTTTCCAGAACAGTTAGCCAATATTAAAGAAACCTGTGCTCATCTGGTAGGTCTTATTAAAGAAGGACATCGCGTAGTCTTGACCCACGGCAACGGACCCCAGGTCGGTAATCTGCTAATTAAAAATGAGTTAAGCAAATCTGTTGTACCCGCTATGCCTTTGGATGTTTGTGTATCTAATACTCAGGGTTCGTTAGGGTATGCTTTGCAGCAGGAACTCACCAATGCCTTAGTTAAAGAGGGTATTCATGTCCCAGTGGTTACAGTAGTCACAAGAGTCGAGGTAGATAAAGATGATCCGGCCTTCCAAAATCCTACCAAACCTGTGGGTCCTTTCTATACTGAAGAAGAGGCTAAAAAGCTTAGAGAAGAGAAAGGTTATGCCATGGTTGAGGATAGCGGGCGCGGTTGGCGCAGGGTCGTTCCTTCGCCTTTTCCTCTGAAAATACTAGAAAAAGATGCGATTCGTGCTTTAATCGAGGCAGGTGCTGTGGTTATTGCTGCCGGTGGTGGTGGAATCCCGGTCTCCCAAAATGATTTGGGAGAGTATAGTGGAGTTGAAGCCGTTATTGATAAGGATTTAGCCGGTCAACAGCTAGCCCGGGATGTAGGAGCGGATACCTTTGTCTTGTTAACAGGGGTAAGCCGCGTTGCCATCAACTTTGGCAAGCCTTCACAAAAGGAGTTAGACGTTATTACTGCCAGGGAAGGCCGCCAATATCAAAAAGAAGGTCACTTTCCGCCCGGCAGCATGGGTCCTAAGATGGAAGCAGCTCTTTTATTTGTGGAAAAGGGAGGCCAAAAGTCAATTATTGCATCCTTAGAGGAAATCGGTCCAGCCTTAAAAGGAGAAACAGGCACGACTATTATTCCTGAGTAGGAGGATTTATCATGATCGAGCATATTGTGGCAGGAGTACAAATTGCCGCCAAACCCAATGATGTAGAGTATAACGTAGCCAAAATGCTTATGTGGTTAGAGAAGGCGGCTAAAGAACACAGGGCCCAGCTGGTTGTTTTTCCGGAAAGTATTACCACTGGTTTTACACCCTGTATGGCTGTTAGTGATTTCTACCATTTGGCCGATACAATCCCGGGCAAAATTACTGATCAGATTGCCAGAGAGGCTAAAAAGTTGGGTGTTCATGTGGTTCTGCCCATGTATGAAAAAGGTCCTGAGCCTTCCATTATCTACAACTCTTCAGTTTTAATTGACGACCTGGGACGAGTTATCGGAGTATACCGTAAAACTCATCCCTTCCCCACAGAAAGGCTGGAAGGGGGAGGATGGACTACACCCGGAAATGAAGCCAATGTCTATGAGACCAAACTTGGCCGTATCGGTATGATCATCTGCTACGACGGGGATTTTCCCGAACTATCCAGGGTTCTGGCCATCAAAGGTGCTGAAATTATCACCCGCCCCTCGGCCTTATTAAGAAGTTTTGATATCTGGTCTTTGACCAATCATGCCCGGGCCTATGATAACCATGTCTATGTGGTAGCCGTTAACGCTATTGGGCCCGATGCGGGTAATAATTACTATTTTGGCCATAGCATGATTGTCAGTCCCATCGCCCAGAAATTAGCCCAGGGCAGGGGAACGGAAGAAATTATTTCGGCAAAATTAGATCCTGAACCCTTAAAATATGTGAGTTACGGGACCTTATCACCGCAAATCTTTGACCATTTGGAAGATAGAAATGTAGGTGTTTACCGGGAAATTCTCACGCCGGCCAAAAGTGCTTTTGAACCCTCAAGACGGATACCGTATAAAAAGAGTGAATTGTAGGCAAAGAATATTTTTATCGACAATATACGACCTGCTAATATGTATAGAGAAAACCTCTGGAGATATTGGCTGCGGGGAAAAAGATGGTCTCCATTTTTTAGCAATTGGCATTGATTAACAAATAAAATGACGGGAATTTATCTAATAGTAACAAAGGAATTTAGTTTTTAGGAAAGAATTATAAAAACAGCAAAAGAAAATTTGTTAAAAACGTACACTGCTTTATATGGACGGATGAGCAAAGGACTTATAATTATTGTCAGACAATTCGCAATTGGTGTCAAAAGTGGCAACCATGTATACAAAAGTCAGGAGGTGGGGTTATGCATCAATTCATGTATGTTAAACCTAAGGATATCACCGAAGCAGTCAGGATTTTGGCAGAAAATGGAGAAAAAGTCAGAGTGCTTGCAGGTGGAACTGACTTAATTGTTCGTATGGTGGACAAAATCTGGAAGCCTGAAGTTGTCATTGATATTAAAGGATTGACGGGACTCTCCGGTATCAGGGAAATAGATAATTATGGTGTGGCTATTGGGGCAGCCACACCCCTTAATGAGATTATCGGACATCCTTTGATTCAGCAGCATTTTGCCGTCTTAGCAGAGGGAGCTCATGAAATAGGTTCGTGCCAGATTCGGAATCGTGCTACGCTGGGAGGGAATTTGTGCAATGCCTCGCCTTTGGCTGATACGGCGCCTGCCCTTTTGGTCCTGGACGCAGTGGCAGTTGTACAGGGAGAAGAAGAAAGACTCATACCTATGACGGAGTTCTTTGCCGGTCCGGGGAAGACTATCCTGGCCAGGGGCGAATTGTTAAAAGAAATTCGCATCCCCTATTTACCCACCGAAAGCAAGGGGATTTATTACAAGCATGCCCGTACTAAAGCTGTTGATTTGGCCTCAGTTGGTGTAGCCGTATTGGCCCTGAAGCCGGGAGAAATTCGCATTGCTTTGGGAGCTGTGGCACCGACACCTGTCAGAGCCAAAAAAGCGGAAGCTTTTTTGAGCGGTAAGGAGATAACCACTGGCGTGATCAAAGAGGCTGTAGCCCTGGTGCAGGAAGAGGTATCTCCCATTACCGACATTCGCGCTACGGAAGAATACCGCCGGGAAATCATAGCTGTACTTGTTAGACGCGGCCTCTATGAAATACAAAAATTTCTACGGGGGGAGTGAGGGCTATGATGAAACATAGAATTCGTTTTACGATTAACGGAGAAGTAAGAGAGATGGAGGTTAAATCTAACCAGCGACTCCTCGATCTGATTCGTAATGACCTGGACCTGACGGGCACTAAAGAAGGCTGTGCCGGAGGAGAGTGCGGCGCCTGTACTGTTCTCGTCGACGGTAAGGCAATTAACTCCTGCCTGATGTTGGCCGTAGAGGCTGACGGTAAAGAGATATTAACTATTGAAGGACTGGCTGAAGGTATGGTTCTTGATCCCATCCAGGAATCTTTTGTAGAGCATGGTGCCCTCCAGTGCGGTTTCTGCATACCGGGAATGATCATGTCGGCCAAGGCTTTGTTAAAGAAAAATCCCCATCCTTCGGAAATGGAAATTAGAGAGGCCATTAGCGGAAATCTCTGCCGTTGTACAGGTTACGAGAAGATTATTGAGGCTATTCTAAATGTTACCCAAAAACAGGCCTGAAGGGAGGTAGAGTTTGATGGCAGGAAATGTAATCGGTAAAAGTGTAGTTCGTAAGGATGCTTTGGAAAAAGTCACCGGAGCGGCTAAATATGTAGGTGATTTAAAGTTTAGTCCTATGCTCCATGCCAAAATCTTACGCAGTCCCTATGCCCATGCGAGGATTGTTTCTATAGATACCTCGGAAGCTAAGAAGCTCCCTGGTGTTAAAGCAGTCGTAACGGGGGAGGATTTCCACCAGTATGTGGGTTTATACCTGGTAGACAGGACCCTCTATGCCTATGAAAAGGTCAGGTATATCGGGGAGGCGGTAGCGGGTGTGGCTGCGACGAGCCCCGAAATTGCCGAGGAAGCTGTTAAGCTTATTAAAGTTGAATATGAGCCCCTCCCTGTGGTATTAGACCCTGAGGAGGCTATGAAACCCGATGCTCCCCTTATTCATGAAAAGCTCCATGAATATAAATGTGTACCTTTTATTTTCCCGGTGCCTCATACCAATATCTCTAACCACTTCAAGATCAGAAAAGGAAATGTGGAAGAAGGTTTTAAGCAGTCAGATTATATCTTTGAAGATGAATACTATGTCCCCCACATGCAGCATTGCCCTATCGAACCCCACGGCACCATAGCCCATATGGACCAGAAGGGGAAGATTACCGTATATAACAGCTGTCAATCCCCTAATGCCACCAGAAAACTGCTTTCTGCCGCTTTAAATTACCCCGTCAACAAAATTCGGGTTATTGCGCCTTATGTGGGTGGTGGTTTTGGCGGTAAAGCAGGGGCTACCATCGAGACACTGGTTGTGCCCTTAGCCATGAAAACACCTGGCTATTATGTCAAATTAATCTACAACCGGGAAGAAGAGTTCCGTGATACCTTTGTCCGGCAGGGCATGAAGGCTTACGTTAAGACAGGGGTTACCCGGGAAGGAAAAATTATGGCCCAGGAACTGAAGATGATCTGGGATGGCGGTGCTTACACAGAATACGGCGCCAACATTACCAGGGCAGCAGGTTATACTTCAGGGGGGCCCTATGAAATCGCCCATATGAAAACTGATTCTTACTGTGTTTATACCAATAAACCCGTAGGCGGACCTTTCCGGGGCTTTGGCATGGGTGAATTGCACTGGGCCCTGGAACAGCAGTTGGACCAGATCGCCTGTAAACTGGGTATAGACCCCGTGCAGATTAGGATGATTAATGCCTGCCGCGACGGTTCCATCAATGCCTGCGGTGAAAAACTCAAGGATATTGGTCTTACCAAGTGTATCGAAAAGGCTGCGGAGATGATCGGCTGGGATAAGCCGAAAGAGCAGACTCCGGGTAAAGTAAGGGGCCGTGGTATTGCCTGCATGGTGAAAGGCCCGGCTATGCCTCCTAATGCAGGCTCCTCCGCTGTGTTAAAAATCAATGAAGATGGCTCTGCAAACCTACTCATTACTGCTACGGAAATCGGTCAGGGCTCCATGACGGCATTGGCCCAGATTGCCGCAGAGGAACTGGGCATGTCCGTGGATAAGATTGAAGTGGCTTTGCCTGATACCGAGTATACCCCTTATGAATGGCAAACCGTAGCCAGCCGTATTACCTATTCGGCAGGTAATGCTGTCATTCGGGCAGCCCGGGATGCGAAACGCCAGTTGAAAGAACTTGCTGCCGTGGGCTTTGGTGTTACACCGGAGGAGATGGATGTAGCCAATGACAAAGTATTCTTGACCGCCAATCCTGAAAAATACTATACCATTGCTGAACTGTCCCTGGGATTGGTTTTACCCAATGGTGGAGGAGTAGGCGGACCTATTATAGGGCGGGGTTCCTGGGTGCCCGAAGGCTTAGGCGGCTTGGACCCGGAGACAGGACAGGGAACTAAGGCTGTCGCTCACTGGACCTTTGGCTGCCAGGCCGTGGAAATCGATGTGGATGTGGAAACAGGTAAGATTGACCTGGTCAATGTGGCTGCCGTTTATGATATCGGCAGGGTAATTAACCCCTGTATGGCCGAAGGCCAAACCCAGGGAGGTATTGTCCAGGGACAGGGTGTGGCCTTCCACGAGCAAATGGTTTTTGACGAAAACGGTAAGCTGAAGAATCCTTCCTTTGTGGATTATAAGTTGATTAACGCCGTGGAAATGCCCAGGATGTCCATCCATTTCGTAGAAACTCCCCTTGAAGACGGTCCCTATGGCGCCAGGGGTTTTGGCGAGCACGTCATGGTTCCCACAGCTCCAGCTATTGCCAATGCCTTATATGATGCTTTAGGGATCAGGGTGAAGTCTCTGCCCATGACAGCTGAAAAGGTGCTGAAAGCCATCAAAGACAAGAACTCCCGATAGCTTTCAGAATCTGATTACCCCAGCAGGAAGGTGGTGAAAGCCAAGGACAGGGACAGGAGAAAATGAACCAGGTATGACTGCATTTAAGCCATTAAAATTATGCCCTGAGGGGTAGTAGGAGTTGATTTCATTTTGGCGAGAAGAGTCATTCAAGTTGAAGAAAAACTACCTTTGTTAGAAGCCCTTCCTCTTAGTTTCCAGCATTTGTTCGCCATGTTTGGCGCCTCTGTTCTAGTACCTATCTTGTTTAAAATTGACCCTGCCACTGTTCTTCTCTTTAACGGTATAGGGACTATTATTTATCTTGTCTTGTGTAAAGGCAAAACCCCGGCCTTTCTGGGATCCAGTTTTGCCTTCCTGTCACCGGCTTTTGCTGTAATGGCAGCCCATAGTTATGAGTATGCCCTGGGCGGATTCGTTGTTTCCGGTCTTATCTTTATGGCTACTGCAACTCTTATTTATTTTGTAGGTATCAAATGGATAGATGTGGTCTTCCCCCCTGCAGCCATGGGCGCTATTGTTGCCATTATCGGTTTGGAACTGGCTCCGGTAGCTGCTGACATGGCAGGACTTACGGCTAAGACTTTAGACCCCAAGACCATTACCGTATCCATGCTTACCTTATTAATCGTTATTTTGGGTTCGGTGCTCTTTAGAGGATTCCTGGCAGTTATTCCCGTGTTAATTGGCGTAGTTGGCGGTTATATCATTGCTTTAGCCATGGGCATGGTAGACTTTACCCCAGTGGCCCAAGCTGCCTGGTTCAAAATGCCAACTATCTATACACCAACCTTTGATGTGGGAGCTATAATTACTATTATTCCCGCTGCCCTGGTGGTTATTGCCGAGCACGTAGGTCACCTGATTGTTACCGGTAATATTGTGGGTAGAGACCTGGCCAGAGACCCCGGTTTACACCGTTCTTTAATGGGTGACGGTGTTTCCACCACTCTCTCCGGTTTCTTTGGTTCCGTTCCTACCACCACTTATGGTGAGAATATAGGGGTAATGGCTATTACAAGAGTGTACAGTGTCTGGGTTATCGGTGGGGCTGCCGTGATTTCTATGATCTTAGCCTTCTCCGGCAAACTAGCCGCTCTCATTCAGAGTATCCCTGTTCCTGTAATGGGCGGTATTTGTCTACTGCTCTTCGGTGTAATCGCTGCCTCCGGTATCCGCATGCTGGTTGAGCAGAAAGTAGATTATAGTAAGCCCAAGAACCTGGTACTGTCGGCAGTGGTTTTAACCATTGGTCTCAGCGGCGCCCATGTAGAATTGGGCACTGTATCCCTGAAAGGGATGGCCCTAGCCACTGTAATTTCCATCTTTATCAGCCTGGCTTTCAAAGTCTTTGAGATGATGGGCGCTATGAATGATCACGATGATGACGTGAAGGTTCCCCATTAATTCTTAAGTGTAAAAACTGCTGTCTTCACAGGCAGCAGTTTTTTTGATGGATTTTGAACCATTTTTCTGCCTGTCTCATAAGATGTAATGGACATCCGATTACATCTGAAAGGAGGAGTCTCAGGTATGAGAAATGAGAGAAATAAACCCATACAAGTGAAGTGCCCGCACTGTGGTAAGGTTTTTCCATATGACTCCGGTTATGTTCCAGGCCCCGGCTTTGGCCCTGGCCCTTATGGTCCTGGTCCTGTTGGCCCCGGCTTTGGCCCCGGCCCTTATGGTCCTGGTCCTGTTGGCCCTGGCTTTGGTCCTGGCCCTTATGGTCCTGGTTTCGGCCCCGGACCTGTACCACCCCGTGAAAGAAAGGAAGAAGCGTGATCAAATAAGTAGGTTAAAAGCCCCCGGTCGGATGGGGGCTTTTAATATGGATATTTATTGGGATGTATTGCCTGGTTGTACTACTTTCCGGGAAGTTTTAATTCCGGGGAAGTTTAATCTTGACAAAACAGGGGAAGTTGTAGAATATATTTTTGAGTTCAACATGGATAAGGAGTAGGAAAAATGCGTATATCACTTCCCAGGACGATTATCAGAACAATACAAAGGGCTGTCGTTGAATTTGAGCTTCTTGAACCCAATGACAAAATTTTAGTGGGGCTGTCGGGAGGAAAGGACAGTACTCTCCTGTTATATGCTTTGACGATCCTCAAGAAACACCTTCCTTTTCCCATACAGGTAGAAGCTTTAACCATTGATTTAGGTTTCAAAAAGCGGGAAGAAATGGACTTAAGTCCTTTGC
The DNA here is from genome assembly GCA_020054815.1 of Peptococcaceae bacterium. Taxonomy (GTDB): domain Bacteria; phylum Bacillota; class Peptococcia; order DRI-13; family DRI-13; genus Thermanaerosceptrum. The sequence continues at coordinate 448 of JAIHAN010000022.1, read as the reverse complement.
AAAAAATGTGTAACCAACTGGAAGTTCCTTTTCATACGATCAGGGCGGAACTGGCAGATGAAATTCTTAATAATCCCCAACAGAATCCTTGTGCCCGCTGTTCTTATTTCCGCCGGGCCATTATCCACAATTTCGCCAAAGATAAGGAATTTAACAAAGTCGCTTTTGCCCACCACTACGATGACGCAGTAGAGACCTTCCTGATGGGGATTTTATACTCTGGGCAGCTTTCCACCTTTTTGCCCAAGACGTACCTGGATAAAACGGGTATAACCGTGATCAGGCCTTTAGTATACTTACGGGAAGCCGAAATAAAAGGGGCTATTAAAAAGCTGGAAATTACCCCTATGCCCAGCCCCTGTCCCCGCGACGGCGAGACAAAACGGGCTGTGGTGAAAGAAATGATTAAGAGCCTTAGAAAAGAAAACGAAAATATCTTTGCTCACCT
>JAIHAN010000021.1 GCA_020054815.1 Peptococcaceae bacterium | reverse complement strand
GTCAGGGCGTGGTAAGTGACGCGCCAGGAGGTAAGGTTATCAGGAAGCTGAAACTCCGTTCTGGCCACTCCTTGTTTATCTGTTTCCAGGGTCGTAAAGAGAACATTATCACGGAAGTCTTTACGCTCCGAGTCACCTTCGCCTCCCTGTTCCGCACCGCCGTGGAGGTCGAGATGATAATGGGTATACCTTATATTGACCATGGGGATGATATAGTCCCCGTATAAACTATCCAGAAAGTTTACATGCTGGTTTTGCAATTTATAGAAGGCTTCATCCACCAGATTGAGGTTTACTTTGGCCTGAACAGGCTTATTTTCTCTATCCTTCACCGTTACCTTGAGCTTCACTTTGTCCTGGGGACGGTAGGCTGTTTTATCCGTCTCTATAGTGACTTTCAGCATTTTTGTATCCCGGGCAAAAGGTACTGGATAATGGTAAGTGGTATGATAACCATTGCCGTCAAAGTAGACAGCAAAGACATTAACGTTGGGAACATGCTCCTTTTGGAAGGTGAAAGTATAGCGGGAGCTATTGAGGACCTGATACTGGTCAATCTTGTTTCGGGCCTGGAAATACAAGAAACCATTTTCCCGTGAGGGAAGCTGCTTTTGGTTATTCACAAACTTGAGACTTACTTCTTCCCCGGCCGTATACCCCACCCGGCCCTGTTCTTCATTCTGCAGGTGGTAATAGCTGTAGGTGTTGTAGCTGATATCCTCGCTGCTGTAGAGGGGATATCTGTTCTTAATCTGCCGGCCTTCCTTATCCTCGGCAGAGAGCTCGATGAAGTAGGTAGATTTGGGGTCTAGATTGGCACCGCTATAAGTGGCCTCCCCATTGGCATCGGTCACCATATTAAAATCGGCCACGTGTTTGGTGGAATGGTTGTAATGGTAAATCTTTTCCACCCGCTTATTGATAAAGTCGTAGCGTTCACCGGCTTCTACCTTTTGCCAGACATCCTGGTAGATGCTGCCTTTAACCAGGGTGTTGGCTACAGGCCCCTTCAAATAAGTTTCTTCCCGGGGATAGTCCCCGTCATTGATGCCGCTTAAATCCACTTCCCGGAGTTTGGCTTTTAGCGTAAAGCTTTCACCCTGGCGTTTGGCCTCCCCGCTTAAATGGACTTTGCTCTTGAAGACATAGACTCCCGAAGTTGCCATGATCTCTCCCGCTTCCGGAAGGTTACTGTGCACACCCAGGTAGCTGAAATGAAAGAGAGAATAATGGTCATGGCCCTGGGGTGCGGTATAGGGGATAACTCCTTCCCCTTTTTCATCGGTGGTCACTGTCTTCCGGTTGGAACCATCGATATGGTAATTCAAGCTCATGTTAGGCACAGGCGTACCTTCAAAGAAAGCAGCCTTGACTTTAAACTCCGTCTTTTCTCCGGCAAAAATAGCCTTCTTCATAGGATCAACGGTAATCTCGTAAGCAGGTTTCTGGTAAGTCTGCACCGAAAACCCCCTGGAAAGGAACACGGTTTCCCCGGCTTTAATGTTTATATAGTAATAGCCGGGCTTCAACACAGGAAGCCGGATTTGGCCAGTAAAGGTATTCCCTGTAAGAGCAATGCGCTTTTCTGTAATGGGGGCATCCTCAGCTCCCCCGTAAAGCGGTCCGTCCGAACCTTTTAATTGAATAACAACCTCTTTCAGCTCCTGGCTATTTTGGGCTCTGGGGGCCAGAACTCCCCAAAAATGGACCACATCACCGGGCAGGTATAACTCCCGGTCCAGATAGAGATATTTCCAGTAATCCTGGCGTTCCTTTCCTTCACGGAGATAGTATGCCATTCCCCCTGCTTCCAGGGAAACAAGAATTTCTTTATCCTTGTTCTTAATCAGGGCATAACCCGTTTTATCCTTTATCAGAGGAGCATCTACCAGGCAGACACCCTTTGCGTCGCCCTTAAAGGTATTGTTGAGGCCGTCTATATTTATGGTAACGGTTTCTGCAGGCTTTTTCGTTCCCAGGTCATTTACCCAGAAAATGGCATTGTCCGGTCCCTGGGCATAATAGGTGGCCAGGTCAGTAACCTGGAACCACACCTGTCTCGTGGTACCGGCAGCCTTCAACTCGGCGGCGTAGTACCCTGGGGAAAGGGGTTCGGGGAAGACGGCATAGTGGTTATAATCGTCAACTCTCAGGAAATTCGTCTGGTACTCCGCCACCTTGCTGAGTTTGCTCAAATCCTCTTTATACTGGCGGCGGGAGTAATAAGCCCACTGGGGCACTTCATCCAGTTTTACCAGGGCATTTTTAAAGGCTGTAGAATCCGGATAGCGATAAACCGTAATAGAGAGAAGCGGAAATTCCTTGCGGCCGTAAAAGTAAACAGGGAAAACAGGAGCTTCTTTGGCGGCAAATTCTGCAGGCCTGAAATCTATTTCGAAACTAAAAGTTTCTTTTTCATTGCCGGGAGGAACTGTTTCAAAGCTGAAGACGTAATCTTCCGCCAGAACTTCACTGCTCCCCTCCAGAGGCAGTCCCTTTTTGACCTGCACATTATAGACCTGGCCGGGTTTCAGTTCTTTGGGCACAAAGACTAAGGTTTTTTTGTGTTTCTCGAAACGACCTTCTACCTGGGGTGAGATGGAGACATAGTCTTTAATTTTGTCCATACTGTAATCTTCATGGGAGAATATAATCTCCACCCCGCTGTTTACAGGAACATTGACAGAATTATTACCGGGGAGGGTACGCAACACGGAGAATTTGCCCTTGGTCTGGAAGGCCCAGGTAAAATCTTTCCTCCCTTTGCCCGAGGGATCAAAAGAAAAGTTATAGATGGTGTTGGCGGCTAATTTCTCTTGGGGGATAATCCGGTACTCCTTCCCTCCTGCTCCTTTTTCCAGGTTGTAGGAGAAAGTGGGGGTAATTTTTAGGGTCTCTCTGACCACTTTTTCTTCGAGGGGTTGGGAACTATACAAAACAAAGGCCGTTCCTGGGTCTACCCCGATACTGTCCTGGTTTAAGGCTTTTAGGGTAATTTCCGCGGCATTGACAGGCTGGGGATTAAGAAGAAAGCCAAGTTTATTAAGCCCCAGGAAGAGCCCGGTAAACATGATAATTACCAGGGCAAAAGAAACTACTACTTTCATATTGCGCGGGAAGCTGGAAAAACCGGTCAACCAGCCCCACCGGCGTCCTTTTTTCTGATGCTGTTCCCTTTCCTTTTGCTCAACAGCGGCGACTAAAGTTTGGCGCAATCTGCTTTCGAACCCCCTGTCTAACGGGACCTCCTCTGCCAGCTTACTGAACTTGGGCGCAAACTCCTTTTCCAGACTTTCTAATTCATGGTCAAGATTGAAGGAATCTTCAGTCATGATTCATCATCCTCTCCCGCAAACTTGTCAAACCGCGGTGCAGCAACTGTTTGACAGAACCCTCGGTCTTGTCCATAATTTCGGAAATTTCGCGATATGTACAATTTTGAAGATAGCGGAGCACAATGGCCTGCTGCTGGGCAGCGGGCAACAGTTTAACATAAGCCATGAGTTCTTCTTTCTCTTTTTTTCTCAAAAATGCTTCCTCCGGGGTTGAAGACTGATCTTCAATGGTATCCACTTCGTCCAAGCCCACGGTTCTTCCCTTTTTCCTAGCCAGGTTGATCAGATTGTTACTAAAAAGTTACGTTTTCCTTCTATGGAAAAATCATACTTTCCATCTCCTTATAACTATATCATTTTTCTTCAGAAAGTTCCTTATTTTTAACTACCCTGAAAACACAGAATTAATGGTCTATAAAAGAAAGAAAAACTCCTACCGTTTTTTACGGCAAGAGCTTTAACCTGGTTTAAGCGTGTTTTTTTTGAGTTATGGGATTAGTCTAGCGGGCAAAAGAATCTCAGCAGCCGGGTCAGAAAGAGGGGCTATGCCTGGTGTGATTCATTGAATCCATATTTAACTTTTAGGAGGCGGCCTCCAGCAAATCCGAATATCTGGTGTACAATCAGTCCGTAAACATTTTGCCAGGATTAAGAATATTGTGGGGGTCCAGTTGCTTTTTAATTGCTTTCATCACCTGGTAACCCGTCTCGCCTGTTTCCCATTTCAAAAAAGGCGCCTTCATGTAGCCAATACCATGTTCTCCGCTCAAGGTACCACCCATCTCTACCGTGGCCTGAAAGAGTTCTGCCACGGCTTCCTCCACCCTGGCCATCTCCTCTTTGTTCCTTTTATCCGTCAAGACATTGGGGTGAAGATTGCCATCCCCGGCATGGCCAAAAATAACCATTTTAATCCGGTATTTTTCCGCAATTTCACGAACCTTTTTAATCATCTCCGGAATTTTACTGCGGGGGACAGTGGCATCTTCCGATATTTTGGTGGGGCTAATTTTCCCACAGGCCCCGGAAATAGAACGCCTGGCCAGCCATAGTTTATCAATTTCTTCTTTCGTCCTGGCAACTTTTATACTGACGGCTCCAAAACGCCGGCAAGTCTCCTCAACGATGGCGATTTGCCGGACAACCTCATCTTTTATCCCATCCACCTCTATCAGGAGAAAGGCCTGGGCATCTGTAGGCAAGCCAATAGCGAGGTAGTTTTCTACCGCATTAATGGTGGCATGGTCGGCAATCTCCAAAGTAGTCGGGATAACCCCCTGTTTAATCATGGTGCTGACGGTTTCACCAGCTGCTTCCAGTTGGTCATAGATGGCCAGGACCGTTTCCTTATAAGGGGGAAGTGGTATCAACCTGACCATGATTTTTGTGATGATCCCCAGGGTCCCCTCGGACCCTGTAAAGAGCAGGGGATAATCATAATCTCCCGTTTCGCCGTCAATAGGATTTCCTACAGTTATGACATCCCCCTGAGGCAGGACAACTTCTAAGCCCAGGACATAGTCTTTAGTTACACCATATTTAACTCCTCTGGCCCCACCTGCGCACTCCGCTATATTCCCCCCCATGGTTGAAGTTTTGCCACTGGCGGGATCAGGGGGGTAAAAAAGCCCCATTTGTTCTGTAACCGCATGGAAATCATCTGTAATAACCCCCGGCTCTACTACAGCTACCCTGTTCTCTTTATCAATACTGAGAATCCGGTTCAAGCGGGTAAGTACTAAACAGATACCTCCCTTAAGCGGTACGCTTCCCCCGGAAAGTCCCGTACCTGCTCCTCGCGGTACTACCGGTATTTTATACTCGTTAGCCAGCCTCATAATTAGGGATATTTCTTCGGTTGACCTGGGCTTTACGACAACAGCAGGGAGACTTTCCCGGAAAGTGGCATCATAGGCATAACAAAGTAGGTCCTCGTACTCGGTTGTTACGTTTGACGGGCCAACTATAGCCCTCAACCTGTCAATAATCATCTCCTCCATCATTTTCCCTCCTCTCATCCTCTAGCCCTTTCTCGCCATATGCCATATCCAGGAGCTGTATAGTATGCCAAACTTGAATGGGCTTTCCCTGCTGGCCCAAGCCATCCGCAATGTGCATTCTGCAAGCAGAACAACCGGTCAGGACAACCTGGGCCTGGCTCTTTGCGATGTTATCCACCTTGCGGTTATTTATTCCCCTGGAAATATCATAGTAAGCCAGATTGAAAGAACCTCCTGAACCACAACACTGGTCTGCGCCCGCCATCTCTTTGTAGACGATACCGGGAATAGCTTTAATTAATTCACGCGGTTCTTTAAACACATCCTGACCACGCTTTAAGTGACAGGGATCATGATAGGTGACTTGGAGGTTCACCTCCCTGAAATCCTGACGATAGCCATTTTTAATGAGAAATTCCGATATATCAAAAGTCTTGCCTGAGAGTTTTCTGGCCTCCCTTATAGCCGCCCGTGTATTGAGAATTTCTGGAAACTCCTTTTTCCAGGCCAGTCCACAGGAGGCGCATCCCGTAACGATAGCATCTACGGATAACCCCTTGAATACTTTGATATTATGCTGGATAAGCTGCCGGGCCGTTTGCTCATCCCCTGAAGTGAAAATGGGCGTGGCACAGCACTGCTGGTCTTGGGGAACAACTACCTCAATATCGTTTTTCCGCAGAACATTCACCAGGGAATGCGCTGCATCAGGGTAAATATAATTCATCATACACCCGGTAAAAAAGGCTACCTTCATCCGGGGTTTTAGAACTTTTATCACCTCTGGCATTTGAGACCGAAAAGGACGAACAGCCAAAGGAGGAATGATTCTACGTTTATTAAGACCAGCTACGGGTATGGGTATCCGGGCTTCTTTACCGGTTCCCTGTTGTGCGGTTTTTAAAAAAAGGTTTTGAAAGACGGCGCCGAAACGGAGAGACCAATCAAAGATTCGACGGTATTTCAACCAGGTGAAGACAAATCTTTTTACTGCATGCAGTCCCCGTTTTTCAACCAACATTTCTCTCATTTTGACAAATACCTTATCCGTCTTTACTCCAGAGGGACATGCCGAGGCGCAGGCCTTACACAACAGGCATAATGACATCCGTTCCGCAAAACCAGGAGTATAGTCAAGTTTTCCTTCCAGGACAGCTTCTACGAGACGAAGCTTGCCCCGGGCTACTAAGGCCTCGCTGTCTACTTCCTGAAACACCGGACAAACAGAGCGGCAAGTTCCACATTTAATACACTTGGCTAATTCCCTTTGCATCAGATCACATGCTCCCTGGGACATGGTCATACCTCCTCTCCTTCCGTCCAGGGATTGAGAATTCCCAGGGGATCAAGGGCTTTTTTGAGACCTATGCTGAGAGGCGAGGGTCTTTGCTCACTCCTAATTCCCCCCAACAAATACAGCAGTTCCGTGAAACCATCTAACTGGGCTCCTTCTTCAAGGAGGATATTAACTTTGCCTTCGCCCACCTGCCCCCAAACCCCGGGCAGCAAGGGACTTAAGCCGGAGCTATAAAGTTCTGGCCACTTGCTCATGGGTAACTTGAAACTCTCCTTAAGGGCAAGAGCACCGGATTTTTCAGGTATGCTTAATTGTTGGAAAAATCTTTCCTCCTCAACCTGCTCCCATCTCACTTGCACCTCTTCAGCCATTCCGAGGATTTGTGCAACCTGTTCCTGCACAGCCTCATTAAAACCCTCACAAAGAATTCCCAGCCAGGCCTCATCCTCCTGTACTTTGGAAATCCTCAGGGTTTTTTTGTCTATAAAGCTTAAACAGGCCGGGGTAACCCCTTTCCCCAAAATGGCCCGCACCAAATTAAGGAGAACCGGCTCATCCTTTGCTCGAAGCACAAGGTACTGCCTTTGTTCGGGGAATGGCGCCAACTTAAGAATATATGATACAGGGACGCCTAAGGTTTCCCTGCTGCTTAAGAAGAGCCTGGTCAAATCATACCCCGTAACGTTTTTTACTGTTTTCCCCCCCGTTTTCAGGAGCTCACCATTGGCCAGGACTACTTCCAGTCCCAAAACATGATACTTGGCTGCTCCATAACGCAATCCCTTCAAACTACTCATTCCCCAGCCATAAAATTCTCCCACCGTGAAGTCGTCCTTCTCGGGGGTGGCAGGGGGAAAACACAGCTTTTCCTCCTGGAGGGCTTTTCGCAACTGCCCCAGGGTAACACCCGGTTCAACGATAGCCACCAGATTGGCGCAATCCAACTCGATAATCTTGTCCATCTTCTCCAGGTGTAACCAGAGAGAAGTACCGGTCTTCACTGGAAGTTGAGCTGCATTTGTATAAACGTGTACACCATGTTGGCAGGCGTATTTCATTATTTTGCTTACTTCATCACGGTTGCAAGGAGAAAGGGGGCCTTTAGGCAAAGGCCCCTCGTTTTTTAGGAATACCATTTAGAACATCACTCCAATCCAGCGCCAGTAAGTAAAGACCATGAGACTGAAGAAAGCGGCGGCAAAAATGCTGGCAATGGCCCCGGTCTTTATGACTTCAGATATCTCCAGATGCCCCGTTCCCATGATTACGGCATTGGGCATGTTACTGACCGGAAGCAGATATTGATGCTGCATGTTCATTCCCATGATTAAACCAAAGACCAGGGGATCGGCTCCTATGGTCACTGCATGGGCCAGGACGATGGGAGTCAGAGCTGTAGTTTTGGGCCCTCCGCCTGTAAAGAACACCTGCAAAGCCGTAGCAAACCAGATTAACACTATTAATTGAGTCGTAATGGCCAGATGGCTAATAGGAGCGAGGGCTGTACCGGCTATCCATTTAGCAACCCCGGAAGACACCAGAGCGCTTCCCATGGATAGGCCGGCGCCGTATAGAACGAAAACGTTCCAGGGTACTTTACCCGATGCCTCTTTCCAATCCATAACGCCAAACTGAGGCCAGATCAAGAGGATAACTGCGACAAGTCCTATCACTGTTGCGTTTATTTTATGATAGGTATCAGTGGCCCAGAGGATTAAGGTAACAATAAAAACTATGAGGGTATATCTTTCCACTTTGGAAAACTGGCCCATTTTCTCTAATTCCTTTTTGACATAGGCCTCTCCCTCACCCAAAAGAGATGTTTCCGGGGGCCAGAGGATTTGCAGGAGTAAAATTGAAAGGAAGCCAGAAATAAAGGCGGGAGGTCCGCCAACAACCAGCCATTGAGACCAGGTAACGGTCTGTTTGGTGGCCGTTTGGATGAGACCTGCAGTAATGGGGTTACCGGCATGGGCAGTTAAGACACCGATACTCATGAGGGTTCCGCTAATAGCAACAATAAACAACAGCGCTTTAACAATTGGGCTTTTACCAGGACGGGCGCCAAAGGCTTCGCCAATTCCCAGGATAATAGGCAGCATGAGTAAGGTGCGGGCAGTAATGGATGGCACTAGAAAAGTAAGAATAGCCATTACTAAACCGATTGCCCAGTAGATTTTTCGGGCGGAACCACCGGCCAGGCTGATCAGATACAGGGCGATTCGCCTGGAGAGACCGCATTTTTCCATACCAGCCGCCATGATAAAGCCTACGACTAATAGCCACAGGGCAGTGTTACTGTATCCCGAAAAGGCGATACTCGTCTTACCGGTAAAAAAGGCAAGGAAAAAAACGATAAGAAATCCACTTAAAGCATCACTTACAGCAGATGTAGCCCACACAATAATGGCAAAGACGGCGATGCCCAGGACCCTTTTCCCCTCTACAGTCAGCCCCTGAACTGTTGGCATCACCCAGACAATGAGAGCAAGAGCCAGAAAAGCCGCAATCAGACTGATTTTCTTTTTGTCCAAAATTTACCATCCCCTTATAAACTTTTATAATATTTTCTCTAAATTCAGTTTAATTAAAATAAATAACGCCAATAAATGAAATAACCACCAGGGAACATATTTGCCCTACCGGTGGTTATTAGGGGATAACGAAGTGTACTGATTTTTAGATTTTAGCCCTGAGGTAAATTAAAAATCTGCTTCAGGAGCTTAACCCTTTTCCTGGAGACTGATATTTCAAATTTTTTCTCGTCCATTACCAGTAAATAAGAGCCATTAAACCAGGGGATAACCTCTTTTATTCTTAGCAGGTTTACCAGGTAATTCCTGTGACAGCGAAAAAACATCTGGTGCTCCAAAATTTTTTCCAACTCTTGTAGGGATTGGCTGCTTAGATACTCCTTTCCGTCGGCATAGATAAAAACCTGTCTGTCTCTTGCATAAGCCATTAATATCCTTGTTGGATCAAGGAGATGGGTTTTACCTTCCAGTTGGCCAGAAATACGACATAGGCCAGGATAAACAGGTTTTGCCGCTGCGGTTTTCTGGGGAACCTGGCACAGGGCCTCCCTGGAGGCATGAAAGACTCTGGCCTTTTCCAATACCTTTTCTATATCTTCCTGTGTTAAAGGTTTCAGGAGGTAATCAATGGCATCTACTTTAAAGGCATCCAGGGCAAACTGGTCATAGGCTGTAACATAAATAATGTAAGGTTTATAAAAACAACTGTCCTGGATATGCCTCCCTATTTCTATACCGTTTAGGCCGGGCATTTTTATGTCTAGAAAAACAATATCCGGCTTAAACAGTTTGATAGCCTCCAAACCGCTGTCCCCATCGTGATACTGTCCCATAACCAGTACATCTTTGAATTTCTGTAAAATGTGATTGAGGTCGTCACAAATATACTCTTCATCATCAATTATGAGGACTCTTAAGGGCACATCCGGTCACCTCCTCAGGTAAGATAGGGAAGAATAAATTCTACACAAGTTCCACCGGAATCACTGCTGATATTAAGCTTATAATCAACCCCGAAAAGGGCATGCAATCTTTGCCTCACATTCGTAATACCAATTCCCATGGAACTAATCACCTGGTTATTCCCAATTGCCTCTTTCACTTCTTCGCTTATTCCTAAACCGTCATCTTTAACGCGTATAATCACAGTATTTTCCTGAATAAAGGCCTGCAGGGTCAGAGTTACATTGCCTTTTTTCGGAAAGAGGCCATGCTGCAAGGCATTTTCCACTATAGGTTGCAAAGTGAAAATGGGAATTTTCGCCTCGTAACATTCCTTCTCTATTTCCATAAATATTGTTAGCCGACTTCCAAAGCGTGATTTTTCAATGGCCAGATAATCTTCCAATCCTTCCAACTCTTCGGCAAGGGAAACCAGCGGTTCCTTGCGCTGGAACGTCCTGCGAAAAAATTTCGCCAGACTCACCAATAAGTCCTGAGCCCGTTCGGGATTACTCCGGCACAAGGATTTAATAATACTCAGGGTGTTGAAAAGAAAATGGGGGTTAATTTGCGCCCGCAACATGTCATATTCCACTTGCTTTAAATGTCTCATCTGTTCATCTATTTTAGCATTTTCAATCTGCATGCTTAAAAGCTCAGCAATTCCTTCACAGAGCTTAACATCCGAGGAATGGACCAGGTCCCCCACCTTAAACATTTTAATTGAACCAATGATTTTACCGTGGCTTTTTAAAGGAGCTTCCACCCCGGATTCGAGGGGACAACCGGGCACTGGACAGCCCAGTTCCTCCCTGCTGTTGGCTATTAAAATGCTTTCCTCCTGGAATACCCCCCTGGTCAGTGCAGTCATAATCGGATCGCCTGCCAGGTGGTGATCACTACCTACACCTACATAGGCCAGTACTTGTCTTTCATCGGTAATTGCCACTGCAGCTACATTCGTGACCCGGTGGATTACTTCCACTGTAAGTTGAGCCGAGTTTTCGTTCAACCCCTTCCGCAAAATGGACATGGTTTCCCTGGCAATGCACAAAGCCTTTTCTGCGTAGGCTGCTCCCGCCAGTTGCGAGACCATATGCATGTCCTTTACAATGATGACGAAAAGGGCCACAGCCAAAGAATTAATGAGCATGGTAGGCAAACCAATAATCTTTTGTAAGGCCAAAGCCGCTTCAAAAGGTTTAGATATTAATAGCACCAGGGTTTTCAAGACCAATTCAGCCGCCAGTCCGGTAAAAAATCCCATCAAGGGTGTTATCCTGGCCGGGCCATAACGTTTATAAACCCACCCTCCAATTAGACCAGCTGTAATATTGGCTATTAATGAAGCCCCAACAGTAAAGCCCCCTAAAAACACACGGTGGATACCCCCAATTAGACCGGCAGTTACCCCTACTACCGGCCCAGCCATGAGTCCGCCTACCACAGGCCCCACTATTCTGCTGTTAGCTAAGGCCCCTTCTAAAATGGGTATGCCCAGGTAATTACCGATAACGGAAATCATACCAAATAACACACTTAAGAACAGCTTCTCCTTTTTACTGGCCTGGTTAACCAGGGCATTACGAAAGCTGTTATTCCTGCACAGGATGTAAGCAAGTAAGGCAATAGTAGTCATGTTTTGCACTATGTTTATAAGGAGTTTCATCTGTTCACCTGTTCAATCTCTTGCACTATTATTTAACTATTTTTCGAGATGAACGGCTGTTTTTCCTTTAACTAAAGAGGAAGGACGGCATTAGTATGCTGGCCTTATTCAACTTAAGACCTAAGACATGGCAATGCCCTCGTAAACTTACGAGGGCATTTTCGAAAATACTGTATTACAATCTTCAGCCCTATTCTCAACCTTAGTTTTTTCCTGGCCACTCCTTAATTTTATATCTACTGCTACGGCCACAAGGATGACTATACCCCCAATAAGACTATAAACCGAGGGTCTTTCTCCCAGGAATAAGAAAACCCAGATAGGATTATAGACAGCCTCTGTCAAAGAAAGGATCGAGGCATTTAAAACAGAAACAAACCTGAGGCCCTTGGTGAAAAGCACATTAGCCAGCCCAATCTGAACGGCACCCAGGTAAAATAAAGATAACCACCCCGTCCAATGGAGGGTTAAGCCCTCTTTTAAGGATGGAATAAAGGGAAGAACCAGTAATGCCGTTGAAAGATTACTTAAGGATACTACCATGATACCCGATGAGAACCTAAGCTGGTGGAGAAAAAAAGTAGCTGCAGCCATGGCTATCCCGCTGCTCAAAGCAAGCAGGTTGCCAAGAGAACTGCTGCCCTGACTTGGTTCCATGAGAAAAAGACTTATTCCTAAGACTATAAAAAACATGGGAACGGCATTACGCAAGCTTAGTTTTTCTTTTTTCGTTAAAATGGTGTAAATAAACAGGTATAAGGGAGCCGTATACTGGAGGGCAATGACATTTGCCGCCGCCGTTAACTTATTGGCGGTGACAAAAGAACTGACCATCCAGGCAAAGGCCAGAATATATCCCAATAAAGGTTTGCTGAATTCAATCTTTTGTGATTTCAGAAAGGGTAAAAGGGTTATACCGGCAATAGCCGACCTGGCGGCAGTAATAAAAAGAGGGTCCACGGGGACTTTTTTGATAAATAACCCACTGGTACTCCAGAGAAAAGCTGCGGCTAAAATATAAGCTACACCAATGAAGGATGGATTGTTCATATTTGCTCCTTAATTTTTAAAACATATAACGAATTTAATGTATATTTTACCACAAATACCCTCTTATTTTTTCTACACCGGTAACAATTTGCCGTTACTTGTTTAATCTTCTCATAGACTTAACCTGTTCAAAAAACTCTTTAGGATAAGCGGCAGTTACCAGGGGGGTATGGTTATACTGCTTGGGATTAGCCACCCGCAGGACCTTGCCCTGACATACCGCCTCACCCATTTCGTCTACCAGGGTGACCTCCTGTCCTTTCTCCGGCAGGGGCCAGTATTCATAAGGAAAGGTTATGGCCGCCTCTGTTTCACTATAGGTATAATCCTTCACATAGATGGCCAAACCCGGGCAGGCTGCTACGCACATGGTACAGCCAATACATTTTTCGGCGTCCAAAACGGGGAGATTGGTAATAGGTTTTCCAACCTTAATAGCTCCTCGGGGACAGGAAGCCTCACAGGGATTACAGGGGATCTCCTCCACACACTCGATAAAAACGATAGGACCTTTTTTAGCAAATTCTTCACCTGGATAGCCCGGACAGTTTCTAACTTCTTCCCGGTTGGGCGCCCCGGAAAGTTTCACTCCGGGATGATCAGATGGCACGGTCACAGGCAATTCCCCCTTCCGTACTTAAAATAAGCTCTTTGGCCTTTCTCCGGCCCTCCCCATAAGGTCCGCTTCTCAGGGAATTAAGCCTATCCCATACCTCACCGCAGCGCCTTTCCCTTTCCTCACCGGACAGGTAGCCCAAAGCCGCCGCCGCACTGATACCGGCCAGACGTCCTTCTTCCATAGCCGTACTGGCTTCCTCTACCCCGGCAATATCCCCCGCTACATAAATCCCGGGTACAGTGGTCTCCATGTACTGGTCATGGTCCGGTACAAAACCGCCCAGAGAGGGAACAAACTGGAAACAGCAGCCCAGGGTCCAGGCCAGTTCTGCCAGAGGAGTCAAGCCCGTAGCCACACAGATGGTATCTACATCCAGGATAAATTCGCTTCCGGGTATAGGCTGCCACTTAGCATCCAGGGCTACAATCTCCGCCCCTTCCACCCTATCCGTACCGAGTGCCCGTTTAATGGTGTGGGAAATATAAAAAGGCACTCCGGCCCGGCGAACTTTGGCCGTATGCACACCATAACCACCCAGGCGGGGGGCAGCCTCGATAATGGCTGCTACCTCAGCCCCTGCCTGCAAAAGCTGGTAAGAGACAATCACACCTACATTGCCGGAACCAATCATGAGTACCCGGTCACCCGGTGTGACCCGGTGGATGTTAATCATGGTTTGCGCAGCCCCGGCGCCCATGACACCCGGTAAGGTCCAGCCGGGGAAATTGAGGGAGTTTTCAATGGCTCCCGTCGAAAGGACAATTTTGTCCGCCTCTACTTTCAGGGAAGTTTTTCCGTCCTTAACAACCCAGATATGCTTATCTTTACTGATACCAACCACTTCCGAATTCAACCAGACCTCAATGCCAAGTATCGCCGTTTCTTCTAACAGTTTGGTCCCGATATCGATTCCCCTCACACCGGCCTGGTGCTCCCGGGATCCAAAGAATTTATGAATCTGCTTAAATAACTGTCCTCCCGGACGTTCATTTTCATCAATAACCAGTACTTTAGCGCCCAGTCGCGCCGCTTCAATGGCACAAGACAGTCCGGCCGGTCCACCCCCGACAATAACCAATTCAGCTTTCTTCATGTCCTGTACCACCTTTCCACTCACCCAGGCCTTTTTGGGTTTCAATGACCATACCATCTTTTACCGGAGTCTTACAGGTACGGACGTTGGGAATACCGTCCACTATCATCACACAGTCCGTACAGCGTCCAATACCACAGTAGATTCCCCGTGGATGGTTATGTTTTTTGGTATAACGCAAATCCTTTTTTCCATGAGCCCATAAAGCAGCAGCAATCATTTCCCCTTCAAAAGCCTCCATTGGCACACCATCTACGGTAATGGTCACCTTACGGCGTTCGGGGAAAGCCCCCAGAATGATATGGTTTAGCACACGAGCCATCTTTACACCGTCCCCTCCGTTTTGCCCAGTTCTTCCAGGTCCTTTCGTAAAAGGGCTACAACTGCCTCATCAGCTTCAACGAGAGGCAGGCGCAAAGGTCCGGCATCAAAGCCCGTCAGTTTAAGGGCTGCCTTAAGGGGAATAGGGTTAGTGGTTACAAAAAGGCTCTTGTAGATAGGGGTTAGGGCTAAGTGAAGTTTCCTGGCTTCTTCTACCCTTCCCGCTATGTAATGGTCGATCATGGCCCTCATCTGTTTCCCTGCCACATGGGCCGCCACACTCACGACCCCGTAAGCACCGATGGCCAGTACGGGCAAGGTAAGAGCATCTTCACCGGTATAAACACTGAAGCTCTGCGGCGCTTCCCGCAGTACATACGATATCTTATCAAATTCACCCGTAGCCTCTTTCAAAGCGGCAATACCAGGTATATCTGCCACTCTTAGTATTGTATCAGCATCCATGTTGGACCCCGTACGGCCCGGAACATTATAAACCATCACCGGTAATTGGGCTGCCTGGGCAATAGCCTCAAAGTGGGCCACCAAACCGGCCCTGCTAGGTTTATTGTAGTAAGGAACGACAGCCATAACCCCGTCCATGCCGGCTTTTTTGGCTTTTTCTGCGAGAGCGGCAGATTTTTCCGTATTGTTTGTACCTACATTGGCAATGATAGGGACGGGTACCGCTTCCTTAACAGAGACAAACAACTCCAGTTTCTCCTCATCGGTCAGGGTGGGGCTTTCCCCGGTAGTCCCGGCCAGAACCAAAGCAGTTGTACCTTCCTGGACTAACTTCTGGGCTAAGGCCACCGCTCCTTTGATGTTTAACTTACCGTCCTGGTCAAAGGGAGTAGCCATGGCAGTAATCAAACGGCCCCATTGCTGCATAGGGATCCCTCCTTTTTAATCGTGCCCGGAAATAACCTCAATCCGCACTGGACGAACAGGCTGCCTGAAGGTAGAAGGCAACACTTCTTCAGGCTTTTGACCTGTGGCCTCACTTAGAATACGTGAAACATTTTTGGAACACATCTTTCCCTGGCATAAGCCCATACCCGTCCTCGTCCATCTCTTCAGTTCATTCATGGTTGTAGCGCCATTTTTGATGGCTGCTTCAATCTCTTCCCGTGTCACTTCTTCACAGCGACAGATGTAAGTTTCAGGCTGATCCGCCATTCTTCTCACCTCCGCTCTCTAAGTACCTGATCCAGTATCCGCTTTTTGCATCGACCAACCCTTATCGCTGACGAAAACCGTCACCGTGTTTAGATCATCCTGCTAGAGCAGCGCCTTTATTAAAAGCACCGAATAATGTTTGGACTACTTTCTGGGTTTGAGCGGAAGGCAACGCCCAGGTTCCTCCCGATGGCAAAGAGAAGAATCCTTCCCAGGTAAACCCGGCCCCCGTTAGGATAGCGTTGATTGTTTCTGCACTTATACCAGAGTTTTCATCCCACACCAGGGTAATGAGGTCACATTCAGAGGATACAGAAAGTTGTGAACCCTGGGTAATTAAGGAAGAGAGGTCTCCCTGAACAGCAAAACAGCATCCTTCTGAATCAGCCACATAAAACAGATCATCAAGGGCATAACGTTTCCAAAAATCCGTCAGTTCTTTATCGTGGATCCTGATAATATGGACCTGCCTGGTTAAGGCGATACCGTAAATACCCCCAAAATTCTCTCCGCTCCTGCCGACAATGGTCCCGGGGTCATCACTAAAAGTAGACCGTACGGCAAAAGGCATATTATAGGTGATAGCCGTTTTTACGGCACGGGGGTGTATGACCTTAGCCCCTGCCCTGGCTAACCAATACATAGGGGCAAATTCAATGTTCCGGATAAATGGGGCCTCCGGAACAATACGGGGATCCGTAAGGGCCACACCGGGAACATCGGTATAAATTTCTACCAAATCCGCCTTGATGGCGCCACCCACAGCAATAGCCGTTGTATCACTTCCTCCCCTGCCCAGTGTAGTAATCTCCCAGTCCTCAGTGAACCCCTGAAAACCTGCAATCACCACAATTTTTCCATCTTTAAGGGCCTTAAAGACCCTGTCAGGTGTGATCTTAATAATCTCAGCGTTGGTGAAATTGCTATCTGTATGTATCCCCGCTTGGAAACCAGTCATGGCTTCTGCCAGATACCCTTTTCGGTCTAAAGCATGGGCTACCAGACATGCGGAAATAATCTCACCGCAAGAGGCCAGGAGATCTTTTTTCTTGGGATCAGGATTAGGTCCCACTTCCTTTAACATATCCAGGAAGGTGTCGGTGGCATAGGGATCCCCCCGTCTCCCCATAGCAGAGACAATCACCACCACATCATTGCCGCTGTTTTTGGCGGCGATTATTTTTTGCAAGACCATCTCACGCCTTTCCGGCGTGCTTACCGAAGTACCGCCATACTTTTGTACAAGTAAGGGCATTTAATTATTCCCCCTTTAGCCAGTTTCTCTCCACTAACAGTTCTGCTATTTGCACGGCATTTAACGCGGCACCCTTGCGCAGGTTATCAGCAACTACCCAAAGATTAAGACCATGGGGTACCGTAAAGTCTTTGCGGATACGGCCTACATAAACCTTATCGGTGCCTTTGAGGTAAGCAGGTAGGGGATACTGTTTGTTTTGGACGTCGTCAATGACCTTTACCCCCGGTGCGTTATCTAGTATTTGCACAATTTCCGCAATTTCTGGCAGTGGTTTTTCCGTTTCGATATTGATAGCTTCCGAGTGACAGCGGAATACAGGGATTCTTACGGCCGTAGGAGAAACCAAGATTTCGGGGTCGTTAAGAATTTTTCTGGTTTCGTTAAACATCTTCATTTCTTCTTTGGTATAGCCGTTATCCAGGAAACTATCAATATGAGGGAGGGCATTAAAAGCAATCTGATAAGGATACACGCTGTAATACATTTCTTTACCTAAGACATATGCTTCTACCTGTTTGTTCAATTCCTCAATAGCCGGTAAGCCCGTGCCGGAAACAGCCTGGTAGGTGGAGACTACTATACGTTTAATTTTATATCTGTCATGGAGGGGTTTCAAGACTACCATCATTTGGATAGTGGAACAATTAGGATTGGCAATCAGTCCCTTATGGGCTTTGGCGGCCTCGGGGTTAACTTCAGGTACAACCAGGGGAACCCACGGCTCCATACGGAAAGCATTACTGTTATCAATAACAACAGCCCCTTCTTCAATGGCTATAGGCGAAAGGTGTAGACTCGCTGTTTCTCCAGCGGAAAAGAGGGCAATATCGATTCCTTTGAAAGCACCCTTCTCAGCAGATTTAACCCTAAGAGGCTGTCCACGGAAGGTAACGGTCTTCCCTTCATTCTCTTTTACATCCAAAGGAATTACTTCGGCAATGGGCAGTGTTGATTTTTCCAAGGTAGCTAACATCTCCGTACCCACGGCGCCCATAGCGCCCACGACACCAATTCTGTACTGATTCATCTTATTACCTCCCTTTTTGCTCATCATTAGGTGAGCAACTAATACTTATAAAGAAAACTTGGCTTGTGCCAAGCCGAAGGCGCCGGCGGAAGCCTTAGTTGTACTTATGCCGGGCCCAAAGATATGCTTTTATATTGGTGAAATAAAACTTCGTCCTTGGAATAAGGATATTCATCTCCCAGGGAGAGACATTGTTTAAATAGAATTATACATCTTTCCAGACATTAGTCAATAAATATTATTATCTCAACTGCTAGTTGTTGGCAAGCCCCATTTTTATAAAATTTGTGTCTTTTCTTACTCTTTTGACTGCCCCTGGGAAATTTTATTTTCCCTGCGTGATTGTGAGAATATCAGTTAACCTTGCTAATATTAGCATAAATATTGTATTGAATTCATATTATTGCGTTTTTCATGTTGACCCCTGGAAATAAATGTGTTATTTTTAAAAAAGGTCGCTTCTCATTGGATGATAAGCAGTTTCGGGAGATAATTTATTTTTGGGTAAACTATAAACTTTAGCAAAACTGACAACTTACGCCTATCTATTATTAATTTAAGTTTTTACGTTGAGGTTAAACATTTTTTCTTTACCCTCGGAAAATCTTCTTCCAAAGGGGATTATGAAAAAGGAGGTGAACAACGCATATTCATTTCCCCTTTACCATAACCATTTGAAAGGAGGATCACTATGTCCCTTGGTACACTTTTCTGGATCATAACCATTGTCATGTGCGGTATTTTTCTCTGGATCTCCTGGAGAGTAAAAGATGACGCCAGCTCATCCTTCTCCAACTACGCCATTGGCGGCGGCACCTTCCCCATTTATTTAATCTTTGCCACCCAGTTCGCTACGATTATGGGGGTTGGTAATTTTATCGGCCACGCTGGTAAAGGATATTCTCAGGGTTTACCCTGGATGGCCTTTATCCTGGGTGAACAGGGCTCTAAAGTTCTTTTCGCCCTCCTCTTCGCCGGAATTGCAGGAAGATTTACATACAATACCGTGGCCGAAATGGCAGATGACCTCTTTGTACGTGACAAGTGGACCCGGGCCCTGGCCGGTCTTTTAGCCTGCGCTATTATGATTGCCTGGGTAGGCGGCCAGGGTAAAGCCTTCGGTAACATTTTCAACGTGGCCACCGGCGCAGATCCCACCTGGGTTATCATTTTCTTCTCCGCCGTCTTTATCCTCTATACCACCCTGGGCGGAATCTACTCCGTTGTCTGGACGGACCTACTCCAGGGAGTTATGGTCTTAATTTTTGGTACTATCTTCTATGTCATGGCTTTCCAACCTGTAAACTGGAGCTTCAGCGAGCTGGGAGCTCGTTTGGCTGCTATGGGCAAAGCGGAACTGTGGAGCTTCGAGAAGGTTAATACCATGACCATGATCACCAACTTCGTTACCGCTACTGTGGGGGTACTTTCCGCCCAAATCTACTGGCAGCGCTGTTTCTCCGCCAAGGACGGCAAAACCGCCCGCAATGGCCTCCTTTTTAGCGGTATCATCGCCCTCCTCATGGTTGCTCTTACTGCTCTGGTTGGAATGGTCATCTTGACCCTGAAACCCGGGTTAAAACCCGACGATGCTATGCCCTGGTTAATGATGAACTATATGCCTGTCTGGCTCTCGGCCATGATTTTCTCACTTATTCTGGCTGCCGGTATGTCCTCAGCCGATTCAAACCTGAACTCTGCGGCTGTACTGGTAGTTAATGACCTGATTAAACCTTTCCGTCCCGATCTAGATGATAAAGCTCTGGTCAAGCTGGCCACCTGGTTTACAGTAATTATCGGTATCTTCTCCTGTGTGGCTGCCATTAAAGCTGCTTCCATCCTAGGTCTCTTCTCCAAGGCTTATGCCATGACAGGCGGCGGGCTCATCCCCCTGATTATCGTAGGCTTCCTCTGGAAAGAACGAAATGAACCCCATAAGATGGGTGTGAAAAACAGCAAAGTTACTCCCTGGGGCGCCAGAACCGGTATTATTGTTGGTGCCATCCTGACCCAGGTGGAATCCTTGGGACCAAACCGGGTGCTAATTGCCTTAGCCGTCTCTACAATCCTGATTATTGTTGTCTCCACGTTCACCCGCAATACCTCTGCCGCTGCTCCGGAAACCGTCAGCAAGTAATCCGGGAAGGGGTAATCCCTTCCCCCAATTTTATCAATATTGATTTCTTAGCCGAACCCACATTGACAATCTGGTCTCCGATGTGCAAAAGTACTGGCAATGCTGCTTTTCCGGCAATATCGGCAAAATACGAGAAGGGGTATAGTCCTTCTCTTCTTTTTTAGTACAGGAGAGTATATCTTTACTTTCTCTTATTAATCTCTTTTGCCGCTCATACTTATTAATATCACTATCTTATGGACATTGGGAAAAATCTTTATTCTTAATAATCGTAAGGGTTCGATGCAAAAATAATGTATACAATTCTCATTATTGTGTTTTTTTATTGACCACTGGAAATAAATGTGCTATTTTAAAAAAAGGTATATGCTTCTCATTACGTGATAAGCAGGTGTCCAAAGTTAGCAGGAGGTGTCGAAATGACAGTTAAAAATTTTGATGCCATCGTGATTGGCGGCGGTATTACCGGCCTCTCCGTGGCTTATTACCTTACAGGTGAAGGAAAGAAAGTACTCCTGATTGAGAAAAAAGGATTAGGTGCCGGAGCTTCGGGAGCCTGTGATGATATGATCCTTTTACAGTCTAAAAAACCTGGTATTTTACTTACTCTAGCTATGGAAAGTCTCGCCCTTTACCGTAAACTCGAAAAAGACTTACCCCTGGAGATTGACCTGGAAAACCGGGGCGGCATGGTCTTTATCGAAACTCAGGAGCAACTCCCGCTGATGGAGAATTTCGTAAAAGAGCAGCAGAAACTGGGCCTGGACGTCACGATTCTTGATAAGAAAGATATGCGCAAACGGCAACCCCACGTAAGCAAGCACGTACTTGCGTCTACTTATAGCCCCTTAGATTCCCAAGTGAACCCCCTGAAAGTCATGCAGGCCTTCGTCGTAGCTGCACAAGCCAAAGGCCTTATCATAAAAAAAGGATCCGGCGTAAGCCAGATCGTCTTCCACAATGACTATCACTGGGAGGTTATCACTGAAGACAAGGAAAGTTTTACCGCGGAGTTTGTGATCAATGCAGCCGGAGCCTGGGCCGGATCCCTGGCTAAACTCATTGACCTGGATGTGCCTATTCGCCCTAAACGTGGTCAAATTGCTGTTACTGAGAAAATACCTGCCCTGGGTGACACCAACATCTGGAGCGCCGATTACATAGTAATGAAATTAAATCCCGAACTGGCTAAAGGCAGAAAGCAGATTCTCAATGATTTAGGTATTGGCCTGGCTATGTCTCAAACCAGCGAAGGAAATTATTTCATTGGCGGCACCCGGGAGTTTATGGGCTATGATACCTCAACCAATTTCCTGGCAATCCACCTGATTATTCAGGAAGCTACCCGTTTCTTCCCCATTCTTAAAAATGTCCATGTTATCCGTACTTTTGCTGGCCTCCGTCCCGCCTCCGATGATGGCAAACCTTTCATTGGCCCCGTACCCGGACGCCCGGGATTCTATATGGCTGCAGGTCATGAGGGTGATGGAATTGCCTTAGCCCCCATTACCGGGAGACTCATCGCAGCAATGGTTATGAAGCAAACGCTATCTTTCGACGTAGCTGAGTTGAGCCCCGCCCGTCTGGTAAAAGCAGAAAAATCGAAACAAGTAAGTTAATTTTTTTCTGTGGACGGGATTTTTCAGAAAAAGGAGGTGAAGAGGTACCGCACTTTATCTCTTATCTTTCTAAATTTTTAATTCTAAGAAAGGGGGCTAATTATGTCACTGGGTACTATTCTCTGGATCATTACTATTATCATGTGTGGCATTTTCCTATGGATTTCCTGGAGAGTTAAAGACGATGCTAACGCATCCTTCACCAACTATGCCATCGCTGGCGGAACCTTACCGCTCTTCTTGGTATTTTTTACGGATTTTGCTACGATTATGGGTGTGGGTAACTTTATCGGCCACGCGGGCAAAGGTTATACCACCGGTCTTCCCTGGCTTTCCTTCGTCCTGGGGGAGCAGGGCTCCAAAATACTCTTCGGTATCATCTTTGCCGGAATTGCCGGGAGATTCACTTACATAACCCTGGCAGAAATGGCTGACGACCTCTTTTTCCGCGATAAGTGGACCCGGGCACTGGCCGCTCTCCTGGCTACAGCTGTTATGATCGCCTGGACCGGCGGGCAAGGCAAGGCCTTCGGTAATATTTTTAACGTTATTACCGGCGCAGATCCGACCCTCATCATCATCATGTTCTCCGCTGCCTTTATTGTCTATACTGCCCTAGGCGGCATTTACTCCGTGGCCTGGACCGACCTGCTGCAAGGCGCTATGGTGCTGGTCTTCGGCGTCACTTTCTACGTCACCGCTTTTGCCCCTGTGAACTGGAGCTTCGCCGAGCTGTCCAGCAAGCTGGCGGCTATGGGTAAGGCCAACCTCTGGAGTTTCAGCGGCGTTAACACCATGACCATGGTCACCAATTTCGTGACGGCTACCGTCGGCGTTATGTCGGCTCAGATCTACTGGCAGCGCTGCTTTGCCGCCAAGGATTATAGGACGGCACGCCGGGGCATTATCACCAGCGGCACTCTTTCCCTCATTTTTGTAACATTTACTGTACTGGTTGGTATGGTCGTCCTCACCATGAAGCAGGGTCTAAAGCCTGATGATGTCATGCCCTGGTTCATGAACAACTACATGCCGGTATGGCTTTCTGCCATGGTCTTTGCCCTTATCCTGGCTGCCGGGATGTCCTCCGCCGACTCCAACCTGAACTCCGCCGTAGTCCTTATCGTCAATGACCTTATTAAACCCTTCCGTCCTGACCTTGACGACAAGCAGCTGGTAAAAGCAGCCACCTGGCTAACCTACATTGTAGGTGCTTTTGCCTGTATTGTAGCCATTAAAGCTGCCACCATTATAAGCCTCTTCTCCAGGGCTTATGCCATGACCGGTTCCGGCCTGGTACCCCTCATCATCATCGGGCTCCTCTGGAAAGAGCGTAACGAGCCCCATCAAATGGGCAAGAAAAACAGTAAGATTACGCCGTGGGGTGCCAGGGTTGGTATCATCTCCGGCGCCGTACTCAGCCAAGTTACTGCTCTTGGTCCCAACCGTGTACTAATTGCCCTTGCTGCATCAAGTGCGCTTATCATCGTTGTTTCCATGCTAACCCGGAACACGACTACCTCTACACCAGCCAGTGTCAGCAAATAGCTAACCAGCGTACTCTCGGGTGGGACGAGAACAGCTTTAGAAAATTGTCTCTTCTCAAAAAGGATAAAATATGATAGTTTCTTTGAGGGGGAAGGTTCCTTTCCCCTCATTGGCATTCAGTTTAATAGTCATATGGTAGCTTGCTTTTTTGATTCACTGTCCGGGAGGTAAAGATG
Organism: Peptococcaceae bacterium; assembly: GCA_020054815.1. Lineage (GTDB taxonomy): Bacteria > Bacillota > Peptococcia > DRI-13 > DRI-13 > Thermanaerosceptrum. The sequence goes on along the minus strand of JAIHAN010000021.1, from coordinate 2,665 downwards.
ACTTTCGCCGATTTAGATGAAAAAGAAATTATGATCCTTAAAATGATTAAGGATGCCCAGGAACCCATGGGGTCCTGGAATATTTTAAATCGGTTTACGGAAGACGGCATAGAAACCAGCTCCGCCACCATTGGCCGCATCCTTAACAAACTGGAGAATTTAGGCTATCTGAAAAAAGAGAAATTCCGCGGCCGGACCATTACAGAAAAAGGACTTCACGCTATCCAGGTAAGCAAACAGTTAAAGGACATGGCCTTTCAGCAAAGCAAGCTAACACAATTCATTGATCCCCAACGCTTAGGTGATTTTCTTACTGTACTGGAAGCCCGCCGGGCTATAGAACGAGAGACAGCGAGGAAAGCCGCCCTCTATGCCTCGGAACAGGATATTCAACATATGGAAGAGGTTCTCCAGCGCCAAGAGGCCAAGTATCAAGAACACCAGTGGATCACGGAAGATGACCTCAGCTTCCATAAAGCCATTGCCCGTGCCTCCAGGAACAGTATTCTGGAAAGCATGTACTCCCTCCTGGCTATTTTCGGTCAGCAGTCCAGAGCCTTTGAGTTATTACGGGAGAAAATTCATGCTGAATATATGGTATCTCACCGCCGTATTTTGAATGCCATTAAAAACGGTGACCCGGATGAGGCTGAAGAGGCCATGCTGGCCCATATCGATAATCTGGTGGCCGATGTAAAAAAATACTGGGAAGTAACCTTACGCAAAAAAAGAAGGGAAGATGCGTAACCTCTTTCCTTCTTTTTTCGCTTTTCACCGCTGTCTAACCAGATGGAATTAGGGATATAGTACAAATACTCGATAGAAATGAAATTACTTAAATTTAGGTGTTTACCCGGTTAAAATAATTTAATAGAATAGGTATGGTTCACCAGTACAATCCTTGAGGAGGCCCGTCATGAATAATAAATTTTTAACCGGAATACTACTCTTGCTTAGTCTCCTTATTATAATAGGAAACCAACCAGTACTCGCCGCCCAGGAACCAATTTCATTACCTGTTGGCCCCCAGCCTCTGACGAAAACAGTGGTTGAGCTTAAAAAACAGGAGATTGTTCTGGATTGGCAGGAAGAAACTACCCTTGTTAAAGGGTTATACAGTTTAACCAATCCCACCAATAAAAAGATCAAAGTAACACTGGGTATGCCAGGAAAAAACATCGTTATTGATGAGGAAAATACGCCGAAACTGGTTATCTCTTCCGGGGAAAACAATATAAAAATTAAATACGATAAGAAATACGGCATGTACACCTGGGATCTCACTTTTAACCCCGAGGAGAGTCTTGAACTCCATGTAGAATATGAAGCGGCGAACACTCTCTCTGAACAAAAATATACCTGGACGGGCTACGAATTTAGCAACACTCCGAAGTGGACGGATAAGCCGGTAACCACATCGCTAACACTTAACTTTAGGGAAGTACATCCAGGCCAGATTAAAGATATATCACCCCGCAGTTACAGCATCATTGGCGATTCCCTTGTCTGGAAATGGGTAGAACAGCCCCCTGAAACTAACGTTCGCCTAATAGCAGATGTGGCTGGCGAAAAAAATACCTGGCTTTCCAGGCTCAGTGACCAGCAAAGCCGTGAACTTAATAGTCTTCTTGAAAATAAATCTTACCTGGAAGCCGCTAACTTATTGGGCCAGTGGAAGCAAAAAGCTGCTAAGGAAGATAAGGAATTTTTAGCCCTTGGACAGGCTTATTACCTGGAAAAGTCGGGCAAATCGGAGGAAGCCAATAAAATCTGGGAAGACCTCTTTGAAGATGAAGCTAAGTCTCCCAGAGTCTACTGGACCCTAACCAAAAATTATAAAAAATCCACCGGTAAATTAATCGACATCTATCAAAGGGTACGGGAACTACAAATTCACCCCTTCCTCCAGAACTGGCTGGTACACATGCTCCCACCAGGTAAAGTAAAGTTGTCCTCACCGGAAAAAAATCCCGCCACAGCAAGCTATGTGGAGGAAGGTAAGAACGGGGTACTCTTAAAAGGTAACTTTGCCGACCCGGACGGTGATATTGAGAAAATAGTACTGCGTTTTCGCTGGGAAGATGGTAAAGCAGAGGAAAAAGAAATACCCCTGGAGCCCTTCCGCTACGAGCATAACATCAGTGCCTTTTTACCGGCTCCCGGTCCGTTACAGCGCTTATTTTACGAATTTATGATCACGGATGCTTCCGGTAACAAAGTCTCAACGGGTGAAAAAGAAACTTTTTATTTGAACAGTGATATTACCAGTGAAACTTTTAGTTTTGTTGGTGCCAAGCTGGTTTTGGGTGAATATACACCGGAAGAACAGGACAAAGTGTATAAATGGTTTAAAAGTTATATGAAAATGGCTAAAGAGGCCGGTTTCGTCCCCATCGAAGGAAAAAGCCCCTACTTTATTTTCCTGGGAGAACCCCATGACTTTACGCGTAATTACCAGGGTCCCCTTTTTATGATGTATACCCCTGCCCCCTTTTCCCCCGAACAAACCAAACTGGCCGTACACCGCTACTTTTTAGCATACTGGTACGGACCGGGGTGGCATACCCTTCCCGCCAAGGAAGCAGAAGAACTGGGAGATGCCCTCCTTCTGGGTAAAGGCTATTATGTACAAAGCCTAAAATACCTAAACCACAAAGACCCAAAA
>JAIHAN010000020.1 GCA_020054815.1 Peptococcaceae bacterium | reverse complement strand
GTCCTGATTCGATTAATTGGCGGAAATATCCTTCATTACCGACATATAATTTGGTCAAAATCCCAGGTGTTGCCGACAGATAATTCGGGCATTAACAGATAAAGGGTCAATGGCCCCAACCAGGGTAGAACCTGTGACAACCGGATGAATACCGGTCAGGGAAACTAGGACAATGATCAGCATAAGGAAAAGAATGGATAGAAAATGGTATTGACTTAACCAGGAAGGAATAAGTTGGGGGATTATTTTACTGACCCCGGCAAACTCCAGGGATTTTCCCAGAAAACCGGCCGCCGTAAAAAGCACCATTTCATTATTAACCTTCATAATACCGTTCCGGTAATAATTTTGTGTTCCTAAAAGGAATTGAGGAGTTTTCCTTTGGATAAGTGCGGTAATAACCGGAAAAATAAGGGCAACGATAGGTACAATGACCAGGATTGACCAGGGAGTGAGTATATTAAAAAGAACCACCTATAGTTAATACTGTGAAGACTAAACCGAGAGGTACGATTGATAACCAGGGGAGATTAAGCTGATGGGTAACGACAGTTACTGAGGCCCAGGCAGGGGACCAGAAACCTGAAGTCATGTAACCCTGGAGTAAGGAAGAGAGAAAAGGACGTTTGGCTTTATAAAGTTCGGCATTGCCCTTCAAAAGTTCGTAAACTAAAGGAACAGAAGCTATACTGATCATGACCGCAGAACCATGTATAATCACCGCAGTCAAGGTACAAAAACTCAAGATGTTATGAAGGTGCTTTTATAGAAGGCTTCCATCCATTGCTGAAGAGAGGACCCATTTTACCAGAAAAATTGTTTAAAAAAGCCACAAAATAAATGGCAAAAGTTATTTATTCAAAAAATAGTGGGATGATAAGATCCTTAAAAGTCAAAATATGATGAAAAAAGTTGTATAATAATTAAAGTAATGGTTCATAAAAAGGTAGAGATCATGAGCAGCAAGCAACTCAAGATAGATAAGAAAACAGCTGTAATTTTATTTTTAACCGTCTTCTTAAGTGGATGTGCAGGCCAGGGATCAACCACAGCCGGTTCATTTACTTATATTAGTGATAATAGCACTGTTGATGAGAAGACTGGTAAGCAAAAGACAATTCTTGTAGAGCAAAAAAAAGAAGCGGCCCTTGACCAACTGAAAGAAAGCTTGCGGTAGAAGGATTGAAGCTAATCCAGAATACTGCAGATTTTTAGCAGTTAATAGTAATTTTGAGGTGGAAACAAATGCCCGGCAAATAGAAAAATATACAGGACGGAAACCCAAGTACTTTCGCTCCGGTACCGCCTATTACGATGAAATTGCCGTGCAAATTGTCGGTGATTTAGGTTATCAAGTGGTTAAAATCCAGAGGTTTCAACTCTGGATTTAATCTATAATGGAAAAAAAGGGGTGAAAAACGATAAGGGACAACTTTGTAGTCATTATTGTAGTGCTAAATGTGTTATCCTTTTAGCGGAGTCAGCAGATAAGGGCGCTATTATACGCCATCGCGATTGAGCATCCTGCCAAATTTTATCTTAATGCCTTGGCTTAAGGAAATAAAATATAAGGTTGAAGACAAGACTATACTTATAATCTTTGGGGTGAGGTGATAAATTTGTTATTGGAAGTAGCAACTACCGCCATAGAAAAATTAATCGAGGAACTAAGAAATGCAGAACCAGAAAAAAGAGATAAATTTCTAAAGACAGCTTTATCACTGGTGGAACTCTCTACGGAAACATTAAAAAACAAAGGCTAAAATATGGAGTAAAGAAAGGTGGCAAATTGTCACCTTTTTTTGGGTGTATTGTCTGGTACCTTAACTAAATGGGCTTAGTGTAACATAAAATAGTTGTGGCGAATATTTATTGTATTAAGAAAGAAAGGTATTGTATCAGGGGATAGTAAGGGGGAGTTATTTTGCTTGAAGGATTAATAGAAGGAAAAATAGTGCACTTTGTGATGCCTAACGGTCAACATCGTCCTGCTATTGTTGTAAAAGTGTGGGACTGGTTTACAGGCTGCTGCAATTTACAGATCTTTATAGACGGTACGAACGATGATAAAAACTCATCTTCCGGTGTAGTATGGAAATCTGCTGTATTATTTGATAATGCGCAAAAGAAGGTGAATACCTGGCATTGGGTTGAGCAGACGACCTCCAGTAAAGTGTAAATAGTCATAAACATTTTTCTTTACGGTGTTTTCTTCTGGAAAACACCTTTTATTCTGCTTATAATTAAATTTAGTGCTGATACGTATTGGTGACCATTTTACAGTGGGAGGTTTTTATGAAGCGAACAATAACTATCTTTCTTATCCTGATTATTCTTTTGTTTTCCGCGGGGTGTGTAAGTGACAAAGGAAAAGTTGTAAAACCCCAGGACAATAAGAAAGCAGACTCTTCTATCAATACAAACACAAAACCACAGGCGAGTATTAAAATTGACCAGTCAAAAGATATAGAGGTGGCCAAAGGATTTGTGGAGGCGTTAAGGATAGCAGATGCAAACACACTAAAGGTGTTAAGCAAGTTTACCTCCAAAGAGCTTACAGTTGAAAAAGTTTTAAAGGTATACGGAGAGGAATTTTATAAGTATAAGAAAGATGAAATAAAAACGGTATTAGCTGACATGGGTCCAGACGTAAAAGGAGTTTTTCTTTCCGGTCCCATTAATGACCCCGGTTTAGTGCTTATCGCCATAAAAGTTGAGAAGATTAATAACAAATACTATGTTACGGAAATTTTAGAAGATACAGAGAGCTAATCCAGAGCGGATAAACCGCTCTTATTCTTTTGTGATTGGGAACAGGAAATTATATTGCATCCCCTACATTGATGGAATAAACTGAATCAGGGAAATATATAAAGCAGCAAGGAGGTTAAAATGGCAATCGTTGTTACATACTTAGCGATCGGTTCAACTCTTTTGGCTTTTCTCATTACCTGGCAGGCGAAAACGGTAAATCCGGATCTTTTTTCGATTGCCAAGTATAATCTTTTGGTACTACCAGCCATTTACATTGCCAATACTTTGTTAGGAACAGGTATTACTAAAGGACATGATCTTATGGGCAATATGCCCTTACTGATTGCGATCCAGTCTTTTTTTTATAATCTCCTCATTTTACTTTTTTCAGTGGTTATCTTAAAAGATGATATCTCAGTATTTAAGGCTTTTTTTGCCTTTTTTCTAATAACCGTAGGAATATACATTCTCAAGAGCTGAAGGGCCAGCTTAAGACACTATACAGTGTCTTTTTTTAATATCAATAATGGTCAAGAAAAACCAAGAGATTATTAGAGATGATTAATAAGAGGGAGAACTTTACATAAATATTTCTTTATTTGACTAATATTGACCAAAATAGAACCAAAACAACTTTGACCAATTCTGATCAATAAAATAGAATATAATTGAAAAAAAACTTAAGTGATTAAAGGAGGTAGATGATATGTTTAATTTAGTCCCCAGAAACTCATTTTCGCCTTTTTCCCTGCTAAATGACGACTTTTTCACACTGCCCATAACAGTTTTCAGTAAAACGATTACCCCTAACACATTTAAAGTGGATATCCAGGAAAAGGAGACTGCCTATCAGCTAAATGCGGAACTGGCCGGCTATGACAAGGGCGACCTTGAAGTAAAGGTGCAAAACGGCATTGTCACTATTAAAGCTGAGAAAAAGGAAGAAATTAATGAAGAAAAAGGAAATTATATTCATCGGGAAACCAGTTATGGTTCTGTGACCCGCCAATTTTACCTGGGAACCAATCTTGATGAAGCTAATGCAGAAGCAAAATATGAGAATGGAATTCTTAGCATTATTATTCCGAAAAAAACTAAAACAGATAAAACCATTGAAATCAAATAATTTCCGGTATAAAGGTCTTCGTTGGAAGACCTTTTTTCTTTTAATTGCCCAATAACATATAATTACAATATAATAGTTTATCAACCCGTTATTTGTGCTATGATAGATTAAGATTTAATTCAGAGGTGATGGTATGACGAAGCGGGTTGATTTAAACAGTGATTTAGGGGAAAGTTTTGGTGCGTATACCCTTGGCATGGACAAGGAGGTACTGGAAATCATTACATCTGCCAACATAGCCTGCGGCATGCACGCTGGAGATCCTTTGGTTATGGCGGCCACGGTAAAAATGGCTGTACAGAACGGCACTGCCATTGGTGCTCATCCCGGGTATCCTGATTTGCAGGGGTTTGGGCGGCGTAATCTTGCCATGAGTCCAGGGGAAGTCAAAGACTATGTCATTTATCAGGTAGGTGCTTTAGAGGCTTTTGCTAGGGTCCAGGGAAAAAGACTACAGCATGTAAAGGCCCATGGGGCGATGTATAATATGGCTGCAAAGGACTATAAACTGGCTTTGGCCATTGCGGAAGCAGTGAAGGCTGTTAACCCCGATCTTATTTTGCTGGCCCTTGCCAATTCTGAAATGGTCAGAGCAGCGAAAGATGTGGGAATTAAAGTAGCAGAGGAAGTTTTTGCCGATAGGGCCTATAATCCCGATGGTACGCTGGTAGCCCGTGGTACACCGGGAGCTATGATTCATGACCGGGCAGTAGCTATTCCCCGGGTAGTTAGAATGGTAACGGAAGGTAAAGTAACAGCTATCAATGGGCAAGACATCTTGATTAAAGCTGACAGTATCTGTGTGCATGGTGACAACCCTGAAGCCATTGATTTTGTGAAAGAGATAAGAAAAGCACTTATGGAAGCTGGGGTTTCAGTAGAACCGCTAGGTAATTTTATATGATTAATAAAAGCGAATTAAGGAGGAAATGGGAGTTTGGAGGATTGCCCTTGAAAGGGATGGCGGACCTTTTCAAATAAAAGTAAAGGGGGAGGCTTTAGCCTCCTTTCTTAATTTTTTCCCTTTACCTGTATTGAGTATAAGGAATACATGGTAGAAATAGAAGGAAAAGAAACCCTAAGCCTTGTCCCGTATTAGATATTACGGAAGCAGGTTCCTATGAGCCCGTTTTAACCGTACCAGGTACTGATTTGCGTACAGACATACCAAAATATCGTATTTATGAGAATGGCCAAATGGTTGAGGAAACCAAAAGAAATGATAACACAATCCGAGAGCAGTTTAAACTGCTCCCCTTTTTTTCAATACTGAGAAAAAACAATAAAAGTTTGAGTTATTATTGTAGGAGTTTCTTAGGCTTCTGTCGAACTGGAAAGTATTCCTTTGTTTGTTTAATCATTATATCCATGTAGTTGGAGCTGTGGGTTATCTCCTAATTTGAGAGCTAGTCCCGGCATGACCTTAAATAAAAAATAAATATTAATCTTTTAAATTAATTTGAAGGAAAGGGGAAAAATGCTATGACAATCAAAGCTACAATACTTTGCGAAAACAGTGTTTTTCACATACCGGGGGCAATCGCAGAACATGGGCTAAGTATCTATATTGAAACTAATTATGGAAATTATCTTTTTGACACCGGACAAGGTAAAGCTATTCTAAATAATGCTATTGTACTAAAAAAAGACCTTACTTTAATTAAAGCAATAATTTTAAGTCACCATCACTTTGACCACACTGGAGGACTGTTACCGGTACTCGATACGAAGGGTTCCGTTGATGTGATGACTCATCCCCAATTATTTAAAGAAAGCTATAGTATTTCCAAGGGCAAACAATCTTTTATTGGTATTCCATATAATCGCCTGACTTTAGAAAGTAAAGGGGCTAATTTTTGTTTCAATACCAAATGGCACGAAATCGCACCGGGAATATATTTAACTGGTGAAGTTCCTCGGGAAACTAATTTCGAAATTGGTGATGAAAACCTGGTTATAAAAAACGAAGACGGATTTAGCAGAGACCGGTTATGGGATGACCAATCATTAATAATCACTACTGAGAAGGGGTTGTTTATTGTGCTTGGTTGTTCTCATTCGGGAATTATTAATATTCTCAATTATGCGATTAAAAAGACAGGCTATGACAAGATATATGCCGTTATTGGAGGTACACATTTAGGACCCATTTCTGATGAGCAAAGAGAGGCTACTGTTGAGGCCTTAAAGGAGTTTAGTATTGAAAAAATTGGTGTTTCTCACTGTACAGGATTAAAAGGCTCAATAAGACTTGCCCAGGAATTTAAGGAGAAGTTCTTCTTTTGCAATGTAGGGACAGTAGTGGAAATATAATAGGAAAAGACTTTTATTTACTTTTATTTAAAAAGCCAAAATTTCCATTGCCTATGCCGAAGGGTTGATAATAGGGTATACAGACGGTAGTTTTCGGCCGGATAACCTGCTTTACCAATGCCGAAGCCCTTGTACTCGCAGCACGCCTTGTGGAAAGGTATAAGTTATAATTCTTTGTCCGTCTAGGATTCAGGGGGGTGAAAAGTCTATTAACAACCTCCTTTTTCTCTTTAATTAAACTGTCTTGCTTAAAAAAGTTAAAACTGTCACTTTTATAGGGGTCAAATATCTTATATAGTTATAACAACCGGTAATTCAAAATACAGGTGCCTATACAGAAATACAAAAACGGAGGTTTAAGTAATGAATGGAAGGTATGAATTAAATAAGAATTTGGCCCAAATGCTTAAAGGCGGAGTCATTATGGACGTGACCAACGCCAAGGAAGCGGAAATAGCCCAGAAAGCAGGTGCTGTAGCTGTTATGGCTTTAGAAAGAGTACCTGCCGATATCAGAAAACAGGGCGGAGTAGCCAGGATGTCGGATCCGAAAATGATAAAGGAGATTAAAAGTGCAGTAACCATTCCCGTTATGGCTAAGGCCAGGATTGGACACTTCGTGGAAGCGCAGATCCTGGAAGCACTGGGCATAGATTATATTGACGAAAGTGAAGTATTAACACCGGCTGACGATATGTATCACATAGATAAACGTAATTTTAAAATACCTTTTGTATGTGGGGCCAGAAATCTGGGGGAAGCCCTGAGAAGGATCGGTGAAGGGGCGGCCATGATAAGAACGAAAGGCGAAGCTGGTACAGGTAATGTGGTAGAGGCCGTAAGGCATATGCGGACTATCATGGCGGAGATAAGGAAACTGAAGAACCTTCCCAGAGAGGAACTTATGACTGCGGCGAAAGAGATGGGGGCGCCATATGATTTAGTGGTAAAAGTGGCCGAAGATGGTAAACTACCCGTGGTAAATTTTGCCGCTGGAGGTATAGCAACTCCAGCTGATGCTGCCTTAATGATGCAGTTGGGCAGTGAAGGGGTTTTTGTGGGATCTGGTATTTTCAAATCCGCTAACCCGGAAAAAAGAGCTAAAGCTATTGTTAAAGCCACCACATACTTTAACAACCCCGAAATTCTAGCCGAAGTTTCCGAAGACCTGGGTGAAGCCATGTATGGCCTTGAAATTTCCCAAATTGCACAGGAACAAATTCTCGCTAACAGGGGCTGGTAGTGTGGTGAATATCGGTGTTCTTGCCTTGCAGGGTTCGTTTCGCGAGCATCTGCATATACTTTCCCTTCTTGAGAGAGTCAATCCTTGCGAAGTGAAGACTGTGGGCGATCTGGAAAAAATTTCAGGGCTCATCTTACCGGGTGGCGAGAGCACCACTATCGGTAAGCTTTTAAAGGACTTTGACTTAACTGAACCTATTATTCAAAGGATAACTACGGGTATGCCTGTGTGGGGAACATGTGCGGGCATGATTTTGCTGGCGAAAGAAATAGTCGACGAGGACTATTGTCATTTAGAGCTTATGGATATTGCGGTGAGGCGTAATGCCTATGGCAGTCAACTGGAGAGTTTCAATACTGCGATGAACATTCCCCAAGTTTCGGATAAAAAAATTCCCTTAGTTTTTATTAGAGCTCCCTGGGTGGAAAGGGTTGGAGCTAATGTTCAGGTCATGGCAACGTTAAATAACCGTATTATTGCAGTACAGCAGCAAAACATGCTAGCTACCTCTTTTCATCCCGAATTAACACAAGATTTATCTTTTCACAGCTATTTTGTTAAAATGGTAATAGATAAGGCAAATAGTATTTAGTAGTATTTGCCTGTTGATACTAAAACCTTTGAGAGGCACTTCATGGTGCCTTTTTTTATCTAAATACGGGAACATTCTTCCTATTATGAACGTCAAATAATACGAGAAAATGTCGTATTTATATATAAATAAGAATTAGGAAATAAAGGAGCGAAGAAGAAATGCTTAGAAAATGTAAAATCTTCAGATGGCGTTTGTTTTTTATGTTCATACTGGTACTTGTTTTTTCTCAGTGGAACGTCCCTCCAGGGTTAGCTGCCGGTGAAATCAAGCTGGTAATAGACGGGCGTAGTATTAAGACTTCCCCGCTGCCCGTCATTCAAAATAGCCGCACACTGGTACCGGTACGCCTGGTTTCGGAAAAATTGGGTGCGCAAGTGGAGTGGAACGAAAAAAACAGGACCGTACATATTGTAAAAGGCAGTCGCTCCGTACTTTTGAGGATTGACAGCCACCTGGTTGAGTATAAAACGGGAGAGAGGGTTTTCAATTTATGCGATGTACCACCCCAAATTATCAGCGATCGTACTTTTGTGCCTCTACGTTTAGTTAGTAACGCTTTAGGGGTAGCGGTAAAATGGGAAGAAGCCAGCAGGACAGTTTCTGTTGATTCTTCCCAAACTGCAAGTATTACACCCTTCTTTGATATGAAAATATCAACCATACACCCCGGGCAGGTTATTACGGGAACTACGGAGCTGCAGTCATTTTTTCCTGGCGCAGTCCCGGCTGGTGCTGCAGGGATTAAATATCTTCTCCTTAGTCCCGAGACAGGACGGGGAGTAGTTATTGCCAGGGGGAATGAGGTTACCGCTAGGTATCGCTGGCTGCCGAACTTACAGCAGAAAGGACAGTGGATTATTGTTGCCGCCATCTATGATCGGGATGGACGTTTTCTCGCTGGCGATGCTGTTCCGGTGCAGGTAGCAGTGGTTCCTCAAGTGTCGTTAACTGGAATAGTACAGGATCAGGTAGTAAGGGATACAGTATCACTGGGTGCTGATTTAAATTTTGTTCCTTCTTACGTAAAATACGAAGTTATAAACCAGGATAAAAATAAAGTGTTTGTATCCGAAGAATCAGATCCGCAGGGTTTGTACAGATGGACACCGATGTTGGAAGATAACGGTAATGTTACCTTCAGAGTAATAGCCTATGATTATAATGGACAGGCTTATTCCAGTCAAACTATCTCAGCTAAGGTGGATGCAATACGGAAGCTGGAATTAAGAGGTGTTTCCGCTGAAAGCACAATAGAAAAACCGGTGACATTGTGGGTTTCCCGTAATTTTCAGGTTAGCCAGACCGAATATGTGGTAAGGGACCTGCAGACGGGAAAGGAAGAGGTTCTGGCCCAGGTTGGATATGCAAGTTACAGGTGGTTTCCCGGTCCTGAATATGCAGGTTTTAAGGAACTTTTGGTTAGGGTCAAGGATACTGCAGGCGTTACCCATGTAAGTGATAGTATAAAAGTCAGGGTAACAGGTATTCCCAGACTCATTTTAGAAGGTATAGGTCCCCAACAGGTTGTGACAGAACCGGTTAAGCTTAGGATATTAAGTAATGTTGCTTTGGATAACATCCAATACATCCTGATCAACCCTAAAACAGGGACAAAAAGGGTTATTGGCGGAGGTAAGGATTCCCAGGCTGAATACACCTGGACACCGGTTAAGATGGACGAAGGCGAATGGAGGATTAAGGCTGAAGGGACTTATGTCTCAGGGGCAAAAATTACAAGTGAAGAAATCCCACTGAGAGTGTACCTGGGTAAAATCCATCCGGCCAGACCGGCAATAGAGAAAGAAAAATTTCTAGACCTGGCCTCTAGTTTAGCCAGCCAGTCATGGCAAAAAACAGGCATGTCAGCGGCGCTGCAGACAGCCCAGGCTATTCTAGAAACAGGCTGGGGTCAGAGTGTACCGGTAGATAAATATTCAGGAAAAATGTCATATAACCTGTTTGGTATAAAAGGGAAAGGAACAGTTGGTTTTGTTATTTCTAATACATGGGAAGAGTATAATGGAAAAACCTACCGTATTGATGCGGAATTTCGAGCCTATCGCAATGTGACAGAGAGTTGGTCAGACCATAAAAACTTCCTTCTTACATCTAGCAGGTATGAACCTTTCAGAGCAGTGATGCATGACAGCGTTCAGGGAGCCTGGGCTTTAAGGAGAGCCGGTTATGCGACTGATTCCAAGTATCCTTTAAAACTTATGGACATTATTAGACGCTATGATCTGCAGAAACTCGATGAAATAAGTATTTAATCCCCGGTGCATCCAGAATGGCCCGCAGCCGTGGATAAAGCTCGCCCTCTACGGATTTAGGCGCAGCGTCGATGATAACCTATAAATGTCCGAGAGGGGCCTGAAGGGGCCGAAAATACCCATGATACGGTTCGAAAAATTAGTTAGTTAACATAATACCCATTATCGGAAGCGATAAATTGTTAAAGAGGACCTCAATGGGTCCTCTTCTTATCTGTACTTCTTTGCTTCATCTTCGTTTGTGATAATACCGATAATTTTGATGGCTCGATAATCTTTTTCATCAAGACATTCACAGCAATTGTTGCAGATCTTATTGGTGTCCAGGTCACAGTACAAACATTCATCACAGCTGTTACAAACCTTTGTTTCGTTTAGCTGACACAATTTTGCAGGCATATGTATAACCTCAATCTTTATATTAAGATAGTACTAATATAACATATAATGCTCCCCACTGCCAGTGACAATAATTAACGTTCAGCAGTGTGAAAAATAGGTACTTTTATTCTTTGACCCGGTTGAAGTACTGTGTTGTCAAGGTTGTTATATTTTTGAATGATATCAATATATTTGCGTAGATCCATTTTATTGTTATCATACCGGTCGGCAATTTTCCATAAGGAATCACCATTTTTTACTACTACAGTTAAAACTTCCAATGGCTCCTGGGCTTCGATGGCTTTGGGTTTAAATATAAAACCACTTAATAATAAGCCGATTAATGTAATAATGCAAAAGATCAACAAGTTATTGTTTCGTTTCCTCTCTTTCACTCTTATCACTCCAAACATATGTTCTAACTATACTATAGAAGAACACATGTTTGGTGTCAATAGTTTTTGTAATATTTTTAAAGAAAAGATCGAACGGATGTTTGTGATTGCTTGATATTATGCTATAATGATACTGATAAATTGTACGGGAGGAATGTCCTGTGTATGAGGATTTGACAGACCGTCAAGTTGCCATTATAAACTATATAAAAAAGGAAATTAAAGCAAAAGGTTATCCCCCCTCTGTACGGGAAATCGGTGAGGCAGTAGGCCTTAGTTCAAGTTCTACGGTACATAATCACCTTAATCAGCTTGAAAGCAGGGGTTATATCAAAAGGGACCCTACTAAACCCCGGGCTATTGAGGTAATAGATCATAACCTGAGGCCCAATAAAGAAATGGTAAATGTACCCATTGTCGGCCGTGTTACGGCTGGCTCTCCCATTTTGGCGGTGGAAAACATTGAAGACACCTTTCCCCTTCCTCTGGATTTTATTAAGTCTGAGGATGTCTTTATTTTAAATGTTAAAGGGGATAGTATGATTGAAGCTGGAATTCAGGACGGCGACCTCGTTATCGTAAGAAAACAGAATACTGCCAGAAACGGGGACATCGTTGTAGCCCTTTTGGAAGACGAGGCTACTGTAAAAAGATTCTATAAAGAAAATAATTATATACGCCTGCAGCCTGAAAATAGTAATTACGAACCAATTATTACCAAAGATGTTTTGATTTTGGGTAAAGTCATAGCTTTGCTGCGTAAATATTAAAAAGCGCATTGTAGAAAATGCGCTTTTTCTATTAGATACATTTAGAATCGAGTATTGGTATTGTGGAGGATGCTTTTGGCATTAGAATAATTTTCGGTTCTTTTGGCAGATACTGTTTGGCTAAAGATAAAGCTTCATCGAGGGAAGTAACTCTCTCCACCATCATAAGTTTTGCCATCTCATCTGTTATGCCTTCTGAGATGAGAATAACTTTGGCTTTTGCCAGGGAACGTGCCCAGAGAAAGGCTTTATGGGCCCCCATTTGAAATTCAGATTGGGCGAAACGTTCCAGTACTTCCTGGGGAGTATGACTTAGCCCCATGGTTGTCTCAAAACGCTCCTCCCCTACTCCCTCCTTACACTGGGCGGAAAGGATAATGACTCCTCCCTCTTTTACAACGAGGGCTGCATGAGCCAGAGCTTTCTGGGCCTGATAAAGATTGATATCTTTAGGATAACCGCCGGGTGATGCTACAACTAAATCGGCTGCTTCGGGAACTTGCACCTGGCAGATTTCTTGAGCTAGTTTTATTCCCTCAGCATGGGCCTTGCGAAAATCGCCGGCGACTGCCTTGACAATCTTTTTTTCATTGTTCAGGATAACATTGACGATAAAATCTATGCCAACGATTTCCCCCACTTCATCTATGTCCGCCCGGGCGGGGTTGCCGTCTACTACACCCAGGCGGCAAGTGGGCTGGGTAAGCATAGAGTGGTTAGCCTGGATCAGTTTTTCCCCTCCCAGGCCAATGGCCAGAGCCTTTGCTCCTCCGCTGATACCCACGATTTGGTGGGGGTCAATCATACCTACCAGAATCCTGGCATCGGCTTCATGGTAATGCTTATTAATCCAGATGGGGGTGCCCCGTGAGGTTTGGCCCAAATGCACTAACTGGGACTGGTCTGTAGCATCGTGGGAAATGACGGTCAGTTTCTCCGCAATATCTTCACCCAGGAGAACAGGAAATTCTTCGGGCGGAGCTGGCCGATGTAAACCGGTGCCGATTAATACGGTAATCTGCTCATGAGATATTCCTATTTCAGCCAATGCCTCCAGCAAGGGAGGAAAGATTTCTTTATTAGGGACAGGTCGTGTGGAATCACTGGTTACGATGACTACTTTTTTGGCACCCTTCAGCTCTTCTATATTTTTTCCAATAGCGTTGGCAATGGCTCTTGCCACTTCAGCTTTTCCATTGGCAGGAGCCGGCACATCCTTGGGGTGGACGGAAAGAAAACTGGGATACTGGTCCAAGGGCCAGGTAAAATGGGTTTTGCCATAGGGTATTGTTGGGTTATGCATTTTGGCCTCCTTTAGGAAAATAGTAAGAGCAAAGTCCTTGACTCTAGTGGTCAAGGACTTTGACATCTTCTCCAGTTTTAAACAGATTAATACTACTATTTAAGCCCGTACTTTTCGATGACTGACTTGGCGTTAACGGTATATTCCTGAACATACTTTTCAAATTCTTCACCGGAGAGGTAAGCTGCAGGCTGACCTATTTTCTCCATTTCTTTTAAGTATTCAGGATCATTACAAATCTTTTTGAATCCTTCACGTAGTTTTTGCAGAACTTCAGGTTTGATATTCTTAGGAGCGGCAAAACCACGGCGGATATCGGCCTTAAAGTTAACATTCTGCTCTTTAAATGTAGGAACATCTTTAATCCAGGGATGTCTTTGATCATCGGCTAAAGCTAGAATCTTGAAATTATTAAGGTCCCGCATAACGTCGTTTAAGTTACCGAGCATAGCGTCTACGTGGCCACCTAAAAGGGCAACGTTTTGATCAGCGGCGCCTTTGAAGATAACAGGGTTAACTTTGATTTTTAACTCATCAGCTAACTGGAAAATACCGACGTGGTGAGCGGTAAAAGGACCAACAATACCAACGTTCATTTTTCCGTCTTTTTTCTTGGCCTCGGCAATAAAGTCGTTCAAGTTATTGATGGGGCTGTCTTTCTTTACGGCAAGGAGTAAAGGATCCTTGACAACCTGGGCGATATAGGCGAAATCTTCAGTTTTGAAGGTGGCCTGTGAACTTAGTGCCTGGAAAACAATGTGAGGAACGTTAATGCCGCCAATTGTATAACCATCGGGATTAGCTTTTGTAATTTCAGTGAAACCTACTTGTCCTCCTGCTCCTACTTTATAGTCAAAAACGAGGGGTTGGTTATTGAATTCTTTCTTCCAGAACTTTTCTACAACACGGGCTTGAACGTCGCTGGAACCACCAGCAGTAAAAGCGATAATCATGTTAACCGGCTTGCTTGGGTAAACGGCTTTAGAGTCTTTGCTGGCGCAACCTGTCAGGGTAAAGAGTAAAGCAGTGATTAAGACAATACCGATTAAGAGATTAAATTTTTTCCTCACAATTATCCCTCCCGATTTTAGTAGATAGTGTTAATTGACTAGCCGAAGAAAGAAAATACTGTTACCCTTGTTACCACCTCCCTTACCTATTAAGTGCAGGTAAGTTACTCTGATTCCACCATCATTTGTGCTGCTTTCTTGGGATCGCTGTATCTGGTATAAATCGAGAAACCTGCTAAGACTAAAGCAATTAAAATCAGGACCAATGAGATAGGACGTGACAGGAAAATAAGGGGATTTCCCTGGGCCATGCTTAGCGATTGCTTTAATGAGGTTTCAAACATGTCTGCCAGGATGAGACATAAGATTAAGGGACTGGCAGGAAAATCAGTCTTTTTCATGATCCAGCCTATTAAACCAAAGACTAGGGCGATACCCACGTCAAAGAGCTTAAAGCGGACACTGTAGGCCCCCAAAAAGGAGAAGACGAGAACCATTGGTGCTAAGATAGGATAGGGAACCTTACAAAGTTTGGCCCACAGACCCACCAGGGGAAGGTTAAGGACCAAGAGAATGACGTTTCCTACATACATGGAGGCGATAACGGCCCAGACAAAATCACCGTGTTTTTCAAAGAGCGTGGGACCGGGTTGTAAACCATACATCATCAGTCCACCTAATAACACCGCCAGGGCAGGACCAGAAGGTATGCCGAAAGCCATTAGTGGTACAAAGCCACCGCTGGTGGTAGCATTGTTAGCCCCTTCCGGGGCGACTACACCCAGTATTTCGCCAGTTCCGAATTTCTCCGGGTTCTTGGAGATACGTTTTTCAGTATCATAAGCTACGAAAGAAGTGACTCCTGGGCTGCAGCCAGGCAAAAGACCCATAAAGAAACCAATTACGGTGGAACGCAGCATAGCGGGCAGTGTGTAGATGAGATCGCTCAGCTTAGGCCATAGTCCGGTAAGTTTTGTCTGGTATACGTCTACTGCATTCTCTTCTACGTTGGATAGTATCTCCGTTACGGCAAAGAGGCCTATGATCACACTGATGAAGTCTATGCCCGACATTAAATTTAGATTGCCAAAGGAAAACCTGTTAACACCCGTCATAGGATCCATACCTATCGAGGCGATTAAGAAACCAACAAAGCCTGAGATGAGTCCTTTTAAAAGGGATCTTCCCGAAAGGTTAACGACAACGCTAAGGGCCAAAACCATGAGTGCAAAGTATTCCGGGGGGCCAAACTGTAAGGCCATTTTGGCCAGGTTAGGTGCAAAGAAGGTCAAGCCCAATAAACTTAATGTTCCAGCCACAAAGGAAGAGATGGCTGCCATGGATAAGGCTAAACCTGCTTTCCCCTGTCGGGCTAATTTGTAACCATCCAGGGCTGTTGGTACAGAGGAAACTTCCCCGGGAATGTTTACCAGGATAGCGGTGGTGGAACCTCCATACATGGCTCCGTAATAGAGCCCTGCCAGCATAATAATGGCTGCTGTGGGTTCCAGGATTGTGGTTAAGGGTAAAAGCATGGCTATACCGGAGGTTGGCCCTATACCCGGCAGTACACCGATGAGCGTGCCAAGCAAACAACCGATAAAACCAAATAAGAGATTTTGGGGAGCCAGGGCTATAGCAAAACCGTTCATCAACTGTGATAAAGTTTCAAACATAGAATCACCTCACTTTAATCCGCTAAAAACCCAGAAAACCTGTGGGCAGAGGCATGCTTAAAAAGTTCCGGAAAACTTGCACGGAGACAACTGCCACAACAATACCCAGCAGGCTGCATTTCCACAGTGCATAATTACCCAATCTCTTACTCAAAAAAGTTACAAGGAATATCGTTGCGATACCAAATCCGAGATATTCCATAAAAATCATGTACAAAATTAATGTTAAGAAGATTACGCCCACACTGATCAATTCCTGGCGGTTAAGGCTAATTTGCCCACTGGCATACTTATCGAGATTAAGTATATTGATGATAAGGAGCAGCGCGGAAAGAAAGGCCAGACACAGTGCTAACCAAAATGGAACTACCCCTGGTCCTAGTCCGGCACCAGGTATGGAAGCCGGTAGTTTTTTGGCCTGATAAATAATAAAGATAGATAAAGCTAAGAGTGTAGAGGCCACGATAATATTAGCCTTACGCAAATATATACCCCCCCTGTTTTGTAATCCGCAGACAATTGTGTAATAATTCACATGTGAAATAAAAATAAACTAACAAAAATCACGTTTTGTTCATATTGATAAAACCAGTAGATTCATTAACTTTACGAATATCCTCCGCTACCGATTCCAAATGATAATACATTGCCTGACGAGCCTCGTCGCTGTCACGGGAAGATATGGCATCCACAATTTTTTGGTGGTCATCCAAAGATTTTTTCCCCCTTCCAGGTATTAAAAAGGCTCGTGTGCGTGTCTCTTCGATTAAGTCCAGGAGGTTTTGCATAACACGTACCAGCACCTTATTTCCGGAAGCTTCCGCCAGGGCATTATGAAAATTTGTATCATGCTCAGTCAAAATGGCAATACTGTTGTCTGGATCTTCTGAAATTTTTTGTCTGGTTTCGGCAATGATTTGCTTGAGCTGCTGCAACTGTTGTTCGGAGGCCCTTCGGACAGCCCAGACAACAGCTTGTGTCTCCAGAACTTTTCGCAGGTCATATAAATCTTCAAGACTATAGTCCTCAGTAAAGATGCGATTAGAAAGTACTTTATAGATATCCGGCTGAGTCTCTTTTGCCACAAAGATACCCTGACCCTGTTTGATGGTGACTACGCCTGAGGCGGCCAGGATCTTTAAAGCTTCGCGCAAAGATGTCCTGCTGACGCCCAGATGCTCTGCCAGCGTGCGTTCCGAAGGAAGCTTATCACCGGGTTTTAACTTACCGCGCAGGATGGAAGATTGAATTTCTTTTACGATTTTTTCGTGTATGCTTACGGGGTCTTTCGGTATGGGTTTAAACAAAATAACACACCTCTCTAATGAGAGTTTGTGGAAGGGGCCTGGGTTCAGGCCCCTATTCTTATGAAATGATTAGATGCTAAGTCCTATTCTGTGGATAGCAAAACCGGTGTTTTCTTTGAGAATTTCACATTTGGTGAGTTTGCCGTTCAGTACTTCCACTACTTCGTTGAAGATCATGTCGCCGGCTTCTTCGATAGAAACCTTGCCTGCCAGGATGCCGCTTAAGTCTAAGTCAACGGTATCACTCATCCGGTTCCAGGAATTGATGTTACCGGTAATTTTAATGGTGGGCATTAAAGGATGGTTGATCGTGTGGCCGCCGCCTGTGGAGAAGACCAGGAGCTGGGAACCGGCTGCAGCTATAGCGGTGATGGATTCGGAACCGTGACCGGGTGTGTACATCAGGTAAAGACCTGGATCTTTCTTAGGCTTCTCTAAGATCCAAAGAACATCCTGGATGGGCTGGGAACCACCTTTCTTGGCGCCGCCCAAGGACTTCTCTTCAATGGTGCTGATTCCGCCCACGATGTTGTCACCGGTAGGTTGAGAACCGCGGATGTCTTCGCCGGTAGCCAGGATTCTCTCTTCATATTGCTTAATATAGTCAAGGAATTTTTGTGCTACTTCCGGTGTGACACAACGGGCAGTGAGCCAGTCCTCCGCACCCATTAATTCGGGGAACTCCGCCAGGATGGAACGACCGCCTTCCCGGTAAATTCTATCGGAACAGGCACCAAGGGCCACGTTGGAGGATAGTCCGGAAGTAGTATCAGAGGTGCCGCAGTTTAAGCCAAACAAGAGTTCGGAAATGTCTGCTTCTTCTCTGCGCTGTTTGGAGATTTCCCGCATGAGATACATGGCTTTTCTGGTAGCCTGAGCGGTGGCTTCAATAGCGCCATTGGCTTCACGAATGTTGACAATTTCCACAGGTTTGCCGGTTTTGGCAATTTCGTGGGCAATTTCTTCAGAAGTACAGCCTTCTTCTCTAAAATGGTCAATAACCACTACTGCCCCTACGTTGGGGTTTTGGCCCATACCAACCAGTGTCCAGAAAGTTTGTCTCAGGTCAGACTTGGTCTGGCAGCGTCCTAAGTGGTGAGTGATAGGTACAGCACCAGTGATGGTGTTGGCCACCCTTTCGCAAACGCTGTTGGCATAGATGGTGCCGGAGAGGATTAGAAGATGGTTGCGGCAACCTACGTCGCCGTTTGGACGTCTATATCCCCAGAATTTAGTTCCCATTATTTGCACTCCCCTTTCTTTGCTGCGGCGGCTAGGTCACCACGGCCGCGATTGGGTTCAATGTTGTGGACGTGGACATGGTCGCCCACAGCAATATCTGTCATGGCAGTACCAATGCTCAAACCGTATTTAAAAACGGTTTCCCCTTTTTTAATGGGTTTGATGGCAACTTTATGGCCGTAGGGGATGTCAGCATTTACTTTGATTTGCAGTTCCTGGCCGGCGACTGAGACGGGGATGGTCATACCAGCTTTAATCTCAGTGCTGAGGATAGTTGCGACATTGTCTTTTACTTCGTCAACTACCCACGAAATTTTTGTGGACATACTAGTTACCTCCTTTAAATTATTATTAATATTTACAGTTCTTAGAACGGAACAAGGTTTTGTATTCTTGATCCGTTGTCAAGCTTTTAGGGGGAAAACAATCAAACACAATTAAGTTTGAAATAGATTTCACTAGTCATCTATAAGCCGTTATTTCAAACTTAACTTTGTTCTACTGCTTTCCTGCCCAGCTTAACAATCTCTAAGAACTGGAATGTTGGTTAGTGGTCATACCACTTTGCTATACATATTCTTGATAAAATTTAAAATACCTGCTTCTATAAAGAATTTTTTACTAAAATTTTTTTCGGTTTGGTCTGTGGTAATACCAGTTTGTAAAAAGCAACAGGTCAACTTGCAAGTTGACCTGTTCTTAAATTATTCTATTTCTAGATAAGCTCTAATTCTTTAGCAAGGTCTGCACTAATTTTTATCCCTTCTTTACCTCTTTGGGATGCTTCTTTGTACCTTCTTTCACCAGGGATAAGGATCTCATGATGCCCGAAGGCTAATGGCTGTTGTTTTATATCTTCAATCATGTTTAGTAATCGTTCTTTAAAAATTTCTTTTGCTAAAAAGGAGTCGATGTTAATAGCGCCGATTAGATGACCGATATTAGCTTTACCCTTAAGGTCTGTTACGGGTGGTATATTGACACCTATCTCTGCACCGCTTAAAAGGGCAGACAGTATTTCTATAGCTAAAGCCAGGGCATATCCTTTAGCACCCGCCATGGGAAGTACGGCCCCGGCAAGGGCGGCATGAGGGTCTTCCGTAGGCTTGCCTTCTTCATCCAGAGCCCAGCCCAAGGGAATTTTCTCCCCTTTTTTTGCCGCCAGGATAATATTGCCGCGGGCTGTCATGCTTGTGGCCATGTCAATAATCACGGGAAATTCACCCGCTGTGGGAAAACCAAAAGAAATGGGATTGGTGCCGAAATAGGCTTTTTTACTCCCCCAGGGTGGTATTCCCGGCGGTGAATTAGTAAAAGCCAGGCCTATAAAGTCTTGTTTGGCGGCCATTTGACAGTAGTAAGAAGCCGCTCCGAAATGGTTGCTGTTTCGGACAGAAACGAGACCCACGCTTGAAGTTTTAGCCAAACCCATAGCCATTTCCATAGCTCTGTAACTTACCACTTGACCTAAACCATTGTCCCCGTCCAGTACAATACTGGCGGGGTTTTGCTTAACAACGGAAATGTTAGGACGGGGGTTAATCGTCCCCAACTTAATCTTTTTTAAGTAACTGGGAATACGGCTGATTCCATGGGTTTTTACCCCCTCTAACTCAGCCTGGACCAGGATGCGGGAGACGATGAAAGCATCTTCCTCCGGTACTCCGTGTTTTATAAAAAGGGAGTGGCAGTGCTTTAGAAGCTGTTCCTCTGTATAAACAATTTCTTGGGACATGTTCTCTCTACTCCTCATAAGTTGTTACATTTCTCTTTTTATCGGCGAAACGCTCTACCGCTAATTTTACCAGTTCGTCGACAAGTTCGGTAATGGGCAGGCCGGAGTATTCCCATAACTTAGGATACATACTGATAGAAGTAAAACCGGGCATGGTATTGATTTCATTGATGAGAATTTCGTTGGTATCTTTGGTAAGGAAAAAATCTACCCGGGCAATTCCGGCACAATCCAAAGCTTTAAAGGCCGCTACAGCCAGTTCTTGTAATCTTTTTGCAGTTTCCTCGGGTACAGAAGCGGGTATGTAGAGGGCTGAACGGTCATCAATATACTTAGCCTTATAATCATAGAATTCGTTACAGGGTACTATTTCGCCGGGCAGGGATGCTCTTGGCTGGTCGTTTCCCAAAACGCTAACCTCCAGTTCCCGAACGGAGAGGCCTTTCTCCACAATGACTTTTCTGTCATAGCGGGCGGCTTTTTTGAGGGCTTCTTCCAGTTGGCCTTTATTGACTGCCTTGGAAATTCCCACACTAGAACCCAGGTTGGCAGGTTTGACAAAACATGGATAGCCTAACTTTTCTTCTATTTCCGTGATAACTTGGGGGAGGTTGTTATCAATAAGTGTTCTCAGAAAGTACAGGTAGGGAACTTGCGGTAAACCTGCCTCGGCAAAGATTTTTTTCATAAAAATCTTATCCATGCCTACAGATGAGGACAGTACGCCTGCACCTACATAGGGTACCTGGGCCAAATCCAGCAATCCCTGAATAGTACCATCTTCCCCGAAGGTGCCATGTAATACAGGGAAGAACACTTCGGCCTGGTGGAGAGGTTTAAGACCGGGTAGTTGATAAATGGTACCTCCGCTGGCAGGATTGGGAAGGATCGTTATTTTTTTATCCGCGTAATGTTCCGGTACAAATTGTTTTATCTCCTCTAGGAGTACGGGGCCATACCACTCACCTTCTTTGGAAATACCAATGGCAAAGACGTCATATTTATCACTTAAAGCCTTAGCCACAGAGTAGGCAGAATTACGTGAAACTTCATGTTCGCCGGAACGTCCGCCAAAGAGGATGGCAACTTTCACTTTTTTCATGGCTAACCCACCTTTACTTTTTATTTAACATCATTTTATGCTCCCCGGTAAAAAGTATTGATATTATCTACAGCTCTATTTTTCACTCTTAAA
Organism: Peptococcaceae bacterium; assembly: GCA_020054815.1. Lineage (GTDB taxonomy): Bacteria > Bacillota > Peptococcia > DRI-13 > DRI-13 > Thermanaerosceptrum. Next base: position 5,406 of record JAIHAN010000020.1, on the reverse strand, counting down.
AAACCCGTAAGGAAAACCAGACCGTAATAAACAAAGCTAAAATAAACTTAGTCATGTTACCCAGTAAAGTACCTATCATGGAACCAAAGCCAATTTGGGCAGCCTGAGGAAGGTCTTTACCAAAGAGCATTTCCCCTAACACGGCACCGAGGAAAGGACCAAAGAGCAAACCAAGGGGTCCTAGAAATAAAAGACCGGCAATGCCTCCCAGTAAAGCTCCCCAGACGCCGGCCTTTGTCGCACCTAGTTTTTTGGCTACATAAGGACCGGAGATGTATTCAAGGATAAGTCCCAGTACGGTAAGTACAATGCTGATAGTGACAAACCAGGTGTCGATTTTGACAAAACCTTCTCGCCAGCCGTAGACGAGAGCCACGAGGGTTACCAGGGGCAGCCCGGGCAAAAGGGGAAACAAAGTTCCCAGGGTTCCTAATACCATTAAACCCAGGGCTAACCATGTCCAAAAGGGTTCCATCAGCAACGCTCCTTTTAGGAATGGAGTATTTCCTGTGCTGCCAGTACTAAGCCTATTTTAATATGGGCAAGATTTAAACCGCCCTGCAGGTAGATATTAAAAGGTGGGCGGATAGGGCCGTCGGCGCTTAGTTCGATAGATGAGCCCTGGATGAAGGTACCACCGGCCATGATAACTTCGTTCGTATAGCCAGGTAAAAGGGCGGGTTCTGGTCTGGCGGAAGAGTCTACGGGAGAAGCCTTCTGTAAGCCGCGGCAAAAGGCAATCATTTTTTCCTTACTGCCTAGCTGGATAGCCTGGATAATATCAGTACGTTTTTCTTCAGCTAAGGGATTAACGGGAAAACCCAAGAACTCAAAAAACTTCGCCGCCAGAACAGCACCTTTGACGGCCTCCCCCACAACGTGAGGGGCCATGAATAAACCTTGAAAAGCTGTATGGTTAAAGTTAAGACTGGCACCGACACCAAGGCCTATACCGGGTGCCGATAAACGTGCAGCACTGTTATTGATAAGAGTTTCTTTGCCCACGAGGTATCCTCCCGTTAAAGCCAAGCCGCCGCCGGGATTTTTAATCAGTGAACCTGCCACCAGGTCTGCTCCAATTTCAATGGGCTCCCGGGTTTCTACAAATTCACCGTAACAATTGTCAACGAAACAAATTACCTGGGGAAAACGGGCTTTGATGGTACAAATCGCACTCTCTAAGGTTTCAATAGCGAAAGAAGGACGCCAGTCATATCCCCTGGAACGTTGAAACAGGAGGATTTTCGTGCGCTCGGTAATATGTTTGAACAAAGTTTCCAGGTCTATTTTATTATCTGGAGTGAGGGGGATTTCCGTATATTCTACACCATTATGGATGAGAGAACCATACTCTCCGTGCAAGCCAATGACTTTTAACAGAGTATCATATGGTCTGCCGGTAACGGCAATAATTTTATCACCTCTTTGCAGGTTGCCCAGTAACCCTATGGCAATGGCATGGGTACCTGAGACGATTTGGACCCGGACAAGGGCCTTTTCTGCCCGGAAAAGAGAGGCAAAAACATCTTCCAGGGTATCACGTCCACTGTCCCCATACCCGTAGCCGGTAGAGCCATGAAAATGAAAATCACTCACATTATTAGCCTGAAAGGCTCTTAATACTTTGAGTTGGTTCATTTGAGCTGTTTCTGTGATAGCTTCAAAATACAGTTGACATTCGCTATAGGCCTCTTCCAAAACTTTTAGGATGTGATGGTCAATATGATAACCCTCTTTCAAGAATTGAGAGAAACTGGACATAATTTACTCCTTCTGCCATATATAGTGCTGTAATTTGTTTAACCAGGGTTGTGAAAGATAAACATCGCATAGGATACCCTCCGCCACATATTCTGTTTGAATGACTTCTCCTTCATGATATAGGGTGTTGAGCAGGGCGGTTTGATCAAAAGGTATTAATAATCTTACTTGCAGGGGTTTATTGGGTAAGTGAGCATTAATTAACTCCAGGAGCTCAGGGAGATTGGTCCCTTTTAAAGCTGAAATGGGGATAACTGCTTCATACTTCCCCGCTACCGGCAATACCTCTAAGGGGTCTTTTACCAGATCCCATTTGTTTAAAACAAGGATGGTGGGCTTCGTAAGGACCTTTAATTCCTCCAAAACACGGTTAACTGCCGTAATTTGTCCTTCATAAGAAGGGTGACTGGCATCTACCACGTGTAATAGCAGGTCGGCATAAACAACCTCTTCCAGGGTAGCACGGAAAGCAGCTACCAGTTGGTGAGGAAGTTTGTTAATAAAGCCAACAGTATCAGTCAATAATACTTCCCGCTGTTTTAACTGGAGTCGACGGGTGGTAGGATCTAAGGTGGCGAAAAGTTTGTTTTCCGCCAGCACGTTGGCCTGGGTCAGGGCATTTAACAAGGTGGATTTTCCCGCATTGGTATACCCTACCAGGGCTACCACGGGTATCTCAGTATGTTCACGCTGCTGTCGCAGGATACCTCTTTGTTTTTTTATCTCTTCTATCTCTCTCTGCAGGTCGTGAATGCGCAAACGAATTCTTCTCCTGTCTGTTTCCAGCTTGGTTTCACCGGGACCTCTGGTACCGATTCCCCCTCCCAAACGGGATAGGCTTGTACCCTGACCCGTTAAACGAGGCAGCATATAGTTCAATTGGGCTAATTCCACCTGGAGTTTTCCTTCTTTGGTTTTGGCCCTGTCGGCAAAAATTTGTAAAATCAGAACAGTCCGGTCAATCACACGGCAGCTCAGGGATTCTTCCAGGTTATGTTGCTGCCTGGATGAAAGTTCGTCATCAAAAATAATGACGTCAAGCTTGTGCTGCTGCCGGAGCAAAGCCAGTTCCTTGACCTTTCCCGTCCCGATATATAAGGCGGGATCGGGTTTGTCCCTGGAGAGAAGGATTTTCCCGATTATCTCCACACCTGCAGTCTTAGCCAATTCCTCCAATTCAGCCAGTGATTCTTCGGGAGACAGTAAACCGGTATCTTGTTTTTTTAGACCCACCAGGAGAACCCTTTCCTGCTCCTGCTTCACCAGATAAGCGGGAGGTTTGGAAATGGCTTTATCAATTTCCTGCAAGATCTCGGTAAAAGGAAATTTGTCTATTTGCTCCAGACTGATAGGCCCATAGAGTTTAAAGTTTTCCAGATTGAGCTCAAGAAAAGCAACGTTAATAGAGGTAACTTTGCCTTCACTTGTGCCAATGGCTACCATGGCGTCAAGACGAAACTCCCGTAAACAGGTCAAATCGGGTTCACTTAAAGTACTATCGCCGCTGGGATGAGTATGTATACATCTAAGACCCGAGAGGCGGTCTTCTCCCCGGCGGAGATTTTCTTTAATTAAAGGTGTGGTTTTATCATCACCCACCATAATGTGCCGCACATTGCCGTGACGGTCAAGATAAAGGCCTATCTCCCGGTTGATTTTATAGGTGAGAAAGGCCAGTTGTTCCGCCAATTCCGGACTTACCAGGAGGTCTTTGGGAAAACTGGCTTCTGCCAGTTTTTCTAGCTGCAGCATTACATCTTTACGAATGTTTGTTGTATTGCCATAAAGAGCCACCTGTTACTCCTCCCTTTTTAGCCCTGGCACGGAAAAACACTCCTTAAAAGGAGTGTCAGCTTTGCACAAATTATAGCATACGGGAGGGGTAATTTCCAGTTATTTCGCTTTTTAAGGAATTACCCAAAGAAAGACACCGAACCAAATGACAAAGAAAAAACCAAGCAAAAGAGTACGGTGAAGCAAGCGGGGGTTTTTGGAAAACAGCCTGGGTAAACTTAATATGAAACTTAAACCCGCCATTAAAACCAGGGCCGGGTAATTTTCCGTGAACAGTGAAACAAGGGATAAAAAAGCCAAAAATAAGACAGTAAAATAAAACAAGTAGTTTTTCTTCTTGTCTCTTTTTGTGCGTCTACTGGGTAAAGTCACATAATCCCCCTCCTCATCCCTAGTATTACACAATAAAACAGGTAATAAATCACCGGGGGTGGTGGTAACCCATACCTTGTTGGAAAAGTGCCCAGATTTCGGTTACGCCATAAATTTCCAATAGGGGAGGGATTAAAAGCCTCCCTTTTTTATTGATTTCATTCGAACATATGTTCTATAATTATTAGCGCAGGGGGTGTAACCATATGGATAAAACCATTTTCCACATTGATGTCAACTCTGCTTACCTAAGCTGGGAAGCTGTTTTCAGATTTCAACACGGCTCCGAGATTGATTTACGTACGATTCCGTCTGTAGTTGGCGGTGATCAGGAAAGTAGGCGTGGTATAGTTCTTGCTAGGTCCATCCCTGCCAAAAAATACTCTATAGAAACCGGGGAGATACTTTTCTCTGCGAAGCAAAAGTGTCCCTATTTAGTTGTGGTACCCCCAAATTATAGCCTTTACGTGAAGTGTAGTAATGCTATGCTTCAAATCCTGCGAGAATATTCATCCCATCTCCAGAGATTTTCCGTCGATGAAGTGTTTTTAGATTACTCGGGAATGGAAAAACATTTTTGGCCTCCCGTAGAAGCGGCATATACGATTAAAGACCGCATACATTTGGAGCTGGGTTTTACAGTCAACATCGGAATTTCTTCCAACAAGTTGCTGGCGAAGATGGCTGGAGAACTATCTATACCCAACAAAGTACATACGCTATATCCTCACGAAATAGAAGAAAAGCTCTGGCCTTTACCAGTAAATAAGTTGTATATGGTGGGGAGAGCTACTACGTCCAAATTACACGCCATGGGTATTCGGACTATAGGTGATCTAGCTAAAACAGCCCCAAAACGGTTGGAATTTAGGCTTAAAAGCCACGGGTTTCTTATCTGGCGGTATGCGCATGGCCTTGAAGATTCCCTGGTAAGAAATGACCCTTTGGGCATGAAGGGTTTGGGTAATTCGACAACAACGGCATTTGACGTGGAAGATACAGAGACGGCCCATAAATTCCTTTTATCTCTTGTAGAAACCGTAGCAGCCAGGTTGCGTGAGGCCGGTTATTGCTGCCAGCTCGTATCAATCGGCCTAAAAGATACCAATTTTCGCTATTGGTCACACCAAAAGAAATTGTTTACGGCCACTGATTCTACTGAAGAAATTTATAGTATTACTAAGATACTACTAAAGGAATGTTGGAAGGGTCAGCCTCTTCGTCAAATCGGCGTACACGTAAGCGATCTAAGTTCCAATCAATTTGTCCAGTACTTTATCAGAGTAGAACCCACCATCTACATAGAGTTCTTTGCAACCTGTGTTTTTTTGGATTGCCGGCAATCGGTCTTTGATGATTTCCACATCGCTTTTTATGTTTGCTTCCACTTTGTAATCGGTTATCAACTGAACAGGATTTTCTTGGGCACAAGTTTCAGCGATTTCCAGCACATATCCCCTTTGGGCTTTATCACCTTTT
>JAIHAN010000175.1 GCA_020054815.1 Peptococcaceae bacterium | reverse complement strand
AAAATAATATTGGCGGTATAATGGGAAACAGCCAATACCAGTCCTAAACCTGGATTATTGAACATTCCCACGGCTACTGCCACAAGAATAAAGAGGGGACTCGAATTATTGGTGAAGGCTACCAGGCGTTCACCTTCAGCCAGTGTACAGCACTTTTCTTCACATAAGCGTTTGGTCATTACCGCTCCCATAGGAAAACCGGAAGTAAAACCCATGGCGATGACGAAGGAAGCAGTGCCGGGAAGATTAAACAGGGGACGCATAACAGGTTCCAATAAAACGCCCAAAAAATTGACCACTCCCAGATTTAAAAGGATCTCGGCAATGATGAAAAAAGGAAAAAGGGAAGGGACCAAAATGGTTAGCCAGATATTTAAACCAAAACGTGCACCCTCATAAGTCTGCTGGGGCCAGATCATCATGGCGCTTACCAAGACCACGGCGCCTAAAGCATAGAGAAGAGAGAGAATATTTCTTTTTATTTTTAACAAAAGGGTGAGCATATCTTTCCTCCCTGACAGTCACTCTCTATAGAGTATATTGGTCAGGAGAGGCAGCTAGACCATGAGATTGACGAAACAACCTTAAAAGAAGTAAAATCTTACCAGACTAAAAGTACACAGGTGATGCCCATGCGTCCAAAAATCGGGCTGGCTTTGGGGGCTGGTGGAGCCAAGGGATTAGCCCATATAGGGGTTTTGCAGGTTTTAACCAATGAGAATATTCCTATCGATATGATTGCAGGTTCCAGTATGGGCGCCATCATCGGTGCCGCCTATGCAGCCGGGGCAGATATGCAATTAATGGAGAAACTGGCTCTTAACCTCAACCAGGCACTTTTTCTTGATGTAAACCTGCCCAGGCTCGGTCTCTTAAAAGGGGATAATGCTATGGCCATTATTCGTTTACTCACCCACAATAAAAAATTTTCTGAACTGAATATACCCTTGGCCATCGTGGCTACAGATATCGAAAGAGGTGAAAAGGTCATTTTCCGTGAAGGGGATGTGGCCTCCGCTGTACGGGCCAGCATGTCAGTACCCGGTGTTTTCAACCCTGTTTGTATCAATGATAGACTATTGGTAGACGGCGCCGTGACGGAAAGGCTCCCTGTGAGTATTTTGCAAGAAATGGGAGCGGATATTATTATTGGCGTTGATGTAAAGCTCTGGTCACCTCAAAAAATAGAAATTAACAATATCTATGCCGTCATCATGCGGTCCATTGAAATTCTGGAGAGAGAAGCCTGTAAACCCTGTCTTGAGTTGTGTGATGTAATCATCAACCCTGATGTTAGCGATATTTCTACTGCTGATTTTTCCAAAGCCGGGGAATGTATAAAAAGAGGCAGGCTTGCTGCGGAAAATAAAATAGAGTTAATCAAAAGAGTAATTGAAGGTTTTGCCCCAAAGCATAATTGTTAACCGTTAACCGTTAACCGTGAACAGTGAACCGTAAACCGTTAACCGACTTCCGCTCTCTGACTGCCGACTTCCGATAATGTTCTGCTAGAGCATGGACTAGGAAGCAATTAAACTCGGACGTCGGATGTCGGGAGGCGAAGCCGTATTCGTCAAAAAAGACATTGGATAACGGAAAACGGATATCGGAAATCGTATTAAGATATCGGGTGGCGGTTGTCGGGGATATAAACGGGGCCTCTCAGATAATCTAAATTTCCCAATCTTTGTTTGGGCTCTGAATAGAGAAGAGTGTAGAGATTGGTGGCCTTTATCTCCATTTCCCAGAAGGTGCTGAAATTTTTACAGTTTGTAAGATATTTTTGGGCATGGCCCCCTTTGGTGATAACGGGTAGCGGGGAGTTTCCTTTTATTATTTTTAAAAGCTTACGCCCGTGGGAGGTAAAACCTAGTACACGGAGATAAGGGGGCCCTTCCGGCAGGTCTGCTTCTTTATCCATGGTGTAATTCAATAAAAGATGGATGAGAAAACGCTGTAAACGGGTATAGGTATACCTTTTGGTTTTAAGTTTAGCTAAAAAATCCCGGATACTTGTAGCAGTATTAGCTGCTGACCGGATACGGTTCTCCAATCCTTCTTTGATATCAATAATCCTTTGTAGTTCCGGTAATTCACTTCGCCTCAAAAGGGTCAGCAGTTGAGGGGTAAAATCTTCCAGGGAAAGGGGGCCCCGGCCTGCAGCGAATTCCCTGCGGAGAATTGTGATTGCGGCCTGGGGTAAAAATTCCTCCACTTTTTTAAGGGAAACCTCCTTAGACTCAAGGGCCTTAAACAGCTCTTCCCGTATAGCTGAGGCACTGGCATATTTTCCGGGGGTTAAGTTTTTATCATGGTAACCTGCCCCCTGGCGCTCAATGATCACTGGTTTAATGGCCAGTTTTTTTTCTTTGATGGTTCGTAAATAGGAGAGGGCTAAGATGATGTTGGGCTGATGCCAAATTGCTTCTCCCTCGGGTATTTTTAAGGACAAAGCCTGGGCCCTGGCTTTCGGAAAGGACAGGCCTTCGTCTAGAAAGTTTTTTAAGTTCGCCTGGAAGTCGGAAGTTTCCCGGGCTAACAGCCCGGCGGCCTTTTCCAGAGCTTCCGGTTCTAATGCTTCTACCCCGAAGGAGAGGTGGGTCACTATGCCGGTATGGACCAGGGTTTCCACCCCACCCCTGGCAAACCAGTAGGCGCTCCTCGTGGCATAAAGGGCGGGTAATTCCAGGACCAGGTCTGCACCGTGGGCCAGGGCCATTTCGGCTCTGGCCCATTTATTGACAAGAGAAGGTTCACCACGCTGCACAAAATGACCGCTCATTACACAAATTATCCCTTCGGCGGCCGTCTTTTTTCTTGTTTCTTGCAGGTGATACAAATGACCCAGGTGGAAGGGGTTGTATTCGGCAATGATACCGGCAATATTCATGGATTTATTATGACCTCCCTATTGAGTGAGATGTAAGATGTAAGATGTGAGAAGTGAGAAATTAGAGGTTAGATGTTAGAAAATATTTAACTTGGTAATGTACATAAAGAGTTTATTTTTTAAAAAAAATACATCTAAAGAAATAGGAATTTCGCGATTTTTGGAGAATCATTTTCTAGTTATGTAAATTATACCAGAGGGGGATTAACTAATGAATCTCATTGAACAAATTAAAGCCAAGGCTAAACAGAATAATAGGACCATCGTTCTGGCGGAAGGAACAGAAGAACGTACTGTAAAAGCTGCCGGGATTATCACTAAAGAAGGCCTGGCCAAAATTATTTTACTGGGGGAGGATAATGAAGTACGGCAGGTAGCTGCCAGGGTAGGAGCCGATCTAACCGGCGTAACCGTTATAAACCCCGTAAAATCACCAAAATATAAAGCCTACAGTGAAGAATTTTATGAACTGCGTAAGAAAAAAGGCCTTTCTTTGGAAGAAGCCCAATCCCTGATGAAAAACACCTTATATTTTGGTTCTATGATGGTCTACAAAGGTGACGCCGATGGTATGGTGGCGGGGGCGCAAAATACTACGGGTGATGTTTTACGTCCTGCTCTACAAATCATTAAAACCGCGCCGGGTATTTCTGTGGTTTCTGGTGCCTTTATCATGATTACGCCCAAGACAGAGTACGGCGAAAACGGTATTATGGTCTTTGCCGACTGTGCCGTAAACCCCAATCCTACTGCGGAACAGCTGGCGGAAATTGCCTATGCATCGGCTAAAACGGCTAAGGCCCTGGTGGGTTTTGAACCAAGAGTGGGTATGTTATCTTTCTCTACCAAGGGAAGTGCCTCCCACGAACTGGTCGATAAGGTAGTAAAAGCCACTGCCATTGCTAAAGAAAAATATCCTGATCTTTTGGTCGATGGTGAACTGCAGGCTGATGCCGCCATCGTGCCTAAAGTAGGCCAGTCTAAAGCACCGGGAAGCCCTGTGGCCGGTAAAGTCAATGTTCTGGTTTTCCCCGACCTGCAAGCGGGTAATATCGGGTATAAACTGGTACAGCGCCTGGCCGGGGCAGAAGCTGTAGGACCGGTCCTGCAAGGAATGGCCAAACCTGTGAACGATTTGTCCAGGGGCTGCAGTGTCGACGATATAGTGAATACCACAGCCATTACGGCATGTCAGGACTTAGCTTAAACTCTGTGTTTTCTTGACAAGGAATATTTATCTTTGTATAATGAAATGCAGGTTTTTATTCAAGGCATTCTTTGGTCAGCCTTAAATGGCAAGGGGATTTCTCATGAAAATAAATGTCGGCGATTTAAGAAAACATCCAGGTGCCGAGGAACAGTTTGAGTTTGTCTTGCAAGAGGTTCCCGCTATTAGTGAATTCTCCTTTGTGGAGCCCATCAAGGTAAAAGGTAAAATCACCAATACAGGAAATGTCCTGGAACTCAATGTTAACCTTAAGACATCTGCTCTCACCACATGTAGTCGTTGTTTGGATGAAGTAAAAGTACCGGTAGAAATCACTTTTGCTGAAGAGTACTGCCATGCCAGTGATTGTTTGCAAAAACAAGGCCTTGACGATTCTGCTGTTATTGTTTTTGACAGTGATTTCATTGATATTACCGAGGCAGTACAGGAAAATCTCATACTCTCTTTACCGATGCGCACCCTTTGTGAGCCGGACTGCCCCGGGTTTTGTCCTCAATGTGGCCGGAATCTAAAAGAAGGAACCTGTGAATGCCACAAGGATAACGTTGATCCGCGTTTAGCAGTACTGGCCAAATTAAAAAAATAACCCGGGTGGAAATAAAGTTAGAAAGAATAAGGAGGAGGTGGTACCAGTGGGAGTACAACAACACCGCCGTTCCAAAGCGAGAAATCGTAGAAGAAGAGCTGAAATCATGAAACTTGAAGCACCTAAATTCATGGAGTGTCCTCAGTGCCATGAGCTTAAAAAGCCCCATGCTGTATGCCCTGCATGTGGTTATTATAAGAACCGGGTAGTTATTGCTAAAGCTGAATAAGTTTAGCCGCGAAAAGAAAGCTGTTTTAAGCTTTCTTTTTTTGTGATTTTAACTCTATATGAAAAATTAAAACAGATTTTTACTTGCCAAAATAATGATGGGACTTTATACTAGGTTATGAGACCTGGTATCAATTTTGCAAGGGGTTGAAGAGTGCCATGGTACGCCAGTTGAGTAAAGCTCAGCGCCAGGCCCGTTTAGTGGAATTACTTCAGGAAAATCCTTTTACTACTGATGAAGAACTGGCTAAGTATTTTAATGTGAGTATCCAGACTATCCGCTTAGACCG
>JAIHAN010000174.1 GCA_020054815.1 Peptococcaceae bacterium | reverse complement strand
GCCAAAATGCCGGCAGCAGCAATCAATAAAGGAAGAATAATACCATTTCGTCCTAAACCTAAAGATACAGCCAGGGCCATACCTGCAATAATCGAACCAACATAAGATTCAAAGAGGTCAGCACCCATGCCGGCCACGTCACCCACGTTGTCACCGACGTTATCAGCGATAACAGCGGGGTTCCGGGGATCGTCTTCTGGGATCCCTGCTTCTACCTTACCTACCAGGTCAGCCCCTACGTCAGCGGCTTTCGTATAGATACCGCCGCCCACACGGCCGAAAAGGGCGATAGAACTGGCGCCCAGGGCAAAACCGTTTACCACGTTGGGATTATCAAATAAAAAGGTGACAATACCTAAACCAACGAGTCCAAGTCCTACCACGGACATACCCATAACGGCCCCGCCGGAGAAGGCAATCCCTAAGGCCTTGTTGGCGCTTTCCTGGGCGGCATTGGCAGTCCGGACATTAGCCTTGGTAGCTACGTTCATGCCAATGTAACCGGCCAAGACAGAACAGATTGCACCTATAACAAAGGCAATAGCGGTCTGAGGCTGCAGGCTTTCTGCCCCATGGGTCATAATCCCGGCTACAAAAATAAACGTAGCTAGAGCTGCCACAAAAACTACTAGCGTTCTGTACTCGCGGAATAAAAATGCCATGGCCCCTTCATGTATGGCATGGGCGATTTCTTCCATTGTCTTATTGCCGGCACTCACATTGTTAATGCGGTTTGCCAGATAAAAGGCAAACAAAAGTGCAGCCACCCCAGCCAGAGGTGCCCAAAATGTAAAGTTCATTACTTTCTTTCCTCCTTAAAATCTCTCTCTAAATTAAAACAGGGAAATCAATAAAGTTAACAGCATGAAGGCAATAGCTGAGATTGTTGATAATTTGCTCAACAGTTCATCTAGGCCTTTCTTCTTACCACCTAGCAAAGTTTCAGCGCCACCGGCAATAGACCCGGACAGACCGGCGCTCTTACCGGATTGCAGTAAGACAGTAGCAATAACGCCGATGGATGCTAGCACTTGAAGAGCGATAATAACTGTTTTCATCAGGACACCCCCTCCACAAATCAACATTGATATTTTATCACATAGCGAAACGCTAGACAACGTTGTTTTCCACTAATGTGATCATTCTATGATAATGTCACCTTAAAATATTTCAGTGAAAATGTCACTGGTGTAAAATGGAAGGATGATATTATCAATGACACAAGAAGAAAGAAACAAACTGTATATTGCCCGTAGTCTTATCGAGGGCAAAATGACCATCAGAGAAGCTGCTGAAGCTTCAGGCCTAAGCGAACGCCAATGGAAACGCATTAAAAAGGGGGTTAAAGAACACGGCGATGCGTTCGTGATACACAAAAACAGAGGCAGGAAACCAAAGCATGCCATATCTGATGATGTAAAAAGCCAGGTCATAAACCTTAAAAAATCGGAAAAGTATGTTAAAGCCAACTTTTCACACTTTCAGGAATTAATAAGTGAATATGAATCCATCGAATTAAGTAAGCCCACTGTTTACAGGATTCTGGCTTCCAGTGGATTTACAAGTCCTAAGAAACATTCCCACAGGAATCCACATAGGCGTAGGAAAAGAAAACCCAGGAGAGGAATGTTGGTCATTGCAGATGCCAGTCCCCATCGTTGGTTTCTTGATAACAGGGAGTTTTCCTTGCACGGGGCTATTGATGATGCTACGGGAGAAATCCTTTCATTGTTCTTTACCCCCAATGAATGTTTGGAAGGTTATTTTGAAGTGGTACGGGATATTGTGACCATGCATGGTATACCTCTGGCTCTATATGTTGACCGCCATACTATTTTCCGCTCTCCCAACACGGATAAGCTTTCTATAGAGGATGAACTCTCCGGTAAAAGGGTTAAAGATACTCAATTTGGCAGAGCAATGCGTGAGCTTGGCATCAATCTCATATATGCCAAGACCCCTCAGGCCAAGGGGCGTATTGAAAGGCTGTGGGAAACTCTCCAAAGTAGGCTTCCCGTGGAATTGAATATTGCAGGAATCAAGACCGTAGATGAAGCTAATGCTTTTCTTAAGGCTTTTATTGCCAAATACAATCAAAGGTTTGCTGTAACACCCGAAGATCCTGGAATAGACTTCCGCCCGTTGGATGAAAGCCTTAATCTGGATTACATCCTCTGTACAAAGGAAATCAGGCAAGCGGATAATGGTTCTACATTTTCTTATGGCGGAAACTTCTATAGGGTTATTCGTAATGGTAAGACCATGCCTGTTATTCCCAAAGCCAAAATTACCGTCCTGAAAAGCTCAAAGATTGGTATCATGGTCGAATACAGCGGGGCGATATATGGGGTTGAAAAGCTTGAAGAAAAGCCTAAAAAGCAGCCTAAAACCAATGAAAAACCTGCCAAGAAACCAAAAACTACTGTACCTCCCAAAGAACATCCCTGGCGTTCCAAGTTGTCTGCGCGCACCCAATCTCTTACTGCGTCATTTGTTGAAGAATCAGACCGAGAAATCCTTGAAGCACTCTATAGTTCGAGGCTTGCCTGGAGATAAGCATGAAAGGGGAAAAACTTTTTTAAGTGCGGTTGACAATGAGGGGGCCCCATATGGTAGCCTGCAAGGCAGGCCAGTCTAGCATGCCCCTTAGCCTTTCTTCTTGAAAAGCTTGCGGGGGCATGGTGGGCTGGCCTCACTGGCATGTATCCGTATGGGGGAGGCTCGTTGTCAACTGGATCCTTGAAAAAGTTTTTCTACCACTGTAGGGTGACATTTTCTCAGAATAAAACTACCCCTTTAAGGGTGACATTTTCACAGAATATTGACACGTTGTTTTCCACTAATCGTCACTCGCTCCCCGCCCCCCGCCGCCCGACGTTAGCATTATGACAAATGCCGGTAGTACTTTTTTTAGCTACTAGTCTACCCATATTTAACCTATTAAATAAATACTGGACAGTATTATCTGTCCAGTAAAGTTTGTCGTATTCGGGTCACGGGAAAAACGGGGATCGGGAGTCGAGACCCTAAAATATGCTTATAAGTTGTAAAGTGCATCCCTGCCTCTAAAAATGGCGGCTTCATCCAGTTCTTCCTCAATCCGGAGAAGCTGGTTGTATTTCGCTACCCTGTCGGTACGAGACGGCGCACCTGTCTTGATTTGACCGGCGTTAACGGCTACGGCCATGTCAGCAATGGTTACATCTTCAGTCTCTCCTGAGCGGTGGGAGATAATGGCGGTATATCCTGCCTTTTTAGCCATTTCAATGGTATTGAGGGTTTCCGTAATCGTACCGATCTGGTTCACCTTCACCAGTATACTATTGGCTACACCCATGCTAATTCCCCTGGCCAGCTTTTCGGTATTAGTAACAAAGAGGTCGTCGCCTACGATCTGGATTTTCTTGCCCAGGGCATCGGTCATCAGCTTCCAGCCATCCCAATCATCTTCTGACAAACCGTCTTCAATAGAAATGATAGGATATTTCTTCACCAGATTGCTGTAATACTCCACCATTTGGGCGGAAGTCATACTCAATCCTTCTCCCGCCAGGTGGTATGCGCCGTCTTTAAACAGTTCGGTAGCGGCCACATCCAGGGCCAAGAAGACATCTTCACCGGGCTTGTAACCGGCTTTATGTATGGCCTCCACGATTACCTCCAGGGCTTCCTCGTTGGAACTGAGATTAGGCGCAAAGCCTCCTTCATCGCCTACAGCAGTGTTATAGCCTTTCTTTTTCAACACGCTTTTCAAATTATGGAACACTTCCGCCCCCATGCGCAGGGCTTCGGCAAAGGATCCCGCCCCCATGGGTACAACCATGAATTCCTGGATATCCACGTTGTTATCGGCGTGTTTGCCGCCATTCAAAATGTTCATGAGGGGAACGGGCAGTTCTTTGGCATTGGCCCCGCCAATATAGCGGAAAAAGGGTAATCCCACAAAGTTTGCTGCTGCTTTAGCCACGGCCATGGATACCCCCAGGATAGCATTGGCGCCCAGTTTGCCTTTATTAGGCGTTCCGTCCAGTTCTAAGAGTATCCGGTCAATACCCACCTGATCCAGGGCATCGGCTTCCATCAAAGCAGGTGCAATGATGGTATTCACGTTGGTTACGGCCTTCATGACCCCTTTACCCAGGAAACGGCCCTGGTCGTCATCCCTCAATTCCACAGCTTCATAAGCGCCGGTGGAAGCGCCGGAAGGTACGGCAGCACGGCCAAAAGACCCGTCCTCTAGAGTAACATCGACTTCCACTGTGGGATTGCCCCGGGAATCCAGGATCTCTCTAGCATAAATATCAACGATAATGCTCATGGGTATTCCTCCTTGTTAAGTTACTAGTTACTAGTTGCTAGTTATTAGTGGGTAGTTGGTAGAGACGGATGCCCCCGTTTACTGACATCCGACAACAGATTTTAACATCTTGCTAGCAGATTTTTTTGTACACTCCTCGGATATCGGATAACGGAAAGCGGATATCGGAAATCGTATAAAATATCGGAAGTCGGAAAGCGGAAATCGTTAACGTATTATGAGACTCTCCCCTGTCATTTCTGGGGGCTTGGGCAAGCTCATCAGTTCCAGAATGGTGGGAGCCACGTCCTTCAAAACTCCATTTCTTAATTTCAGGTTTTCCGTTCCTTTTCCCACCAGGATGACGGGCACCGGATTAGAGGTATGAGAGGTTAAAGGTTGGTTGGTCACCTCGTCCACCATCTGTTCCGCATTGCCGTGGTCGGCTGTAATCAGGATGGCTCCTCCTTTTTCCACAATAGGCCCGATAATCATATTCAGGCAGCAGTCCACTGTTTCAATGGCTTTTATTCCCGCCTCAAGCTGGCCGGTATGACCAACCATATCCGGGTTAGCATAGTTTAAGACAATTAAATCATATTCCTTTTCCTGTATTCTTTCCAGTACTTTCTCTGAAATCTCACAGGCGCTCATTTCCGGCTTCAGGTTATAGGTGGCTACTTTCGGTGAAGGAATGAGAATTCTTTCCTCCCCTGGATAAGCTTCTTCAATTCCGCCGTTGAAGAAGAAGGTAACATGGGCATATTTTTCCGTCTCGGCAATTCTTAACTGCTGGAGCCCCGCTTTACTTACAACCTCTCCCAGGGTATTGGCCAGGTCCTGGGGCGGATAGGCTACCGGGGCTTTGATGGTTACATCATACTGGGTAAAACATACGTAATGGAGATCCAGATAACCACCGGGGCGGGCAAAAGGTTCAAAAACC
>JAIHAN010000019.1 GCA_020054815.1 Peptococcaceae bacterium | reverse complement strand
ACTTACCGAATCCATGTTAAACTTACATATTTTCTTTCCAACCTAGAGGAGTAGGGCAAAAATTGTAGAAAGAAAATAAATAAATACTTGCGTTACTTTGCTTATAATTTCTTTGAATAACTAATGATGAATGAAGGAGTGAAGTTCATGACAACACCTAAGGAGTGGCACCGGGAGACGCTGGGGAAAAAGGTTGTAGAGGCATTAAAAAAGAATCATTTTGCCGCAGAATATCTACCTGACAAAGAAGCAGTCGGTCAAAGAATTTTGGAGTTGATTCCTACGGGAGCAAGCGTAGGTATTGGTGGCACGGTCACTATACGGGATGAGCTCAATATCGTGGACGACCTGAAAAAAAGGGGGCATAAGCTTTTTATTCACAATTTACCGCACTTAAGTCCGGAGGAGAATGCGGCCATTCGCCGACAGCAGTTGACATCTGATTGCTTTCTAGCGAGCACCAATGCTTTAACTTTAGATGGTCAGCTGGTAAATGTGGATGGTGTAGGCAACCGGGTGGCTGCTATGATTTATGGTCCCCAAAAAGTGATTGTTGTGGCAGGGATTAACAAAGTGGTGGAAAATGTGGACAGCGCCCTAAAGAGAATCGAGTTATGGGCGGCGCCTATGAATAATAAGCGTATAGGCTTGCCTAATCCCTGTACAACAACCGGTGTATGCATGGATTGTCAGGGGACTACGAGGATTTGTAATGTGACAACTATTATTCGGAAAAAACCCAGTCAAACGGATATGACAGTTCTGGTAGTTGGTGAGGAATTAGGATACTAATAGAAAAACTCCCTATTTGTAGGGAGTTTTTCCATTACCAATCATAACCAGCCTCTTGTTTCCATGGCTTCGGCAAGACGTTTCAAAGCGGTGCAGAAAGCCGCTGTGCGGAAACTTATTTTTAAATCGGAGCGCAGTTTAAAAATGGTATTAAAGGCACAGACCATTTTTTCCCTTAACCTGTCCTGGATTTCCTCTGCACTCCAGTAATAACCTGTTTTATTTTGCACCCATTCGAAGTAGCTAACGGTTACGCCGCCGGCATTAGCCAAAATATCAGGGATTACCAGCCTTTTGTTCTGCGTAAGAATTTCGTCTGCCTCAGGGGTTACCGGTCCATTGGCCAGCTCGCAAATGAGGCGGGCTTTGATTTGCGCTCCATTATTCTGATTAATAATGCCTTCTACGCTGGCCGGCAGGAGAATATCACAGTCTAGCGTTAACAGCTCATAAGGAGAAATTAAATAGGAACCACGTATGGGGTGCCATCCTTTTCTTTGACTCTCTAAAATTTCCCGGGGGCTCAAACCATCGGGATTGTAGAGGCCTCCTCTTACATCGCAGGCTGCTACAATTTTAGCGCCTTCCTGATGGAAGAGTTCGGCGGCAATGCTGCCGGCGTTGCCAAAACCGTGAATGGCTACACGGGCACCTTGGAGAGGGATTCCTAAAGATTTACAAACCTCCTGGGTCACATATAGGTTGCCCTGGGCTGTGGCTTCCAGGCGTCCCAGGCTGCCGCCCAGGCACACCGGTTTGCCTGTAATGACAGCAAAGGCGTCATATCCCGTGAGGAGCCCGAATTCGTCCATCATCCAGGCCATAACCTGGGGATTGGTATAGACATCAGGAGCAGGTATATCTATATCCGGCCCGATAATTTTGGAGATAGCCTTAATGTAACCCCGGCTTAGGCGCTCCAGCTCACCTTTGGATAATTCCGGCGGATTACAACAAACCCCGCCTTTACCGCCGCCAAAGGGCAGCCCTACAACGGCGCACTTCAGTGTCATCAGGGCAGCTAAAGCTTTCACTTCTTCCATGGTGACATCCGGATGAAATCTTATGCCCCCTTTAGCAGGTCCGATGGCCAGGTTATGCTGGACACGATAACCCCGAAAAATTTTAATCTGGCCGTTATCCATCCGTACGGGGATGGATACTTCCAGGCTCCGCACAGGGTTTTTCAGGTATTCAATCACCGTGGGTGAAATGTTGAGGATTTGTGCGGCATTTTCTATTCTGGCAAGGGCCGTTTGAAAGAATTGTTGAGTTTCCAAGTGCTTTCCTCCCCGAAAAAGTGGATCTATTCTTAGTTTTCCTTAGCGAGAGGTTTATATGCCCTTGCACAATACAATAAGTAATGGTACTCTTTAATTAGGCCTGAAAGGTCAAAGATGGACAAAAAAGTTATTATACTAAAGGAGGTTGAAAACCATGAAGAAATGGTTAATTCTCGTAGCGATCATTGTTGTTTTAGGGATGATGATGGTTTCCGGATATAATAGTTTGGTTAGCCTGGAGGAGAATGTTAACGGCAAATGGAGCCAGGTGGAAAACCAGCTCCAGCGTCGTGCCGATTTGATTCCCAATCTGGTAGAGACGGTGAAGGGCTTTGCCGCCCAGGAAAAGGAGATTTTTACCCAGGTAGCTGAAGCCAGGGCTAAATTAGCTGGCGCCCAAACTGTGGGGCAGGCCGCGCAAGCTGATCAGGCCTTAACAGGTGCTTTGGGAAGGTTGTTAGCCATCGCCGAAAACTATCCCCAGTTAAAATCCGATGCCAACTTCCGGGCTTTACAGGATGAACTGGCCGGTACGGAAAACCGGATAGCCGTAGCCCGTAAGGACTATAACGAGGCCGTACAGGTGTATAATGCCAGGATTAAACGTTTTCCTACCAATATCTATGCCGGTATTTTCGGCTTTGACGCCAAAGAATACTTTAGAGCTGCCGAGGACGCTAAAGCTGTGCCCAAGGTTAACTTTGGCAAATAAAGACTTTTTTAAAGAAGGGAATGAACCGGATGAGAAGATTAACCCTTCTGCTTTTAATACTCTTTAGCCTTATAGTCTGGTCTGTTCCCACCTGGTCCGCCGATCCTCCCATTCCTAATCCCACCAGTAGCTTTTATGTACTGGACAAAGCCAACATCTTAAGTGAAAGTACGGAACAAACCATTATACAAACCTCCGCAGAGCTAGCACGCAAGACCAAAGCCCAGATCGTGGTGGTAACGGTCAACACCTTAGAAGGATATTCCCCGGAGGATTATGCTCTGGCCATACTGAGAAAGTGGGGCATCGGTGACAAACAGTTGAATAATGGCGTCCTGTTACTGGTGGCCCTCCAGGATCGAGTATCCAGGATTGAAGTGGGCTATGGGCTGGAAGGCGCTCTGCCTGACGGTAAGACCGGTCGTATTCAGGACGAGTATATGATCCCCTATTTTCAAAAAGGGGAATATGATAAGGGCATTTTAAACGGCTATCTCGCCCTTGCACAGGAAACAGCCCAAGAATACCGGGTAACTCTGGAAATGAAAAATCCCCAAAAGGTACGGGTAAGCCAACCGGAAAATGTATCTCTGCCGGGCTGGGCTAAAACCGCCGGTATTATCTTCTTATTACTCCTTTTGTGGCTTGATTACCGTTTTATGAACGGCTTCTTCCTCAGCCTAATCCTTAGCATGCTCATGCGCGGCGGAGGAAGAGGCGGTGGAGGAGGCGGTGGCTTTGGCGGGGGTGGAGGTTCCGGCGGTGGAGGAGGTAGTTCGAGAAGATGGTAACAGATAAAAAATACCCCATAAGGGGTATTTTAATTTGGAGGAAAATCCTGTATGGGCATGGAATATACTTAGGTAGTTTAACGGGAAGGGGAGTTTGAAATGGTCCAATTACCGCGCCGGATTTCACTGGCTCACCTGCCGACGCCAATCTTTAAACTGGAGCGGCTGACTCAGGAACTGGGTGGTCCGGAAATCTATATCAAAAGGGATAACTATACAGGCTTCGAGATATCTGGAAACAAGGTTCGAAAACTTGAATTTGCCGTAGGAGAGGCCTTAGATCAAGGGGCAGATATGCTCATCACCTGTGGCGACCTCCAAAGGACAGCATTTCCACAAAGGAGACCGGGTCCTTTTCATCCATACAGGGGGCCATTTTGGGCTATTCCCGGTTAGAGACAAGTTCTTTCAATGACTTGGTTCTTTGTTAATTTTATAGTATATCTTCCTCCCGCTATAATTATAGCCCGGGCAAAACGTAATATAGGATTTTTCATCTATTTGAAAACCCATCTCCAGCCAAAATTTTTGCGCATCCAATGTCTTATACTCGGCTTCAAAATACGAGTATTCTTTATGCCAGCAGGCCAAAAAAAGCTGCCAGACGTGTCTGCCCCAGCCTTTTTTGCGCAGGTAGGGCGGTAAGATGAATAACTGGATGCGAATATAATCCCGGTGCAGGTAGAAACGCAGGCGGAATACTCTCCCGCTATGGGGTTCAGCCCCTAAGGGAATGGATTGGCTTATGTCTACTTGATAAATACCATTGGAGTAGGTAATTTGGCTTTCTAATGGTAAGGCCAGGAGATTTTCTAAGTCTCTGGTAAATTGGTTAACCTTCTCAGTCACAGTTTTGTGGGGTAGGACTGGTTTCATAATAAGCCGGCAGAGGGTGAAAAGGTAATGGTTTATGGCCAGTCCTTTCATGATAATCCCTCCTTGTATAAGTTGTTGTTATCCAAGTGAATACAAATAAAAATACCCAATATGAAGAAAAAGGCCCGCGGGCCTTTTTAAAATCAAAAATTAAATAGAGATGACTTTCTTCTTAATTATATTATACTACTACTTTCGAAAAAATTTACTAAATTATAATTGACAAGTAGAAATTACCCCATTATACTATAACTAATCTCTTATACAATATAGGCTATGAAGGGAAACTGTTATATAAGATGTGTTACAGAGAGCCGGGTTTTGCTGGGAACCGGTACACAGAAATATAATTTCTCGTCCCCGAGCTGTTTATCTGAAGGTAAGTAGGATAAACCGGTGGCAGCCGTTACATGCTAAGGAGTGACCTATCAGAGTGTCCTGTAGAGCGTTTTCTCAGAGGCACTTTGCCTATAGGTAAACAGGGTGGTACCGCGTGAATATCCTCTCGTCCCTGACATAGATGTCAGTGGCGAGAGGTTTTTTTATTAGTAGAAAAAAGCACCCCAAAGGGGGTGCCAGGCCAGTCCCTAAATACCCAGTTCTGCTCTTTTCTTATTAATATGGGCCTAGCTTCGGTTACGAGTTAGTTTTTCCCAAGAAGCCAATGTCTTATTAATGAAAAAAAGAGACTTCCATAATTAGAAAGTCTCCTTATAAAACCTTAGGTTAGCAGCCTGCACCACTACCGGCATAAACCACAAAACCCTTACCCATCCAGGAATCGCGGTAATCAATGTGTACTTCCGGCCAGCTTTTAGCCAGGTGTTTCTCCACAATAAAATTAAGCTTGTCAACCTGGAAGTGGGCATCGTCTTCTTTAGGCTCATCCAGAGCCAATCCCAAACGGGGGCCACCTCAACCATAACCTTTAACAAGCACCCGTATATAGGGATTCTCGTTCTCTTTAAGCTGATCTTGCAACTGTTTTTTAGCCTCTTCTGTAACAGACAACTTCATAGTAACGTCCTCCTTTCGGGAACAGACTAGCAATACCCGTTAGGGGTATAATAACAATTATCCCCTGCGCATGCAATACTTTTTCTTAAAATTCCACTTTAAAAATTTTTTATGCCCACGATCGGGTCCCATGTAGTGACCATTTTTTTAAAATAAATTATGAGTTAATTTTTAATGAAAAACCCGCAGGAAATTCTTTTGTCATGTGGTAAAACTTAATTCATGAGTAACATTCATTGAGGTTTAGTATGAAGTACGAACGAATATTGAAGGAACTAGTTTTGCCCGTGATGACGGTGGTCTTGTGTGATCTCTTCCTGGGGTTATGGTATTGGGCGGCAGGGCCCTGGAAACTGATGGTTTATGCAGGTATCTCCTTTGTACCCGTTTATCTTACCCAGAAAGAACGTTACAGCAGGGAAGAATTAAACCAGACAGAATATTTTGTGGCCTTTGTCATTGAACTATTTCTGGGGACGTGTACTATCCTGGTCCTGGCCGTTCTGGTACGTGTATTGCTTACGGAGGTGTTTAGCTGGTTTTTCTAAACAAAAAACACAATATACTGCATACAACATTGCAAAATACTGTTGACAACATACGCTCTACCTTATATCATAATACTCAAAGCTGTTATACAATAAGAGGTAACTGTTGCGTCTGTTATAATAAATTCGACAATCTTTAACAGTACTTCAACCATACGAGAGAAGTGTACCTAGGGTTCCAGCCGCGATTTAGTTGTTAGTTGATAGTTGGTAGTTGATAGTTGTTAGTGGAATGTACCAACAACTACCAACCACCAACTAGTAACTAATAACTAGTAACTAGTAACTAATACGCGGTGTTTGCGACCAAGCGGTACAGGCAGAAATTGCTACACCGTGGGGATAAAAGACCCGAGCGGATAGGTTCTACTCGTTTAGAACTTATGCGCTTGGGTTTTTATATATAGGTTACACAGTGGAAGGAGAGAAAAGAAATGGGCAGCAGTCTAATTAAGGAAGGAGCTACCAAGGCACCCCACCGTTCATTGCTAAAAGCCCTGGGCATTACCGATGGGGAAATGAAGAGGCCTTTTATCGGCATCGTCAATTCACAAAATGACTTTGTACCAGGACACCAGCACTTGCGGGAGATTGGCGAGGCTGTAAAAGCCGGTGTACGTAATGCGGGCGGGGTTCCCTTTGAGTTCTCCGTTATTGCCGTATGCGATGGTATTGCTATGAACCATCCCGGCATGAAATATTCTCTAGCCAGCCGGGAACTTATTGCCGATTCTATCGAAACCATGGTGATGGCCCATCCTGTAGATGCCCTGGTTTTCATACCTAATTGTGACAAAGTGGTTCCAGGGATGCTGATGGCGGCAGCCAGATTGAATCTACCCAGCATTTTTGTAAGTGGCGGGCCCATGCAGTCCGGTAAGTTCAAAGGCAGGCGCATTGCCCTCAGCGATATTTTCGAGGCGGTAGGACAGTATAGTAAAGGAACCATGACTGAAAGTGAATTAAAAGAGATGGAAGACTGTACTTGCCCTGGCTGTGGGTCCTGTGCCGGCATGTATACGGCTAACTCCATGAACTGTTTGACGGAAGCCTTGGGTATGGGTTTACCGGGAAATGGTACTATCCTGGCCGTTACCGCAGCCCGCAGGCGTTTAGCCAAAGAGGCTGGAGAAAAGATCATGGCCATCATGGAACAGGGTATAAGGCCCCGTGACATCCTGACCAAAGCCGCCTTTCTCAACGCCCTGCGCACTGATATGGCGTTAGGCTGCTCCACCAATACCGTCCTGCATCTTACTGCCATTGCCCATGAGGCAGGGGTAAAGTTGGACCTGGAACAGATAGATGAAATGAGCCGCACTACACCTCAGCTCTGCAAACTTAGCCCGGCAGGTCCCAGTTTTATCGAGGACCTGGCAGAAGCAGGCGGTATTATGGGAGTGATGAAGGAATTAGCCAGGGGAGGACTGATTGACGGGACGGTAAAAACTGTGTCCGGGGTCAGCCTAGAAGAAGTATTAAAGGCAACTCGTAATGAAACAGGAGGAGTTATCCGCACCATAGAAAATCCCTATCGTGCCGAAGGGGGTATCGCCATCCTCAAAGGTAACTTGGCCCCTGACGGAGCTGTAGTTAAACAGGGGGCAGTCATCGAAGAGATGATGGTCCACCAGGGACCGGCCCGTGTTTTTAACAGTGAGGAAGAAGCGACGGAAGCCATTTTAAGCGGAGGCATCAAATCTGGGGATATTGTCGTCATCCGTTACGAAGGGCCCAAAGGCGGCCCCGGTATGCGGGAAATGCTTACTCCAACGTCTGCCCTGGCGGGTATGGGTTTGGATTCTTCAGTGGCTTTAATAACCGACGGTAGATTTTCCGGTGCCTCCCGTGGGGCCTCTATAGGCCATGTCTCACCTGAGGCCGCAGCAGGGGGGGTGATTGCCCTGGTTGAAGAGGGCGACATGATTCGTATTAATATTCCTGAACGGAGCCTGGAATTGTTAGTCGACGAGGGAGAGTTATTGCAGCGTAAAGAAAAGTGGGCTGGACCTCCCCAAAAAGGCCTCACGGGTTATTTAGCCCGCTATGCCCGCATGGTTAGTTCAGCCGATAAAGGAGCTGTAATCTCTCCGGCATGAGAATATCCGGAGGTGTATTAATATGAATGGAGCGCAGTATATTGTTAAGTTTCTGGAGAATAAAGGTGTGGATGTAGTTTTTGGTTATCCAGGAGGAGCGGTTATACCTTTCTATGATGTGCTGGGGCGTTCTTCTCTTCGCCATATTCTAACCCGGCACGAACAGGGAGCAGTTCATGCCGCAGACGGCTATGCCCGTGCCACCGGTAAACCTGGTGTATGTATCGCTACCTCCGGTCCCGGTGCTACCAATCTGGTGACGGGGATTGCCAATGCTTATCTGGATTCAGTTCCTTTGCTGGCTATCACCGGACAGGTAGGACTGGACAGCATTGGCCGTGATGCTTTTCAGGAAGCTGATATTATGGGCATTACCATGCCTGTCACTAAACATAGTTACCTGGTTAAGGATATGAAACATTTACCTCCTGTTCTGGAAGAGGCCTGGAACGTAGCTACTACAGGCAGGAAAGGGCCTGTATTAATTGATATACCTAAAGATATCTTTATGGGTTCTGTAGATTTAACCAAGGCCTATCCGGGGATTACTACCCGTAAAGGTAATCACAAAAACGGTTTAGAAAACCAACTGCCTAAAATAATGGCATGCTTAACTGAAGCCAAAAAGCCCCTTATCCTGGCGGGAGGAGGGGTTATAGCCTCCCAGGCCTGGGAGCAGTTGCTGCAGTTAGTACGCTACACCAATCTTCCAGTAGTAACTACCTTTATGGGTAAGGGAGCATTGCCTGAGAACCATCCTGCATGTTTAGGTATTGTGGGAATGCACGGTTTACCCGCTGCTAACCTGGCCTTAAGTGAATGTGATGTTTTATTGGCTATCGGGACCCGTTTTAGTGATAGGGTCACGGGCAAACCCCGGAATTTTATACCTCATGCCCAAATTATTCATGTAGACATAGACCCCGCGGAACTATGTAAAAATATAAGAACCGATATCCCGGTGGTGTGCGATGGGCAGAAATTTTTAGTACATTTACTTAAAGCGCTTAAAGAAGCCAATATTTGTTTCCAGATTGAAGACTGGTGGAGTGAAATTAAGAATTGGCAGAAGAAATATCCCATGAAATATGAAAAATGCCCTAACCTGAAACCACAGCATGTGGTCGAAGAAGTGGCCAACCAGGCGGGGGATAAAGTTATTGTGGTAACAGATGTAGGCCAGCACCAGTGGTTTACCGCCCAGTATTACCCGGTGGGAGGAAAACGCAGTTTTATAAGCTCCGGGGGCCTGGGGACCATGGGTTTTGGTTTACCGGCTGCTATCGGTGCCAGCCTGGGCCGGCCGGGAGAAATGGTGGTGCTCTTTACAGGTGACGGAAGCTTTCAGATGAATATCCAGGAACTGGCGACCCTGGCTCAACTTCAACTGCCTGTCAAAATCTTTATCTTAAATAATGCCTGCCTGGGTATGGTACGGCAGTGGCAGGAGTTGTTCTTTGACCGGCATTATGCCCACAGCCTCTTTAACTATAACCCCGATTTTGTGCGGTTGGCGGAAGTTTATGGCATAAAAGCCTTAAAAATTACGGACCCCAAAGAGGTAACGGGTGTGGTAGCCCAGGCCCTGCGTACATCAGGTCCTGTGATCGTGGAGTGTATGGTTGAGAGCGGCGAGAATGTATTTCCTATGGTGCCTCCTGGAGGAAGACCTAATGAAATGCTAGGGAGGTGGCAGGATGAGGCACACATTAGCCGTATTAGTTGAGAATCACCCCGGTGTCTTATCCAGGGTAGCAGGACTTTTTGCCCGGCGAGGCTATAATATTGAGAGCCTGGTAGTGGGTGAAACTGAAGATAAAACGGTTTCACGGATCACCCTGGTGGTTGAAGGTGATGAAAAGGTCATCGAGCAGGTGAGCAAACAGCTGAATAAACAGGTAGATGTTATCAAGGTAAATGATATTACCAACGAGGAAACCGTGGAAAGACAGCTTTTGCTCCTAAAGGTGGCGGCTGATCCCCCGGTGCGCCAGGAGATTATGCAGATTGTGGAGATTTTCCGCTGCCGCATTGTCGATATTGGACGGCGTTCTCTCATTATTGAAGCTACCGGAGACGAGGAAAAAATACAGGCTATTATTAAATCTCTCCAGCCCTTTGGCATCCAGGAACTGGTTAGAACCGGCAAAGTGGCTATGGTAAGAGGACAAAAATAACAGAAAAACACAAAAAAACAAAGGATAAATTGAAGGAGGAGATTCTCATGGCAAAAATGTTTTACGATGATGATGCAAATTTAAGTTACCTGGAAGGGAAAAAAGTGGCGGTTATCGGTTATGGCAGCCAGGGTCATGCCCAGGCCCAGAACCTTAAAGATAGCGGCGTTGACGTTATTGTTGGCTTAAGAGCGGATAGCGCTTCCTGGGCCAAGGCCGAAGAGGATGGCCTTAAAGTTTATACGGTACCTGAAGCAGCTCAAATGGCTGATGTGATCCAGATCTTAATTCCTGATGAAAAACAGGCGGAAACCTATAGAAAAGAAATTCTTCCCGGTTTGGCTCCCGGTAAAGCCCTGGTTTTCTCCCATGGTTTTAACATTCACTTTGGCCAAATTAAACCTCCTGCTGATGTGGATGTCTTTATGGTGGCCCCCAAGGGTCCTGGTCATATGGTAAGAAGGTTATACAAGGAAGGAATCGGGATCCCCGGTTTAATTGCCGTACACCAGAACGCTACCGGCAAAGCTATGGAACTGGGTTTGGCTTACGCCAAAGGCATTGGCTGTACCAGGGCCGGAGTCCTTTTGACTACCTTTAAAGAGGAAACAGAGACTGACCTCTTCGGCGAGCAGTGTGTCCTGTGCGGCGGCCTCACCGAACTGGTAAGAGCAGGTTTTGATACCCTGGTAGAAGCCGGTTACCAGCCGGAGTCCGCTTATTTCGAGTGTCTCCATGAACTGAAACTTATCGTAGACCTCATGTATGAGGATGGTATTGCCGGCATGAGATACTCTATCAGCGACACGGCTGAATATGGAGATATGGTGATTGGACGGCGTATCATCAATGAAGAAACCAGAAAAGAAATGAAAAAGGTTTTACGGGAGATTCAGGATGGATCTTTCGCTAAGGAATGGATCTTGGAGAACCAGGCCGGCCGGCCCCGTTATAACGCCATCAAACGGATGGATGAACAACATTTAGTGGAAGTCGTGGGTAAGGAACTGAGAAGTTATATGCCCTGGCTGAAGAGGAAATAGAAATCGGAGGTGTCATCCCATGCTGCTGGGTGCGGAGATACTGGTAAAATGTCTGGAAAAAGAAGGTGTAGAGGTTATCTTCGGATACCCAGGAGGGGCAGTTCTGGAGATATATGATGCCCTGGTGAAGTCAGAGTGTATTAAACATATTCTTGTACGGCATGAGCAGGGGGCAGCCCATGAAGCCAGCGGTTATGCCAGGGCCAGCGGTAAGGTAGGCGTGTGCCTGGCCACTTCCGGACCGGGAGCTACCAATTTGGTAACAGGTATTGCCACCGCCTATATGGACTCTATTCCCCTCGTTGTCATTACAGGACAGGTTCCCACCAGTATGGTGGGTACTGATGCCTTTCAGGAAGTAGATATTACGGGTATTACCGACCCCATTACCAAGTACAATTACCTGGTCAAAGATCCCCGTCAACTGCCGCGCATTGTGAAAGAGGCCTTCCATATCGCCAGATCCGGCCGCCCTGGTCCTGTTGTCATCGATATTCCCAGGGATGTCTCGGCCAGCCTTCT
Source organism: Peptococcaceae bacterium (assembly GCA_020054815.1). GTDB lineage: Bacteria > Bacillota > Peptococcia > DRI-13 > DRI-13 > Thermanaerosceptrum. Next base: position 15,189 of record JAIHAN010000019.1, on the reverse strand, counting down.
GGAGTATGAAGCCTGTGACCATATTGAATTGCGGGGTTATAAACCTAATGTCAATGGGCATGCCGGTCAGATCAAGCAGGTAGTCCAGCTCTTGATGGATGCCAAACGCCCCTTAATCTGTGCAGGGGGTGGAGTCATCAGCGCCGGCGCAGGCCAGGAGCTAACGAAATTAGCGGAAATCCTCAATGTACCCGTGGTAAGTACCATGATGGGCTTGGGCGCCATTCCCGGTGATCACCCCTTAGCCCTGGGGATGCTGGGTACTTATGGGGTAGCCAGGGCAAACCTGGCCGTGAGCCGCTGTGATTTGTTCGTCGCTTTGGGGATGCGTTTTGATGACCGGGTTACCGGAAATACGGCTAAATTTGCTCCCGGGGCCAAAATTGTGCATATAGATATTGATCCGGCAGAAATAGGTAAAAATGTCCGGGTGGATATACCTTTGGTAGGAGACCTAAAAATCGTGTTAAATCAGTTGGCTGGCAGGTTAGTGAGTAAGGAAAATGCAGTGTGGTGGGAAGAGATTGCTTCTTTTCCGCCTATCTTCGGTGAAGACCAGGGGGAAAATCCCGAAATTACGGTACCGGAGATCATGAAAGCCATCAATGAGCTGGCCCCAGACAATATCATCTTTACTACCGATGTGGGACAGCACCAGATATGGGCAGCCCAGCTCCTAAAAGTGAAAAAACCCCGGACCTTCATTAGCTCCGGGGGATTAGGAACCATGGGTTATGGCATTCCTGCCGCTGTAGGGGCCCAGGTGGCTTGCCCCGGACATACAGTACTGGTTATCACAGGAGACGGGAGTTTCCAGATGGGGATGCCTGAACTGGGAACCGCTCTGGAGCAGGACTTACCCCTTAAGGTATTAATCCTGAATAACCAGTCTTTAGGAATGGTTAAACAGCTTCAGGATCATTACTGTGGTGGAAGGTATGCGGCTGTGCATTTTAAAAAGAATCCTGATTTCCATTACCTGGCCAAAGCTTATGGGGCTTTAGCCTTAAAGATCACCCGGCGGGAAGAAATCGGGGAAAAAGTAAGTGAATTTCTCCGGCATCCCGGCCTGGCCGTACTGGAGGTTATCGTTACGGCTAAAGATAACGTGTATCCCATGGTGCTGGCCGGTTGTGGTTTAGCAGAAATGATTGGTAGGGAGTAAAGGAGGGTATGAGATGGGAGAAGCGGAAAAGCGCATCTATATTTTTGACACAACCCTGAGAGATGGGGAACAGTCCCCTGGTGTAAGTCTTAATATTGAAGAAAAATTAGCTATTGCCCACCAGTTGGCCCGTTTGGGCGTTGACATTATTGAAGCGGGCTTTCCCATTGCCTCACCGGGCGATTTTGAGTCCGTGAAGCGCATTGCCAATGAGGTACGGGGACCCATTATCGCCGGGTTGGCCCGGACCAACAGGGAGGATATTATGGCGGCTTATGAAGCCGTAAAGGGCGCCGAACGTCCTCGCATCCATACCTTTGTGGCTACCTCGGGTATCCACATGAAGCATAAGCTGCGGAAGACCAAGGCAGAAGTGAAGGAAATGGCTGTGGCCGGGGTGAAATTAGCCAAGAGCCTGGTGGAGGATGTGGAATTTTCCGCGGAAGATGCCTTCCGCAGTGACATACCTTTTTTATGTGAGGTCTTTACCGCAGCTATTGAGGCGGGAGCCACCGTCATTAATATTCCTGACACCGTTGGTTACGCTACTCCCTGGGAGTTCGGGGAGTTTGTGAAAGCCATACGCCAGGGTATCCCTAATATTGATAAAGCCATGATCAGTGTCCACTGTCATAATGATTTAGGTTTGGCCGTAGCCAACTCCCTGGCCGCCATTCGTAACGGCGCCCAGCAGGTAGAAGTTGCTGTTAACGGTATCGGTGAGAGGGCCGGTAATGCTTCTTTAGAAGAAGTGGTGATGGCTTTATATACCAGGAGAAATTACTTGGGTTTTACCACTGGCATTAATACCAGGGAGATACACCGGACCAGCCGGATGGTGAGTACTTTAACGGGGATGTTAATCCAGCCCAACAAAGCCATCGTGGGGAAAAATGCCTTTGCCCACGAATCGGGCATTCACCAGGACGGTGTGATTAAAGAAAGGGAAACTTACGAAATTATGAATCCTGAGCTGGTAGGGATTACCAGCAATAAACTGGTTCTGGGTAAACATTCCGGGCGTCATGCCTTAAAGCTGCAGCTCCAGGAGCTGGGCTATGACCTGGAAGGGGAAGCCCTGGACAAAGCCTTCCGGGAATTTAAACAGCTGGCCGATCGCAAAAAAGAAATCCTGGATGAAGACTTAATTGCTTTGGTGGATAGCCAGGTTGTCGGGAGCGGCGAAGAGATTTATAAGCTGGCTAATCTGCAGGTATCCATCGGTACCAATATCTCTCCTACGGCTACCGTGGGGCTGGAGATTGACGGCCGCCTGGTAGAGGACGCCGCCTGCGCCGATGGACCGGTGGAGGCTACCTACCGGGCTATCGATAAAATTGTTAAGCTCCCTGTGCGACTCCATTCCTACAGCATCAGCGCCGTAACGGGAGGAACTGATGCCCAGGGTGAGGTGGTTGTGCGGGTAGAAATCGGCGACCGGACCTTCATGGGCAGAGGATTAAGCGTAGATATCATCGAAGCCAGTGCCCGGGCTTATATCAATGCCCTCAACAAAATTGCAGCTAACTATAAAGATATAGTAGCCCAGCCTGCTGCTAACGAATAAAGGGGGGAATGCAATGGGGATGACCATCACGGAGAAAATCCTGGCGGCTCACGCAGGTGTAAAGGAAGTTTCTCCGGGAGAACTGATTAACGTACAACTGGACCTGGTATTGGCCAATGATATCACAGGTCCTCTAGCCATAAAGGAATTTAGAAAAATCGGTATTGACAAAGTGTTTGACAAAGACAAAGTGGTTTTGATTCCTGACCATTTTGCTCCTGCCAAAGATATACCCTCGGCTCAGCAGTGCCTGGAAATTAAAGAGTTTTCCCGGGAGCAGGGATTAACGCATTATTATGAAGTGGGCCGCAACGGCATAGAACACTGCTTTTTACCGGAACAGGGCCTGGTCGTTCCTGGGGACGTGGTGATAGGCGCCGATTCCCATACCTGTACTTACGGGGGCCTGGGCGCCTTTGCCACGGGGGTGGGAAGTACAGACCTGGCCGTGGGTATGGCTACAGGAGAAATCTGGTTCCGCGTACCGGAGAGCATCAAGTTTATTCTCAAAGGCAAACCCAGGAACCCATGGGTGACAGGGAAAGACTATATCTTAGCCATTATTGGAAAAATTGGTGTAGATGGTGCGCAGTATAAAGCCATGGAATTTACGGGAGAAGCCATCAGGGACTTATCCATGGATGGCCGCCTGACCATGGCCAATATGGCTATTGAAGCCGGGGCCAAAAATGGCATCATCGAACCCGACGAAAAAACCTTAGCCTATGTAAAAGAGCGGGCCAAGAAACCCTGGAAGTTCTATACAAGTGATTCAGATGCCTCTTACTGTCAGGTTATTGAGATAGATGTTACTAACTTAGAACCTCAGATAGCCTTCCCTCACCTGCCTTCCAACACCCGTCCTGTTTCCCAGGCCACACAGGTGAAGATAGACCAGGCAGTGATAGGTTCCTGTACCAACGGGCGCTGGGAAGACCTGGTGGTGGCAGCGGAGATTATTAAAGGTAAAAAGATTCATCCGGAAGTCCGGGCTATCGTCATACCCGGTACCCAGGAAATCTATCTTAAGGCCGTTAAGGAAGGATTGGTTGAAATATTTGTGAATGCCGGTGCAGTAGTCAGTACCCCCACCTGCGGTCCCTGCCTGGGAGGCTATATGGGTATCCTGGCCAAAGGGGAAAAGGCCATCTCTACCACCAATCGCAATTTCGTGGGCAGGATGGGTCATCCCGAAAGTGAAGTGTATCTCTCCAGTCCGGCCATTGCTGCCGCTTCGGCCATACTGGGCCGGATTGGTTCTCCAGAGGAGGTGGCGTGATGGCAGGAAATAAAGTCAGCGGTCAGGTCTGGAAAGTAGGCCACGATGTGGATACGGACCTCATCATTGCCGCCCGCTATCTAAACCGTTCCGATGCGGAGTTTCTGGCGCAGCACTGCCTGGAAGATTTAATACCAAATTTACCGGAAAGAGTTAAAGCGGGAGATATTCTGGTAGCAGGGAAAAACTTTGGCTGCGGCAGTTCCCGGGAGCATGCACCCATCGCCCTGAAGGCCGCCGGTTTTAGCTGTGTCATTGCCGAAAGCTTCGCCCGGATCTTCTACCGTAATGCTATCAATATCGGCTTGCCTATTATCGTGGCTCCCGAAGTGTCAAAGACCGTTCAGGAAGGAAGTAAACTTACGGTAGATCCAGTCTCGGGGGAAATAAAAGACCTTACCACAGGTACCGTCTTTCAGGGAGAGCCCTTTCCTCCCTTTATGCTGGAAATTCTGGAAAAAGGCGGGCTCATCCCCTATGTGAGAGAGAAGGTGAAGAACCGTGGTTAAACTGGCGGTCCTTCCCGGCGACGGTATTGGGCCGGAAATTATTGAACAGGCTCTTCGTGTCCTGGAAGTCATCAAGGATAAATATGACTTTACTTACACCACGCAAACGGGTTTGTTAGGCGGGGCAGCTATTGATGCCACCGGTGAGCCTTTCCCGGAGGAAACCAAAGAACTTGTCCTGCAGAGTGATGCTGTGCTTTTGGGAGCGGTAGGTGGACCCCAATGGGATCAGCTGCCGGGGGAAAAGCGTCCGGAGAAAGGTCTTTTAGGTATCCGTAAGGCCCTGAACCTCTATGCTAACCTGCGCCCCGTCAAATGCTGGCCCCAGCTCATTCAACAATCACCTTTGAAGAATGAAAAACTTGCAGGGGTAGACTTAATCGTCGTTCGGGAATTGATTGGAGGCGCCTATTTTGGGAAAAGGGGCCAGGAAGCTATCCCGGGCGGAATCAAAGCTTATGATACTATTGAGTACTCCACTCCGGAAATTACCCGGATAGCTAAAATAGCTTTTTCTTTAGCCGGTGAACGAAGAAAGATAGTTACTTCTGTAGATAAAGCTAATGTTTTGGATACTTCCCGCCTCTGGCGCAAAACCGTGGAAGAAATAGCGAAGGATTACCCGGAGATAAATCTTAATCACTTATATGTGGATAACTGTGCCATGCAGTTATGCCTCAACCCCGCCCAGTTTGATGTTATTGTGACAGAAAACATGTTTGGTGATATCCTTTCAGATCAAGCCTCTGTCTTAGGTGGTTCTTTGGGGATGCTCCCTTCTGCCAGTATTGGTGAAGGACCTGCTTTGTACGAACCCGCCCATGGGTCTGCCCCCGATATTGCAGGCCAGGACAAGGCCAATCCCTTGGCTGCTATACTCTCTGTGGCCATGATGCTGCGCATTTCCTTTAACCAGGGAGAAGCTGCCCTGGCTATTGAAAAGGCCGTCAACAATGTCCTGGACCAGGGCCTGCGCACGGGGGATATCTGGTCTCCCGGCACTCAACTGGTAGGAACCCGGGTCATGGGCGAGGCAGTCATAAAGGAATTAAAGAATTTAACGTAATACTGGATTAGTCAAAAAACATGAGCAAAGAGTACCTGGCGGGTACTCTTTGTTTTTTTAACCCTTAGAATTACTTAATTACATAATTTTACCTGTTTGTAGCACACTATTTAAAAAGTGAATCTGAAGAAAAACGAGGAAGGCTTATGTTACAGCGGATCTTTAAGAAAATTCATGTACAGCAAATACTTAACCAAAATGTTCAGGAAAAAGATAGTGCTTCCCCAAAAGTTTCTCAGGATAACCTTTCCCGTGATCTGAAACAAAATCTAAAAATGCTACGAAATATTTTAGGGCCTAGTAGTGATGTTGTTATACGGGAATTCAGTTTTGGTTGTGAAGAAAAAATTAATGCTGCTCTTATCTTTTTAGACGGCATGACAAACAAAACTATAATTAACGAAAGTATTATAAAGCCTTTGATGTACCATGCCCGACTGATTAGTCCCGAAGAATTACGACCCACTAATAGTATTGAAATTATCAAGAGAACAATGCTTTCCGTGGGCGAGGTGAAAAAAGTTACTCCTCTGGAGGAAGCGATCAATGACTGTTTAGCCGGAGATACTATTTTATTGATAAATGGGTTCCACGAGGCACTAGTGGTTAGTACCAAAGGCTGGGAAGCTCGTTCAGTAGAAGAGCCAAAAACCGAAGCCGTGGTCAGGGGCCCCCGGGAAGGTTTCACTGAAACCTTACGTGTTAATACGGCCCTGTTACGGCGCAAAATTTGCAATTCTAATTTTATCCTGGAAACCCTGCAATTAGGGCAAAAAACCAAAACCAATGTTTGTATTGCCTATTTAATGGGCGTGGCCAATCCCCGGCTTGTAGAGGAAGTTAAGAGCCGTTTGAAGAGAATTAAGACCGATGCCATCCTGGAGTCAGGTTATATTGAAGAGTTTATTGAAGATGCCCCTTTCTCCCCTTTCCCAACAATGGCTAACAGTGAAAAACCCGATGTGGTTGCGGCTAAAATACTGGAAGGCCGGGTGGCCATCCTGGTTGACGGCACGCCTATGGTACTTACCGTGCCCATGGTTTTTATTGAAAGCTTTCAAAGTGCAGAAGACTACTATTCTCGACCGTATTATGCAAGTCTTGTGAGAACACTAAGATTCTTAGCTTTTTTGATTACTATTACAGCTCCCGCAGCATATGTGGCTTTAACAACCTTCCACCAGGAATTTATCCCTACTCCCTTGCTAATCACTATGGCAGCAGCCCGGGAAGGGACCCCTTTCCCGGCAGTAGCCGAAGCCCTTATTATGGGAACCATATTTGAAATTCTGCGGGAAGCCGGCGTTCGTTTACCCCGCCCTATTGGTTCAGCTATAAGTATTGTCGGCGCTTTGGTCATCGGTGAATCCGCTGTCTCAGCGGGACTGATCGGCGCCCCCATGGTTATTGTCATATCGTTAACGGCTATTGCATCCTTTGTGATTCCTTCCCAGTCTGATGTGGCAGCTCTCGCTCGCCTTATCCTTACCATTTTAGCCGGTTTCCTGGGCGCCTTCGGTATTATAATTGGCTTATTGGGAGGGTTAATCCACCTGTGTGCTTTAAGGTCTTTTGGGACTCCCTATTTCTCACCTTTGAGTCCCTTAAGCCTTTTAGATTTGAAAGACGTGTTCTTTAGAGTGCCTATGTGGGCTATGCTCACCCGTCCCCGTGGCATTGGCTGGCACGACTTTAAACGGCAAAAATGGGGGTTAATGCCCCGACCACCGCGGAAAAATGAGTGACGGATTTTAGTGAGTAGTTGATAGTTAAAGACCACTTAAACGAAAGACGGGAATTTGTCTTGAGGTGTTGAATGGTAAAACGTGGTAGTTTGTTTCTAAGAATATTGGCTATATCACTCATCATCTTGCTTACAGCCGGCTGTTGGAACCGCCGCGAGTTAGATACTTTAGCCATTGTCTCAGGTACGGGCATTGACAAACCTGAGGAACCCGGTAAGGTGCAAATCACGGTGCAAATCATAAAACCCGGGGAGATGAAGGCGCCTCAGGCAGGAGGCGGCGGGGAAGGAGGCAGTGGGGGACAGAAACCTTACTGGACTGTTACGGCTACAGGAGATACTGTTTTTGATACAATAAGAGAAATGGCTCATAAGTCCAACCGAAAGCTGTTTTTCCCCCATAATGAAATTATTATCTTAGGTGAGGATGCTGCTGAAGAAGGGGTACAAAAGTATCTGGATTTTTTCGCACGCGATCATGAACCCCGGTGGCTGGCCTGGGTTTTAGTTGGAAAAAATACAGCAAGTGAGGTTTTAGAGACAAAAGCAGAGTTAGAAAAAGTACCGGCCATCAGTATTTCTAAGTTAATCGAAGCCCGGGGCGCCACCTCGGAAGCAAGCGCTGTTACGTTACATGAGTTTTTGACCCGTTTAATGAGTAAGACCACGGCACCGGTAGCCTCTCTGATTGAGGTTTCCGGCCAGGGAAAAGAAAAAACTGCTCTGCTTACGGGAACGGCAGTTTTTAAAAAAGACAAGTTGGCAGGTTATCTGAATAAGACCGAGACCCGGGGGCTTCTTTGGGTCCTCAATGAAATAAAAAGCGGTATCATTGATGTAGAATGTCCCGGGGGTAAAGGTAAAGTCAGCCTGGAAATAATCCGGGCCCGCAGTAAAATTATCCCGGAAATAAAGGATAATACACTGCATCTAGCGGTAGAAATCGATGAGGAAGGCAATTTAGGCAGCCAAATGTGTTCTGATGATTTAACATCAGAATCAGCGTGGAAAACCCTGGAGAAAAACCAGGCGGCCGTTATTCACAATGAAGTGATGGCTGCTTTGAAAAAAGCGCGGGAACTGAACACGGACATTTTTGGTTTTGGTGAGGCTGTACACAAAAAATATCCGAAGTTATGGAAAGATATCGAAGATAAGTGGGATGAGTTTTTCCCCAACCTTGAAGTAGCGGTAATAGTTGATGCTAAGTTACGCAGGTCGGGTCTGATAACGAAAACAGTTAAACCAGAATAGGTGGGTTTTATTAATGAAGCTTGAAGGGGGTAAAATCGCCGGTTCCGAGTTAGTCTTTTTAATGATAGGGTTTACTCTGGGGTCGTCTCTCATTCTCAGTCCTGCCCAGGCGGCCAAGCATGATGACTGGCTGGCTATTCTGGCCGGACTGGGTGAAGGGCTGGTCTTTGCCCTTATTTATACCACCCTGGCTGTGAGATTCCCCGGTAAGACATTAATTCAATTTAATGATATAATTTACGGCCCTTATCTGGGTAAGATAATTTCCCTGGGTTACCTGTGGTATTTTCTCCAATTGGGCAGTTTAGTTTTGCGAAACTTTGGCGACTTTTTTACAACTATCATTTACCCGGAAACACCCATGATAGTGTTCATCGTCCTGGTGGCTTTAATCTGTGCCTCTGCAGTACGAAACGGGATAGAAGTAATCGCTCGGTGTAGTATATTACTAGTAGTCTTTACATTTGTCGTAATCTTTGGTACGGCTATTTTATTAGCAAAGGACATGAAGTTTACCAACCTTTTACCGGTTTTCGACATTCCTTTAAGAGAGTTTATCAAGGCCAGTCATAGTGCAGCAACTTTCCCTTTTGGTGAAACAGTTGCCTTTCTCATGGTGATTCCTTTTTTAAAAAAGGTAAAAGAGGCCAAGACCTCTTCCATAATCGCTTTAATCATGGCGGCTATGCTCCTGGTAGTAGTAGCAGTACGAGACACTGCTGTCCTGGGAATTACTAAAACCATCTCTACCTATCCTGCTTATCAAGCAGTACGTTTGATTGACGTAGGAAAAATACTAACCAGGCTGGAAATTCTTATAGCAATAAATCTCTTAAGCATGGGTTTTTTAAAAATTGCTGTTCTCTATTATGGGGCGGTACTGGGTACAGCACAATTATTAAAATTGCGTTCCTACCTGCCCTTGGTACTGCCCATGGGCGCTTTCATGGTGAGTTTAAGCACCCTGCAGTTTGGGAGCAATATAGAAAATATTAATTTTGCCCAAGAAATTTATCCTTACTATGCTCTTCCTTTTCAAGTTGGGCTTCCTCTTATCTCATTATTGATAGCTATACTCCGAGGGGTTCCAAAAAAGATGAAAGGGGCGAAAAAGTGATTATCTTGTTAATGGCGGCTTTTGCCGGTATAGTACTCTTTGAAACGCCAGGTCTTATCCAAAAAAAATACTGGCGCGAACTTATCGTTTTTTTCATGTTCTTACTATTGGCTTTCATTGTGAGCCTTCTACAAATCTTCGGGGCAAAAGTGCCTAACCCTGTGAAAGGGATTACTATTCTTGTAAAGGGTTTCCTCTCTTTAATGAAATAATTGAGCCGACGAAACGATACTATTATATCGTTCTTTAACCATCAACTAAAATGTCGAATTGTATTCTGTATAATTTTGAACTTTTCAGAGTATTTTATGATATATTAGTAATGAAAGTATATAGTTAAATGGGGGTATTGCCTGTGTATATCCGTAAGGCTTTGCATTACAGGCATGCAAAACTCCATAACATTTTTAAAAAGGGACGATCCGCCAAGGGTCGTCCCTAAACTTTTGCTTGTTATATTATATTTTCAAAATATAACCCCTGTTATATTAAAGGGAGGAAGTGGTGCTTTACTAGTACAGTTTATAAAACAGTTTAGTGATATAGTAAAGAATATTATGAATTTTGGTATCTTAGCATGTGGGTTCAAAAATATTTTGGAGGTGTTGTGATGGCTAAGGTTAGCTTCCGGGAGGAATTGTGCAAAGGTTGTGAACTGTGTAAACAGGCCTGTCCCAAAGGAATTATTGAGATGGGAAGCCACATTAATGCCATGGGATATCATCCTGCTCAGGTAACAGATATGAGCAAATGTATCGGCTGTGCTTTCTGTGCCTGGATGTGTCCCGATGTGGTCATTACCGTGGAGAAGGAGGGTAAAGCATGAGCAAAGTTTTAATGAAAGGGAATGAAGCCATAGGTGAAGCTGCCATTAAGGCAGGCTGCCGTTATTTCTTCGGTTATCCCATTACGCCTCAAAGCGAGCTGCCCGAATATCTTTCCCGTCGCCTGCCTCAAGTAGGGGGTGTCTACCTCCAGGCGGAAAGTGAAGTAGCCGCCATCAATATGGTTTATGGTGCAGCCAGTACCGGAGCCAGGGTGATGACTTCATCTTCCAGCCCGGGAATCAGCTTAAAACAGGAAGGTATCTCTTATCTGGCGGGTTCTGAGCTGCCCTGTGTCATTGTCAATATCATGCGGGGCGGTCCGGGGTTAGGGGGAATTCAGCCTTCTCAGTCTGATTACTTCCAGGCCACCAAAGGTGGGGGCCATGGCGATTATCGCCTCCTTGTGCTGGCTCCGGCTTCCGTGCAGGAAATTGTGGACCTGGTAAAAGAAGGCTTTGACCTGGCCGAAAAGTATCGCATACCGGTCATGATTCTCGGTGATGGTATTCTGGGCCAGATGATGGAACCAGTGGATTTAGGTAGCGAAACGACCCTGGAAGCCGGGGAGAAACCATGGGCAGTAACAGGGAAAATGGGTCGTACCAAAAATATCATAAACTCTCTTTATTTAGACCCTGAAAAACTGGAAAAACACAATCGCCATCTGGAGAAAAAGTATCTGGAGATTAAGGCTAAAGAAACAAGGTCTGAATTATACCAGACTTCCGATGCGGAAATAGTGGTGGCAGCCTATGGCATGATCGCCAGAGTGGCTAAAGCCGCTGTGGATATGGCCCGGGAAGAAGGAATAAGAGCAGGGGTTTTCCGCCCCATAACCCTCTGGCCATACCCTGAAAAAGAGCTGAACCAGGCTGCAGCCCAGGCCAAGGCCGTGTTAACGGTAGAGATGAGCCTAGGCCAAATGGTGGAAGACGTTCGGCTTTCTTTAAACGGGCGTTTACCGGTGGAGTTCTATGGACGGGTGGGAGGCATGGTGCCCACAGCCCGGGCTGTTTATGAAGAAATCAAACGTTTAGCCAAAACTTACGGGGAGGTGAAATAAGATGGGAGTAGTATTTGAACGTCCTAAGTCTCTGACTCAGCAAAAATTCCATTACTGCCCCGGCTGTCACCACGGGATTATTCATCGTTTAGTGGCTGAAGTTCTCGATGAATTAGGATTACAGGACAGAACAATTGCCATTGCTTCTGTTGGCTGCTCAGTTTTCGCCTATGACTATTTTGATGTAGACGCTATCCAGGCTGCCCACGGCCGTGCTCCTGCCGTAGCTACGGGGGTTAAAAGATCTCGTCCCGAAAGTATCGTCTTTACTTACCAGGGAGACGGTGACCTTGCTTCCATTGGGGCTGCGGAAATTATTCACGCTGCCGCCCGGGGTGAAAATATCACAGTAATTTTCGTGAATAACGCTATTTACGGCATGACGGGAGGACAGATGGCTCCCACCACCCTGGTCGGACAGGAAACTACCACCTCACCCCAGGGACGTAACCCCAAGAACGCCGGTTATCCTATCCGCATGAGTGAAATGTTAGCCACGCTTCCAGGTGCTAGCTATATTGCCCGTACTTCTGTCCATGACCCCAAACATGTGCGGGAAACGAAGAAAGCCATTAAAGAGGCCTTCCAGGTACAGGTGGAAGGCAAAGGTTTCTCCCTCGTGGAGGTGCTTTCCGCCTGTCCTACCAACTGGCACATGACGCCTGTGGAATCTCTGGAGTGGATAAAAAATGAGATGATTGCCTATTATCCCTTGGGAAAATTTAAGTCTGCAGAGGAGGCGAAGTAAAATGCTGAAACAAATGATACTGGCCGGTTTTGGCGGTCAGGGTGTAATGTCCATGGGCCAGCTCCTGGCTTATGGAGGGATGCTGGAAGGGAAAGAAGTAGCCTGGATACCCTCTTATGGCCCGGAAATGAGAGGCGGTACGGCCAATTGTTCTGTAACCATCTCTACTGCCCCTATTAGCTCACCTCTGGTAACAGAACCTGATATTGTGGTGGCCATGAACAGGCCGTCCCTGGATAAGTTTGAACCCATGCTCAAACCGGGTGGGATATTATTCATCAACTCATCCTTGATTGACCGCCCTGCCAGGCGCACCGACATTACTGTTTATTATGTCCCCGTTAATGAAAAAGCAGGCATCCTGGGTGAATCCCGTGTAGCCAACATGGTGATGCTGGGCGCCCTGTTACAGGCAGAGCCTGTCATCAAGCCCCTTTCTGTCATGGAATCTTTAAAGAAAGTGCTGCCGGAGAACAAGCATCATTTACTACCCTTGAATGCTCAGGCACTGGCAATGGGGGCAGAAGTGGTTAAGGAAAAAAGCAATAAAAAGACAGTATGTAATGTAGGTTAAAAAATGCGGTTACGCTGTTTCACATTATGACACCCGCTTTCCGAAATCCGCATAATTAAGTATACTTTTGTAGTAGTAATAAAAGGAGCAGGGCTTACCCTGCTCCTCGTCTATATGATTTAGGAGGTGCTTTATGGAGACCAGCAATTTTGATTTATCTGGTAAGGTAGCTATTGTAACAGGAGCTACCAAAGGTATTGGCTACGGCTTAGCCATGGTTTTAGCCAGATACGGAGCCAGTATTGTGGTAGTGAGCCGGAACCAGGCAGATTGTCAGCGAACGGCAGGGGAGATCAAGGGATTGGGGAGGGAAGCCTTGCCTGTTTCCACTGATGTGACCAGCCTTGATCAGATACAGAATATGGTTGAGAAAACTATTAATCACTTTGGTCGTGTTGATATCTTAGTAAATAATGCCGGTACGGCCCTCACCAAAAAGGCGGAGGATATAACTGAGGAAGATTGGGACAGGGTACTTAATGTTGATTTAAAAGGGGTATTCTTTTGTGCCCAGGCAGTGGGTAAAGAGATGATAAAACAGAAGCGGGGGAAAATCATCAATGTGGCCTCTATCCTGGGTCTGGTGGGAGACCGGCAGGTGCTTCCCTACTGCGCAGCCAAGGGCGGTGTCATCCAGTTAACAAAAGCTCTGGCTTTAGAATGGGCGCGTTACAACATCCAGGTCAATGCGCTGTGTCCGGGGTATGTGATGACTGCCATCAACGAGAAAGAACTAAGCCAGGAAAAGATACATAATTACATCGTGGGAAAAATTCCCATGCGCCGTATTGGGGAAGTGCCGGATATGATGGGAGCGGTAGTCTTTTTGGCTTCAGAGGCGTCGAATTATATGACGGGGCAGACCTTGGTCATTGACGGCGGCTGGACGGCAGAATAAAGAAACGTGAGGCTAAGCCTGCGTTTTTTTATCCTAAGGAATTTATATAAATTCCTTAGGAATCAGGGGTTTTAGGGGAAGGTATTCCCCTATGTTCAATGAGGAGGGTAACGGCGGAGCCTCATTGGGAAGGCAGGGGTTCCCGTTGAAGGACAAAGCGCGCGTTAGCGCCTTTGTTCTCTGTCTTATTTAGAGTTTCATAAATTTTCCTTAATAATGTTTCTTTAAGGTCTTTTTCCTCTACGGGATGTAGGTCTATGGTTAACCCTCCTACGGTGATGACGGGGCCCTGGTAGTTAGGCCGAGTGGCACAATCAGCCGGACAGCCACTCATGATTATTAAAAGGGAAAGATCCTGTTCGTTCCATGGAACAAGCTCATAATCTCCTTTAGTTTTTTCTTTTAAATAATTAATAATAGCGGAGCTATTAATATGGGGATTGCAATTACCGCAGTATTTGATACCGATTTTTACCATTTGGACCTCCTATATAAATGAAAAGTGAAATATCTTCTAAAATAATAGCAATGATTCCCATCATTATTATTATAGTAATTGATCCTAATCAAGTAAAATAGGTATTCAACTCTTATGATAAGCAAATGAGTCAATAATGATTCGAAGATGAGTCGTTATTGACTCATTTACTTATTTTTTCACTTTGAAGTGGAGCATCCCCCGTTGGCATGTTTATTGCATGTTAAATTTAATAAGTGAGGTACTGGCTGTAGTGGATATATCTTCTGAAGATTTGGGTATTAATGGTAATGATGCCGGTGGGGGAGAATTGGATAATGTTCTTAAGATACTTGAGCTACCTACTTTCAGGCTTACCGTGACGTAATGCTACAGTTCTTTGAAAGAGAAAGGAGAAAATAGGAATGCGTGAGAATATGCTTAAAAGAAAGTTAAAGGAAGGCAAGGTTTGTATGGGCACCTTTGCTCGTCTAAGTCCGGCTTCTGTGGAAATACTGGGTCTTACAGGTTGGGACTTCGTGGTAATAGATATGGAACATGGTGTTTACGATTTTCCTGCATTAGAGCATATGTTACGCGCTGCACGCAGTGCCGGAATTACTGGTCTCGTCAGAATTGCCGAGCCAAGAGTGTCCTATGTTATGCGGGCTTTGGATACGGGCGCGGAAGGTGTACAGATTCCCCAGATTGAAACGGCACAGCAGGTAAAGATTCTGATGGAAGCCGCCCGTTATTATCCGGAAGGTAAGAGGGGATTGTGCAGTTTCGTCCGCGCCGCCGGATATTCTGTTACTCCGCCGACTGAACATATACAGACTTCCAATGAGGAAGTATTAACGGTGGTTCATATTGAAGGTGCCCAGGTAGCAGAAAAGATCGAGGAAATAATAACAGTTCCGG
>JAIHAN010000173.1 GCA_020054815.1 Peptococcaceae bacterium | reverse complement strand
TATGCAAAATGTTTCCAGCTTTTTCTTAAAACCGAAAAAAAAGCTGCAGTTTTAGTCGTCATAACAAACTAAAACTACAGCTCTCGTTTTTTATTCCCATTCAATAGTGGCCGGAGGTTTGGAGGTTATATCAAAAACCACCCGATTGACCTGGGGTACCTCATTGACTATTCGGTTCGATATTTTCTCCAGGATTTCGTAGGGCAGCCGGGCCCAGTCCGCCGTCATGGCATCATCACTGGTGACTGCCCGCAAAACAATGGGATAAGCATAAGTCCGTTCGTCCCCCATGACGCCTACGCTTTTAATACTGGGGAGAACGGCGAAAGACTGCCAGATGGACTCATACAATCCTGCTTTTCTGATCTCATCCAGCACAATGGCATCAGCTTCCCGCAGGATATTGAGTTTCTCCTCGGTAATTTCCCCAATAATGCGGATAGCCAGACCCGGGCCGGGGAAAGGCTGACGGGTTACTATTTCTTCCGGGAGCCCCAGTTCACGGCCTACTTTCCGCACTTCATCTTTAAAGAGAAGGCGTAAAGGTTCTATTAATTGGAATTCCATATCCTCAGGGAGACCGCCTACATTATGGTGAGATTTGATAGTGGCGGCGGTCCCTGTGCCGCTTTCAATAACATCGGAATAGAGGGTACCCTGGACAAGGAAATCCATTTTTCCAAGTTTCCTGGCTTCATCCTCAAAAGTACGAATAAACTCATTGCCAATGATTTTACGTTTGGTTTCCGGATCACTGATACCAGCAATTTTAGACAGGAATCTTTCCCGGGCATTCACAAAAACCAGGTTCATATGAAACTTTCCGGAAAACGTAGCCTTAACCTGTTCTGATTCGCCTTTGCGCATAAAACCGTGATCCACATAAACACAGGTAAGCCGGTCACCTATGGCTTTGTGAACCAGTACGGCAGCTACTGAGGAATCAACGCCACCACTTAAAGCACATAATACTTTCTTTTCCCCCACCTGACGGCGAATGTGCTCGACCTGTTCATCAATAAAGGAACCCATGGACCATTGTCCGTGACACTGGCAGATATTATAAACAAAATTCTTGAGTATCTCCATGCCATAGTGGGTATGTTTTACTTCAGGATGAAACTGGACACCATACAAATGCTTTTCCCGATGGGCGAAAGCAGCATAGGGTGTATCCTCAGTATAGGCACAGGCTACAAATCCCTCCGGTACCCCGGAAATAAAATCTCCATGACTCATCCAGCACTGCTGAGACGGAGCTAATCCCTTAAAAAGAAGATTTTCCGGAATTACCTCTACCATGGCTTTACCATACTCTCTCTTCTCTGCCCGCTTGACCTCACCGCCCAAGAGATGAGCGATTAACTGCATACCGTAACATATTCCCAGAATAGGTATACCTAACTCGAAAATTTCCTTATCCACTTTAGGGGCGTTGGCGGCATAAACACTGGCCGGCCCACCGGAAAAGATGATACCCTTAGGCTTCTTGGCCTTGATTTCCTCTAAAGGCATGTTGTAAGGGACCATTTCCGAATACACATTCAATTCTCTTACCCGGCGGGCAATGAGCTGGTTGTATTGACCGCCAAAATCCAGAACTAAGATCAATTCATCCTGTATCATCGTACGTTTCCTTCTTTCTCCACACTACTTATAAGTAGGCTTCGGGTTTAGAACCCCAATGTAGGGAAGGTGACGGTATTGTTCATTATAATCAAGCCCGTAGCCTACAACAAACTCGTCCGGTATTTCATACCCGTTG
The DNA here is from genome assembly GCA_020054815.1 of Peptococcaceae bacterium. Taxonomy (GTDB): domain Bacteria; phylum Bacillota; class Peptococcia; order DRI-13; family DRI-13; genus Thermanaerosceptrum. Next base: position 3,513 of record JAIHAN010000173.1, on the reverse strand, counting down.
TAATCCGGAGTAATAGCGATCTTCCTGCGACTGGGCTTGTCCAGGAAAGTACAAATTTTAAGACTGCGGGGGCCCCTGGCCAAAAGGTTTTCTTTGAGATAGGACAAGGTTAAACCCGTATCTACAATATCTTCAACTACCAGTACATCCTTACCTGCTATATCCAGTTCAAGGTCCTTAAGAAAACGTACTACCCCTGAAGTATGGGTAGAGGTACCGTAGCTGGAAACAGCCATGAAATCCATCTGCAGGGGAACCTTAATTTCCCGGATAAGGTCCGATAAAAAAACCACAGCACCTTTTAAAATACCAATCACAAAGAGGTCTTTATCCCTATAATCACCGGTAATCTGCTGTCCTAATTCCTTAACCCTTTTTTGGATTTCCTCCTCTTTAAAGAGGATTTTCAGGATATTTTCCTCCATTGACCACATTCCCTTCCGTAAAATATCTCAATATAATACTTATAATTGGGGACATTCCTATGACCCATATCCTCTTTCATTAATCAAAAAAAAAATAAGCCTCTGCCAGGCCATATGGTGTCATAATTTCGCTTAAATTATACCAACGGGGGTAAATAGTGTCAATAATCGGTGCTTAGGGTATTTAGGGAAGGGACACACATTTTATTGTACTTAAGAGAGTATAATATATTACCTGAAATTTTGAACGGAATAAAAATACGTTTTCCTGCCTCTCGTTTTTGATTAATATTTTTTTGATATATTATTAATATAATTTATGCAAATATATGGAGGTATTTACCAAGAAAACGAGAAATATTTTTTAACAATACCATAAATTTTTCTTGTCTTATTTTAAATTAACTGAATAGTAGTTTAACTCGAATATTCTGTTTTTCGCTCGTCTTTTGTCAAACTTTTATCGTATTAACTCAAGAAAGGGGGGAATTTTGGTTTTCTTGTGCTTGTGGGTACAATCTCATAAATCTTCTTATGCTAAGGAGGGATCACTGTGAAGATTCACGAGGATTGGTTGGCTGTGATTATTGGTTTAGGTCTCTGCTTCTTAGTTGCGGCTAAAGTGATCGCCAAAGTCCCCTGGTAGGTCATCCCTAATCTTAAGAAGAAAGGAGTATAACCATGAACATGCAGGCGGAAAAAGCACCTCAACAAAAAGCCTCTCCCAATTATGCAGGTATTATTATCGGTCTTATTATCATAGCAGCACTTGCTTATGCCACCAACTGGCTCAGTCATAACTCAGCCAAGATTGTAGGGAAAGATTTCTCTAAAGCCCTGGAATATCCCCTCTGGGCTGCTCTCCTGGGTCTTATCGCCAACGCCATTGTTACCTCTACCAATACCAAAGAAATGATTAAACCGGCCATCCGTACAGAACTTTTCTTAAAAACAGGCCTTGTACTGATGGGTGCAAGTGTTAACCTTGGCGTTATCGTAAGTATCGGCAGTAAAGGTATCATCCAGGGTCTCATCATGATTACCTGTGTTTTCTTCTTTACCTGGTGGCTATGTGATAAGTTTGGCATCCCAGAAAGTATGAAAGCCGTTATGGCTACGGCTATCTCTATCTGCGGCGTCTCCGCTGCCATTGCCGCCGCCGGCTCCGTACTGGCTAAGAAAGAAGAACTCGCTTATGTAACAGCTCTGGTTATTTTCACCGCCCTACCTTTAATGGTCATAATGCCCTGGTTGGCTAACGTGATGGGGCTTGCCCCCGAGGTTGCCGGAGCCTGGTTCGGCGGCAACATCGACACCTCCGCCGCGGTAGTGGGTGCCGGCACCATCCATGGCGAAGCCACAGCTAAGATTGCAGCCGTTATTAAGATGACCCAGAATGCCTTAATCGGTTTTGTGGCCTTTGCCCTGGCCTTCTACTTCACCACAGTGGTAGAAAAGGGCGGGCAAAAACCCAGTGCTTCTGTGATCTGGGAGCGGTTCCCCAAGTTCGTGCTTGGTTTTATCTTTACATCCATTATCGCTAGCATGGGCTTCTTTGATGCGAAAGATCTTACCGCCATCAAAAACTTACAGCAGTGGGCCTTTAACCTGGCCTTCGTCTGCATCGGTCTGGAACTGACCTTTGCCGACTTTAAACATCTCGGCGGCAAGCCTACTTATGTATTCTTGATTGCTACCGTATTTAATACGCTTCTGGCCCTCATCGTGAGCTACATTCTCTTCGGTGTGTTGGCATAAATAAGAACGCTTAAAGGAACCACCTGTCTAAAGGGTGGTTCCTTTAAGTTTATACTAAAGCTGCCCTTAAGTTAAAAGAGGGCAGCTTTTTGCTTTACCCCGAACCTTTTCTAATAAAGCCATGGGTAAATAAACCAACCACCTGGGTCAAGGTCTCCTGAAAAGTTAAGCCGTTTTTGAGGATAAATTCCGGATTGACAACGGCCTGTATTGCTGCCAGGAATGCGGTACTCATGATCCGCGGGTCAATCTCCCTCGTTAAATCTTTATCACTTTTACTAAGAATAGCCTTAATCAAGTTCTGTGCTTTTTCCATCCTGTAACTATCGATTTTTTTCCAGAAATGGGGATAGTGGGAGCGCAAGTCCTCCATAATAAGAGGATTGAAAACAAGGTCTTGCCCATGAAGATAAAGGTTTTGTAAGGCCTGGGCAATGAGTTCAGCCGGAGTATGAGCTTCCGCTATCACCCGGTCCATTTCCTGGGCTATTTTCAGTTTAAACCTATCAATGACGGCTTCAATAACCTCTTCTTTACTGGTGAAGTACCTGTAAATCGTTCTTTTACTGACCCCCGCCTGGGCTGACAATTCATCCATGGTAACCCTGTAAAAGCCTTTGGATTTGGACAGTTCTATAAAGGCAGCAATGATGCGTTCACGAATAGGAGACCCTTTCTTTTGTTCCGTATCAGGCATATCATACCTCCTCACCCGCCATACAGGGATTACTCTAGGCGATTTTCTTTTTAAACTTCAGGGTACTGAGAGTTAGAAAAACCAGAGAGAATACCAGGAGGAATAATACCTGACCTGCCAGGTAGGAGAAACCGATACCCTTTAAAACAATTCCCCGGATAATATCCAGATAATAAGTAAGGGGTATGACGTTGCTCATGTAATAAATGAGCCGCGGCATAGCATCCCGGGGAAACATAAAACCTGACAAAAGTATGCTGGGCAAGAAGACAAAGAAGGCCATCTGCATAGCCTGCATCTGTGTTTTGGCAAAATTTGAGATCAGTATGCCTAACCCCAATGAGGCTGTGATAAAGAAGAGGGTTAAAAGATACAGTTCCAGGAGACTTCCCTTGATAGGAACATGGAAAACGAGAACACCCACCAGAAGGGCTACAGTGATCTGGATATACCCCAGAACAATATAGGGCAAAATTTTTCCGATCATCAATTCATGGGATTTGATGGGTGTCACCATCAACTGCTCCAGGGTGCCCCGTTCCCGTTCCCTGACAATGCCCATAGAAGTCATGATTACCATCGTCATGGTCACTACAATGCCTAAAATGGCCGGTACCATATAGTAAGCCGTAA
>JAIHAN010000172.1 GCA_020054815.1 Peptococcaceae bacterium | reverse complement strand
CGGGAGATTCACTTTCCTTCCAGCTTTACCCAGCTGGAGAAAGCCCGTTATCGCCTGGTTTTTGAAGAATTTTATCTCCTCCAGTTGGCCCTTCTGGTGCTAAGAGGTAATTCTCAGAAAAGTGCGAAAGGGATAGCCCATCAGAAAGAAAATAAACTGCCGGAACGTTTTGTACAAAACCTGCCTTTTCCTTTAACGGAGGCGCAAAGAAGGGTTATTACAGAAATAAATAGTGATATGGAATCTTCTGCTCCCATGCAGCGTCTTGTTCAAGGGGATGTAGGTTCCGGTAAAACAGTTATTGCAGCCTGGGGTTTATTAAAAGCTGTAGAGGGGGGATATCAGGGAGCATTGATGGCCCCTACCGAAATATTAGCTCAACAGCACTATAATACTTTAGCCGGCTGGTTTGGGTCCCTAGAAGTAAAGATTGCTCTTTTAAAAGGTAGTCTCAGCCGCAGGGAAAAGGATTTAATCATAGATAGGGTGATGAGAAGGGAAATTGACATTCTGGTGGGGACCCATGCGCTGATTCAGGAAGGTGTAGAATTCGCCAGTCTGGGACTGGTAGTGATTGATGAGCAGCATCGTTTTGGGGTAAAACAAAGATCCTTGTTAGAAGAAAAGGGACAGCAGCCTGACGTACTGGTAATGTCGGCTACCCCAATCCCCAGGACCCTGGCTTTGACTGTGTACGGGGATCTGGATATCTCGCTTCTGGACGAGCTTCCCCCTGGCAGGAAACCCGTGGAAACTTATTGCATTAGGGAACAATCGCGCGGTAAATTGAAAAAGTTTTTAGCAAAGCAGCTTAGTTTAGGCTCTCAAGCCTATATTGTCTGCCCTTTGGTGGAAGAATCTGAAGCGCTGGATATTAAGAATGCGACGACCCTGGCCGAAAAAATCAAAAGGGAATTCCCTTTCTACAAGATAGGGCTTTTGCACGGTCGTATGAATGCCAAAGAGAAAGAAAAAATTATGCAGGACTTTCAGGCCGGTAGATTGCACATTCTTGTGAGTACCACTGTCATTGAGGTTGGTGTCAACGTACCTAATGCCACGGTGATGGTCATTGAAGACGCTGAAAGATTTGGTTTGGCTCAACTTCACCAGTTACGGGGCCGGGTAGGGAGAGGGAAGGACCAGTCATACTGTATTCTTATTTCTTCAAGTCAAAATCCCGTAGCTTTAGAACGACTGCGTATTCTTAGTAAAAACCAGGATGGTTTTAAATTGGCGGAAGAAGATTTAAAACTGCGGGGCCCCGGGGAATTCTTTGGTATGCGGCAGCATGGTTTGCCTGAGTTTAAAGTAGGGGATTTGGCCCGGGACGGTGAGATTTTATTAAGAGCTCGCCGCATGGCTTTAAAAGTTTTACAAAGGGATCCTCACTTAGGTGATTTCTCTCATAAAAACCTGCATGAGAAGGTCTGGGCTTTAATAAAAAAAATGGTCAAATACTGAAAAAAGTGGGTCAACCACTTTTTTCTTTTTGCATATCAACACTAAAAGATTCCTGGTTTTTTGGTAATTTTAAGTTTCATTATATTTGGATTTATTGCCAGGCAAATCCTAGTATGCGTTTTTTTACAGCTGCTAACAATACTAACGGGAGGTGAAATCTTGAAAAAGAACAAAGAAGCCTCTACTAAACAAGTAAAGCCCAACTTAGAACGTTTTAAATATGAAGTTGCCCAAGAATTTGGCTTGTACAATCGAGCAAAATCGACAAAATTTGCATCAGAAAATGAAAAAAATAACAAATAAACTTATGGCAAAACTTTCATAATAACAAGGTTTGTATGAATGTATAAAAAATTTTTCCCCGGCTCATACTAAGACTAGAAAACGAGCAATTCTAATTTATCTTTTTACTCTTGAAAGGAGGTGAATATAAATGCCAAGAAATACCAATACTCCTGCTGTTCAAGGTGCTGCTCAAGGTCTGGACAGACTAAAGTTTGAAATTGCCAATGAATTAGGTTTGACCAACTATGCGCAAATCGATAAAGGTCAATTAACTTCCCGTCAAAATGGTTATGTGGGAGGTTATATGACCAGAAAGATGGTCCAGTTCGCCGAAGAGGCTCTGGCTAAAGGTCAACAATTCTAATTGAATAAAAAAAACAAGCAGGGGGGTAAACCTTCTGCTTGTTTTTTAATTTAGTGCAAATAATGTTCTACTTCATTTTCAGGCATGCCCGGGTGTAAGGCCATCGCCAAGGCCATGGCAATAATTCTTGCCGTGTTGCTGATTTGTTCATCGATCTCTTTAGGTGTAACCATGAGTTGGCCGCCGAAAGGTTCCAAAACGTCATTAATCATTTCATTGACAGCAACCGGTCTGAGAGCGTGGTAGACATCTTGCAGGGCAGGTGTGGTTTGTAAATGATTAAACAGCTTTTCCATGGCCTGGTGAGCGATAATACCGGCATGAACTACCGTCGGTACACCAATAGCCACCACAGGTACACCCATGGTTTCCTGATTAATACCTATGCGTTTATTGCCTACGCCCGACCCAGGGTTGATACCGGTAGTAGCTACCTGGAGAGAAGAATTTATTCGCTCTACACTTCCTGCTGCCAGAGCGTCTATGCAAATCACGAGATCAGGCTGGACACGGTCCACGGTACCTTTAATAATTTCTGCCGTTTCAATACCCGTTAAGCCTAAAACTCCGGGAGCTAACACGCATACGGAACGCAAGCCCTGCCGCAGTTCTTCAGGGGCATAATGGAATAAATGGCGTGTGGCCATAGACAATTCTACTACCTTTGGCCCCAAAGCATCGGGTGTGGCGTTCCAGTTACCCAAGCCCACAATTAAAACGGTAGAATCTTCCCTTAAAGGAAGGATCTCTTTTAGTTTATTAGCGAGAATTTCACCTATCTGTTTATGTACCATTTTATTGTTGTCACGAATTTCGCTTGACTCCAGAGTCACATAAATACCGGGAGGCCGGCCCATAATCTGGGCGCCTTGCTCGTCTAAAATGGTAATGGTCTTCACCACAGCATTTTCATAACGCTCTTCGTCCATTTTTACCCCCGGGATCTCCCTGCCCACTTCACCCCTGAGGATTTCATGGGCTTCCACGGCAAGGTCCAGTTGAATACCCATTAGTTTATAAAGTTCGCTTTTTTTCATGCTTTTTAACCTCCTTCACAAACTTCACTTTAAGTTTTCCCCGCTCTCGAGAATTTATGTTTTATACATTAACAGTGCTGTTTGAGGGAACAATAAAATATAAAAATAAAGGGGGAATAAATAAAAAAATTGCTCACTTAGCGTGAGCATTCATGAGTGGGATAGATGAGGAAGGAAGAATTTGTCCGGGAATAGTCTGCTTTTATAGTATGAACAAAAAGGAGTATCAATATGTTTGACGAAAGTAGGTAATATGAGGTATAGCATGAAAGATATCGTGAATAATGTATATATGTGTTATAATTTGTTATTATAAGGGAAGTGAATTTTACATATGCGGATTATTGCCGGGGAGGCCAAAGGCCATACACTCAAGTGCCTGAAAGGCTTAACCACCAGGCCCACCCTGGACAGGGTCCGGGAAGCGATTTTTAACGTCCTGGGTGCGAAAACTATTGATGCGGTTGTTCTTGATTTGTTCGCAGGGACGGGTGCTTTAGGTATTGAAGCGCTAAGCCGGGGCAGTAAATTTTGTTTGTTTAACGACATTAATAAAAAGGCCTGCTCTATCATTAAAGAAAATTTAATGCATTGCCGTTTAGCGGAAAAGGCCAGGGTCTTTAATTTGAATGCTGGTTCTTTGCTAGGTATGTTAGAAGAGGAACCTGCTTTCAGCCTTGATATTATCTTTCTGGACCCCCCGTATGACAAAGGTTTGTATGAACCGGTATTAAGCAAGCTGGGAATTTCTGCTCTTCTGAAAACAAACACTGCTGTGGTCGTTGAAAGTGACCGTAATACACCCCTTGAGAAGAGTTATGGTAAGTTAGAACTTGTCAAAAAAAGCAGTTATGGAGATACCCTTGTCTGGTATTATCAACCTAACTGATGTGGGTAGGAGGAATAAAGTATGGAGATTGTACGTCTATTAGAAGAATTTGAGGTAGTTGTGGAAGAATGCTCTCGTATTCCCATGACAGGGAAGGTCATCATCCATGAAGATACGCTTTATAACTTTTTGGATAAATTCCGGGCTATGCTGCCGGAAGCGGTACGTGAGGCGGAGTGGATTATCAGGGAGAGAGAGCGTATCCTGAAGGAGGCGGAAAAAGAAGGGGAAGCCATTATTGAAACTGCCAAAAATAAACTTCAGAGAATTGCCGGGGAAAGTGAGATTGTGAAGCTGGCCAAAGCCCAGGGCGATGAAATTATAGACAGTGCTAAGAATGTGGCCCGGGAAGTTACACAGGGGGCATTCTCCTATGCTGACGAGGTTATGGCTCAATTACAGATGGAACTGGAAAAAACCCTGCAGGTTGTTAAAAAAGGGCGGGAAGAATTAAGGCATAATATCAGAGAGAAGAAAAGCTGACAACTCCGTTCTCCGATCACCGTGTCCCGACCACCGAACATATATTAATGTTCTTTGCTGTAACATCCTATAGAGTCGTTATATTTTGCAATAAGAAAAGCCTGGTCACATTGGAGTGACCGGGCTTTTTTCTGAATGTAGTACAATGCAGAAATTTATGAAAAAACCAAACGGCGTATCAGATCCCATACCATTACGATAAGCGAAAGAATAAACAAGGCAGAGAATATAAATACCAGCATATGTACTGCGCCGGTAAAATGATGAAAAGCTGTAAACACAAGATTGCTTTGCCCTACTTCCCAGGAAAAAGCCGGTACGGATACTTGCGATAATAAGAGAGGTGTAGCAGCCAGGAAATAGGCCAGGACTCCTCCTAAGAGGCTTTGGAAGATTCGTCCCCAGTAATAAAGGTAAGGGCGAATACCCGAGCCTGACAGTATACTGGTAACCTGCGCTTGAATGGAAAGACCGCTCCACCCCAGGAGCATACCGGCTACCGCCGCTTTTTCCTGTATAGATGAGGCCAGCAGGGAGCTTTCCTTGAGACCAAGAGTCATTTCAAAGAAGCCTGTGGCTAAGGCTAATCCAGCTGAGGGATCAAATCCTACCAGTTTCAAGGGCAGGGTCAAAATCGACGTCAAATACCGGATGAGCATGGAAACAGTCAAAACCTTGATGATGACGGCGAAGATGATAACAAACCCACCAATTAAGGCCATAGTATTAATACTGTTTCTGATAGAATCCCCCAGCAGTTGTCCCCAGGGTTTCCGGGTTCTTTGCACGTGAAGGAGTGCCCGGATGCTCTTGAGCATGATATTCCCTCTTCCTGTGCTTTGTACACGGGTTCCGGGAGATAGGAATCCTAAAATAATTCCTAAAATAATATTGGCGGTGTAATGGGAAACAGCCAATACCAGTCCTAAACCTGGATTATTGAACATTCCC
>JAIHAN010000171.1 GCA_020054815.1 Peptococcaceae bacterium | reverse complement strand
GGGCTCTTAGGCGGGGTCTTCAACACCTTTAGAAAAGCCGGGGTTATTGTGGGCTTTACCCTGGCTAACCTGATCCTATCCCTGTTCTTTACTGAACAAGTAGCTATATTAGATACTTTAAAAGAAACTGCTGCTGCGTCTTTGCTGTTTATTCTTTTCCAGGTACCCCAGGGTAAACAGCAATATCTAAAATACGAGCAAAAAACAGATGATTATAGCAAAAGCACGAAACTGCATACTGCCGATAAATTGCAGAAAATCGCCCAGGTCTTTGGAGAACTGCGTACTGTTTTTGAGATCCAGGAGAAAAATAAAAAAGAGACCAACGAACTCAATGTTTTGTTCAACAAGGTTGCCTCACAAGTCTGTGAAAAATGCAGCCTGCACCGGGTTTGCTGGGAACAGGATTTTTATAAAACGTACCGTGCCATGCTGGAGGCCTGTACCAAATTGGAATCGGCCGGTTCTATCAGTGAAAAAGAATTTGGTACGGATTTAAAAAGGCGTTGTGTTCGCTTAAGAGAGTTAAGCGTAGCCCTTAATTCACAGCTGGAGCTTTTAAAGTTAATTAATTCTTATGAGAAGCAGCTGGTTGAATGCCGCGAGCTCATTAATAACCAGCTCAATGGAGTGGCTAATATCATCCAGGACTTTTCGGAGGAACTGAAGACAGAAGTGAGATGTGATACCAACCTCAGCTCATATCTAAAGGAAAAACTCAAAGAAAAAGGAATTGAAGTGGATGAGATCACCGTCATAGATTTAGCCGATGGAGAAAAAGAAATTCATATTATGCAAACCCACTGTCCGGAAAAAAACTGGTGCAAATCCCTGGTGGCCCCCAACATCTCCCAGGTACTGGGCAAAACCTATGTTCTGAAAAGCCAGGAGTGCCGCTCCCTGGGGCAGAACGGCAGCTGTTCCTATCATCTTGTGCCGAGCAGGGCGATGCAGATGAATGTGGGTAAAGCCCAAAGCCCCAAAGAAGGCGTAGCCGTATCGGGGGATATTTGTTCTGCCCTGACCCTGCCCAATCACCGTTTTGCCCTTATTCTGGTAGACGGGATGGGTGTAGGGCCGGAAGCCCATGCAGAAAGCACAGTTGCCGTTAATCTCCTGGAAAAACTGCTTTTGACGGGACTGTCGCCAGAGCTGGCTGTCAGAACAGTGAATACAGCTTTATATATCCGTTCACCTAAGGAAAAGTTTGTTACCCTGGATGTGGTGATTGTTAACCAGATCAATGGACAGGCGGATTTTATTAAGATGGGCGGGGCACCTACCTTCCTTCGCTCGGCCAAGGGCATAAAAATCATCAGGGCTTCTTCACCACCTGCCGGTATCCTGCAGAATATCGAGGTTGAGACCATCAGGCATGTTCTCCTGCCGGGGAATATTATCCTGATGATGAGCGATGGTATCTGGGATGTCCTCTATAATACCGACGGGCCGGCAGGTTGGTTTGAAGACCTGTTGACACAACTGGAATACACTGACCCGCAGCAGATAGCCAATTATATTTTGTTTTTGGCGAAAAAGGCGGCGGGAAATAAGGCCCTGGATGACATGAGTATACAGGTAGCACGCATAGAGCAGAGAGAAATTGCCTAAAAAACGATAGGGAAGAGGAAAAAAAGGGAATCCTTTAAAGAAGGACTCCCTTGTTATTTGTAGAAGAAATGTTTAAGCACTAAATAAATGAGAAGGTAATTGATCTTGGTCATGGACATTTCCCAGTTTATAGTAAAAGTTAAAGAAACCATAGAGCAGTATAACCTTATCCAAAGCGGTGATTTGGTGGTGGTGGGGGTTTCCGGTGGGCCTGACTCCCTGGCGCTTTTGCATGTGCTGAAAACGTTAAGGCCGGAATTATCCTGTGAACTTCATGTAGCACACCTTGACCACTCTTTTCGCGGAAAGCAAGCTGAGGAAGAGGCGAGATGGGTAAAAGAACTGGCCACCCATTGGGGGTTGCCCATTACCATTGCTAAGAAGGACGTACCGGCCCTGGCCAGGGAAAAAGGGCTTTCACCTCAGGAGGCAGGACACCTGGCACGTTATGAATTTTTATCTGGCCTTCTTAAACAACTGGGTGCCCAGAAAATTGCTCTCGGCCATCAGGCCGATGATCAGGCAGAAACGGTCCTCATGCATTTGTTTACCGGAAGTGGACTCGAGGGGCTGCGCGGGATAGTTCCTGTTCATGGTCCTGTTATCCGGCCCCTTTTATATGTAACCCGGGAAGAAATCGAGGAATACTGCCGTGCCCATGCCCTGGAACCAAGGCGAGATCCCAGTAATGAGAAGGACATCTATTTAAGAAATAAAATTCGTAACCGGCTCATGCCCTGGTTATTGGAGAATATCAATCCCAATCTTATCACTACGCTCAATAAAACAGCGCAAATACTTTGGGCCGAAGAGGAATATCTTGAATATGTAACGAAAAAAAAGGCGAAAGAATATCTCGCCCATGAAAGGGATTATGAAAAATTATCTTTACGCCGGTGGGAGGAAATACCCCTGGCTCTGCAGAGACGGCTGATCCGTCACGCTTACAGTTTTCGGGGAGCCGCACAGGGGCTCTATTTCCAGCATGTTGAGGATATCCGGGAGCTGGCTCAGCGCGGACAGGTGGGAAAACTTCTGCACCTGCCAGGGAAAATAATTGTAGAAAAAACTTATGATTTTCTTCTCTTTTATAAAGAAGGTGCAAAGAAACAGCAAAAAACACTGGGAAGCTACCCTTTAAAGATTCCCGGCCGGACGCATATACCGGAAACAAACCAGTATATAGTTGCGGCAATAGAAAGGGAAAAACCCCAAAACCCCGGAAATACCGTTGTTTATCTACCATGGCCGGGCCAGCCTTTAACTTATGTTGCCCGTGCCCGTCGCCCGGGGGATAGATTTTCGCCCAAGGGACTGGCAGGAAGTAAAAAACTTAAAGATTATTTTATCGAAAAAAAAATACCCCGTGGGGAGAGGGATCAAATTTTACTGGTAGCTTCTGAAAAAGAGGTCCTCTGGATACCGGGAAGAGCGGTAAGTAATAAGCTTAACAGCGGGGAAAGTGAGAGATATTTAGTTCTGCAAATCCTCGATGCAAAAGATATGACGGTCTAAATCAAGAGGGTTTAGAATAAGTTTGAAAAAAAACTCAGAATATGGTAAAGTATATTGGTATTCTAGGCATATTGTTTCCTTTATTATGTAAATAGTTGGGGCACCGAGAGGAGGAAACTCGTGAATCGTGTACTAAAAAATTTAGCTATTTATCTACTGATCGTAATGATAGCAGCTTCCATTTTCCACCAGCTAGGTACTCCCCCTAAGGTGGAAGATCCTTTTAACAATGATTACGTGGCGTTTTACAAGGCCCTGGAAAAAGGTCAGGTTCAGACTGTAAAAATTGTACAGGAATTTGATACACGTAAAATTACAGGTACTTTAAAGAACGGTAAAAACTTTGAACTTAATGGCCCGCCTGATGATGAGAAGTTGATAGAACTCATCAAGGCTAAAGATATTCTCTTTACCCATGAGCCTGCACCGAAACCTCCCTGGTGGACCAACCTCCTGAGCACTTTGCTCCCCATCCTTCTCCTGGTAGGCGTTATGTTTTTCATGATGCAGCAAACCCAGGGCGGCGGAAGCAGGGTCATGCAGTTTGGGAAAAGCAGGGCCAGGTTGCATACCGATGATAAGAAACGTGTGACCTTTGCCGATGTGGCCGGGGCAGACGAGGTCAAGGAAGAACTGGAGGAAGTGGTAGAATTTCTTAAACACCCCAAGAAATTTACTGAACTGGGGGCAAAAATTCCTAAGGGTGTGTTGTTGTTTGGCCCTCCCGGTACTGGTAAAACACTATTAGCCAGGGCCGTGGCCGGTGAGGCCGGGGTACCCTTCTTCACCATAAGCGGTTCCGACTTTGTAGAGATGTTTGTGGGTGTAGGTGCTTCCCGGGTTAGAGATTTATTTGACCAGGCAAAAAAGAATGCTCCCTGTATTGTTTTCATCGACGAAATTGACGCTGTCGGCCGCCAGCGCGGTGCAGGATTAGGCGGGGGTCACGATGAAAGGGAACAAACCTTAAACCAGCTCCTGGTGGAGATGGATGGTTTTAATGTCAATGAGGGGATCATTATTATTGCTGCGACCAACCGTCCTGATATCCTGGACCCTGCCCTGTTACGTCCCGGGCGCTTTGACCGCCAGATCGTCGTGGATATTCCCGATGTGAAGGGACGCAAGGAGATTCTGGGTGTTCATGCCCGTGGCAAGCCATTGGCTGAGGATGTTACCCTTGACGTCTTAGCCCGCAGGACTCCCGGTTTTACCGGTGCGGATCTGGCTAATCTTTTTAATGAAGCTGCGCTTCTCGCGGCCAGGCGTAACAAAAGGCGTATCGGCATGGAAGAGCTTGAGGACTCCATTGAACGTGTGATAGCAGGCCCTGAAAAGAAAGCCCGTACCATTAGTGAATTTGAGAAGAAGCTGGTTTCTTACCACGAGGCAGGTCATGCTCTGGTGGCTGAACTCTTGCCCCATACTGACCCCCTGCATAAGGTGTCCATTATACCCCGCGGCCGGGCGGGAGGTTACACCCTGCTCTTACCCAAAGAGGACCGTCATTATATGACTAAATCCCAACTTTTGAACCAGGTGACCATGCTCCTGGGCGGTCGTATGGCGGAAAAACTGGTTCTCAATGAAATCAGTACAGGTGCCCAAAACGACTTGGAAAGGGCTACCGACTTAGTGCGTAAAATGATTACCGAATATGGTATGTCCGATGAATTAGGGCCTCTCACCTTTGGCAGAAAACAGGAACAGGTCTTTTTAGGACGGGATATTGCCCGGGACAGAAACTATTCGGAAGCGGTAGCGTACTCTATTGACAAGGAAGTACGTCGTATTGTCGATGAGTGTTATAAAGAGGCAGAAAGAATGCTCAAAGACCATATTGATGTCCTGCACCTGATTGCCCAGACCCTCATGGAAAAAGAGACCATTGAGGCCGACGAATTTGCTGCCTTAATCAAGCAGTCAGGTATTCATTCCACCAAAAACGGGGACAATAAGCCATCTTAATCTTTTAGGAGGAAGCTGATGGAAAGGACCTTTGTCATGGTTAAGCCCGATGGTGTACAGAGGGGCTTAATCGCCGAGATCATTGGGCGGTTAGAGAAAAAGGGCTATAAACTCATTGGCCTCAAAATGCTCACCTTGACACCCGAGACGGCGGCCCTGCATTATGCGGAACATGCAGGTAAGCCCTTTTATCCCGGATTAATTTCTTTCATTACCTCGGGGCCTGTAGTAGCTATGGTCTGGGAAGGTAAAAATGCGGTGAAAGGCGTTAGGACCTTAATGGGTATCACCAACCCAACGGAAGCCGTTCCCGGCTCCATCCGCGGAGATTACGGGATTGATATGGGAAGAAACGTGGTCCACGGCTCCGATTCACCCGCAAGCGCCCAGAGGGAAATCGCGATTTATTTTAAAGAAGAGGAATTAGTGGATTATCAAAGGGATATGGATAAGTGGATATATGAATAAAAAAAACCGAGGCCCTAGGCCCCGGGTTTTTTTATTCATGGTTGTTAGTT
>JAIHAN010000170.1 GCA_020054815.1 Peptococcaceae bacterium | reverse complement strand
GTGCTCTTCCGATCTGAGCATAAAGTAGGTGTTGCCAGAGGTTTGGATCCAGAAGTTGTGCAAGGTTTGAAAGATAATTTTATGGGCGAATGTACCGAAGTAGGCATGTACCTGGCCATGAGCAGGCAAGCCGATCGTGAGGGATATCCCGAAATTGCCGAGGCCTATAGGAGAATTGCCTTTGAAGAAGCAGATCATGCAGCCAGGTTTGCCGAGCTTCTGGGAGAAGTCGTTGCAGCGGATACCAAAACAAACCTGACCATGAGAGTGCAAGCGGAACATGGTGCCTGCCAGGGCAAGAAAGATCTGGCTACCAAGGCAAAACAACTTGGTTATGATGCCATTCATGATACGGTACATGAAATGTGTAAAGATGAAGCACGCCACGGTGCTGCCTTTGCGGGATTATTAAAGAGGTTTTTTGGATAAAAACAGTCACACCAAACCTTTTCTATATTCTGTAAAACCAGTTATATTTGATCCAGGTACTGGCGGAGGTAAGGTCCAAGTCCTGGGCCAGGGAGATCAGATCAGGTATTTTTGCATAGGCATCAAGAGGGATGGATTCGGAGAGAGGGGGATTTAAACGATAATATTGATTGTTCAGGAGCCGGGAACTAAAATATACATCCGCTTCAACTCCCCCATCATACAGGAGGTTAATGAGAGGAAAGGGAATTAGAGGATTAAGAACCCAATCTATAGCACCCCACTTAGTGGTATCGTCTATTATATTTGTAGGACAATATCCGCTACCCAGGGATAAGAGAAAAATATTATCCAGTTCCTGATTAGCCCCTTGTTTATCGTGGGCAAAGGCGATTGCCGCTGTACTGGGCGTGTTGGTGATAATACCTCCATCAATATGATTTTGATAGGATGGAAAATAGATGGGAGAAGCGCTGCCGGACAGGGCTACATTAATAACCAACTCGTCACTGTAAGGAGAATTAGGGAAATTATGATAAAAAACAGGGCTCCAGGGGCCTAAATCAGAGCCTCTAAGTAAATAAGAGGGAACTAAAACAAGCTTGGGTAAATCCCGGAGTCGAAGATCGGCAGGAAAGACTGAAAGCAGCAACTCGGTTAAATGTTCGTTACTGTACTTTGGCTTGAAAGCATCCATAAATTTAGGCGTAAAAATAAATTCCCAGTTCTTTTCTGAAAATAGTTCCATGAGTTCTTCCGGTGATTTCCCGTAAGCCAGGGCCAAAGCAAGTAAAGAGCCAGTGGAGGTGCCGGCCAAAAGTTGGGCTTTGTCAATTAATTCGGGAAACTGTGCATGCAACCTCTTGAGGAGTGTAATGGTTAAAGCTGTGCGGACACCCCCGCCGTCAAAAGTTATGATTCTATATTTATGCATTTCACCCACCCCTTATATTATGAAAGGAAAGATACTGACAATCTTTATAATACAATATGAAAAGGGCTGGGTTTTGTACCTATATCTGAGGCTTTACGTTAAAAAATAGCTGACAAGTTTTTGTCAGCTATTTTTTAACGGAGAAATAAAGAACGGATAGAAATCACCCTTGAGGAATAATATACTATTGTCGTACAAAAAGCTGATGCGACAGGAGAACCGTCCCCAGTGTCGCGTTGGGTACGGTTATTCCTGTCGCATTTAGGCAATTTTTCCTAAGGATGGCCCTTTGGGCGGTGTATTACCGGAATCGGATTGTATGTCACTTATTAAAGTGAGGCGATACCCTACTACCTCCAAAGCTAAACGAAAAGCCTCATTGATTGGGTAGAGTTTTTGGCCATAGAAGGGGTTAAGAAAGGAGACCCTTTCGGCAAAGTGTGAGTTAATAGGAACTTTTAGTCCCCCATCAATTAAACCTTGAATTTTTCCCTCTAAATGAGGATTAATTTTTTTTGCTTCCTTGCACAAGGCTACAACCGGTTTGCCATGTTTGTGCATAATGGCCGAAAAGCCAAAGAGCCGGCAAAGAAGGGGGCGCCACCCATATTGACTGCAGCCCCCCTCACTTTTGACCGATGGTGAGGAAATATATAAGACACAGGGTTCTTCAGGCCGGGTTTCACTTAATTTTTGCAGCCAGTATTCTCCTTCCCCACTTTGCCAAATATGGATGCTGAGAGGCAGCATCTCTAATACGGAGGCTTCAATGTGATAGGCAGGAGTGTTGCAGCATTCTCTGCAACCTTTGAGGCAATCAAGCTGTGTTTTATTTTTAAAAGCAGTAATCAGTAAATCAAGATCGTTATATACAGCCAAAAGTTCGTTCAGACCTTGAAAAGATGAAAATAGTTGTGCAACTTCAGTCATCCCTGATTTCTCTCCTCCACTAGAATATTGTAGTAATGTATTATACACCTTTGAGGGAAAAGAAAAAATGACTTTTTATAATAATTTGAACACTCTTAATAGTTTTCTGTTACCTGTCTCTCAATAAGAAGTTAAAAAAGGCTGGTGTGATTTAGGCTACCAGCCTTGTGATTTTTCATATTACTTATTTTTTCTCGCGTAAAGATTAAATACGTCCATCCACTGCTGGTTCTCTTGCATAAACTTGACAAAAAGTGTTATCCGTTTTAAAGTCTCTTCACTGATATTATGCTCTATCTTTTCTGTATCTTCCAGGATGTTGTTGGTTACTCCAATCATGGTCAGGAATTTTTCAATGGTTTCATGCCTTCTGAGCAGGTATTCTCCTAAATCATTTCCTTGCTCTGTAAATTCGATGACTCCGTATTTTTCATAATTTAGGTAACCCATTTCTGAAAGTTTTTGCACCATTTTACTGGCCGAAGGAGGCTGGACATTGAGAGCTTCAGCCAGGTCTCCTATTCTCGTGTATCCTCTACCTTTAGCCAGGCGGTAGGCCATTTCCATATAGTCTTCCATACTGGGGGTAAGGGCATTATCTTCTTGTCGGAGCAAGGCATAGCCGCGTACGGTATAAAATTCTTTTTCCTGCTGGGCCATTTTTTCTCCCCCTAACCTTTTCTATCTTATGTTTACGCAGAGATTCAGCATATATGACAATGGGTCTCCAGTTAGGAGGATATGAATTTTTAATTTCCGTCTTGAGTTAAGAAAAAAGACATAGGGTTTAGGTTGTCACATTAAAGGGTCACATTTCATAGTATGAAGCAGGTAGAGGAACATCCTCAAATTTACAGAAGGAGGTATGCTTAATGCCGCAAGTTGAAAGTGGTTATGGCTATGGTTACAATGGTTATTACAATTATTTTGGCCGTTCCGGCTTTGGTATTCTCTTCTTAGTTATTCTCATCCTCTTGTTATTCCCCGGTTTCTTTGGCGGCTACGGGTACTAATTTATTCGCTAAGGCCCTTTTTAATCTCTACTGAAAGCCCCGTACAAGGGGCTTTTACTCTTTTACATATTTTTAAACTCGTGCTGGTAAATAATTTCTAACTTGAATGCATAAAAAATCCACATTTACTCATAATAAACTTGAAATCTACCAAATAAAGACAGGAGGTTACAATTATGTTTCATCAAATCAGTCAAGCACAGCATACTCTAAATTCAATCAGTCAGATGGTTAGTCAAATGAGACAGTCAGAGGAAAATAACAGGCAGATCTTGAGCCAGTTAGAGCAAAAGGAGGCAAGAGCAGCCCAGCAGCTGTCACAAGTCCAGCAGATGTGTGGTGAATGCAGCCGGTTATTGCAGAATATCGGTGGCAGCGTACAGCAAGGAACCCAAACTCAGTATCAAAGATACCAGCCAGGTTTTACCGGCGGTACAAACTACAACCTGGGATTTGAAGCGGGAAATTCCTTCACAGGCGGCAGAGACTTTGGGCCTACCATGAATATGGCCCAGGGCACTCTGAGTACCCAATCTCCTTTAATTGACCGGTCTACTATGGGACCGGAAACTTATCAGAACTCTCTCCGACAATTTGGCGGCACTGCTCAAGGTGGCTATACCGGTGCTACCGGTGGCATAAATGTAGGAGGGGGACAGGCTTATACAGGTACAACCTTGAGCACCCAGTCTCCCTTAATTGACCCCACCACTTCCAATCCCAGTACTTATCAAAATACTGTACAACAGTTTTCCGGCCAGACCAAGGGGATTGTTGGAGGTTATGCCAGCACCCCCAACATAGGTTCTGCGCAGAATCTAGCTCAGGGGACATTAAGAACAGAATCTCCTTTAATTGACCCTACTACGATGAATCCCAGTAACTATGAGAATTCCTTACAGCAGTTTAGCGGGGGAGCTATGGCCGGTACCAGGCAAACCACAAGTGTTACTGGTGGTGCTATGACTGGTGCTACCGGTGGCACTATGGGTGCTACAATGGGCGGCACCATGGGTGGAACTATTACCGGTGGAATTAGCATGAGCACTCCCAGTCTTCCTACCAATGAAACCTTTGCCAGTGTTGCTACAATGGGTCCCGATACTTATCAGGCTTCTGCACAACGGCTAGGCGGCTCAGCCCCGGATTTAACAAGTATCGGGCAGCAAGCCGGAATCAGCAGTACTGCCCGTGGATATAACCAGTAAAGTTTAGTAAAACATCACAAATTAAGCCTTTGGCCTCTGTGCCAAGGGCTTAATTTTTACATAAGTATTGACAAAATCTCTTTTATAGCATAAAGTATTAATAAACTTACTTCTATACAACAGAAGCGAAGATGGGAAAGAGTAATCATGCAGGTCTAGAAGAGAGCTGCCGGCTGGTGCAAGGCAGTTAGCCTCCATGATGAAAGCCATCCCGGAGCTGCAGCCGAAAGGACTGCCGGAGGCTTCTCCGTTAACAAAGAAAGTGTCAGTCGACACTTACTGAGGTCTTAACCGTGAGGTTAAAACGAAACTGGGTGGTAACGCGAGTAACTCTCGCCCCTGATAGGGGCGGGAGTTTTTTATTTATTAAGACATAACAATTACAGATTTTTAAAGTCGAAGAACAGGAAGAACCGGCTGGAGAATAGCAGAGAGGGAATGATTCTGGTGTGAAATTCCTTATTTGAAAGCGGGGGCCGCCTGGGAGCTGCAGGGTGGAAGTCATTATACCCTGCCGGTTCTGGCCGTTATACCAGGAGTCTACAATGTAGACCTGAGATACTGCTTTACCTTGGACAGGAGCAGTAAGCAGAGTGGTACCGCGGGAAAACCCGCCTCTGAGCAAAGAGGCGGGTTTTATTTTTTACAACAATGCTGATTAGTTTAATAAAAGGAGTGGTTATCAATGTTGAAATTCCAGGGTTTTTTTGCAAAGCGGGCTCAAAACTTTAATGCCTCTGATATTAAGGAAGCCTTCCACCTTGCGGAAAGGCCCAGTGTGATTTATTTTGCTGGAGGTTTTCCAGGTCCCCATACTTTTCCCCGGGAAATAGTAAAGAAGCTTTTAGAAAAAGTAGTTAGCGAAAGAGGGGAAAGTTCTTTACAATATGCTCCTACGGAGGGAGTAAGTGAATTGAGAAAACTCCTTGCCCGGGAAATGACGCGGGAAGGAGTGGCTGCAGATGCTTCTGATATCCTGATTACCAGCGGTTCCCAGCAGGGGTTGGATTTGCTGTGTAAAGCCTTTATTGATCCTGGGGACGTAGTGCTCGTAGAGATACCCAGCTACATGGGCGCCCTGGGAGCTATGGATAATTATGAGGCGGTCAAAGTGGGCGTACCTTTAGATGAGGAAGGCATCCGTGTAGACCTCTTGGAAACGACAGTGC
>JAIHAN010000169.1 GCA_020054815.1 Peptococcaceae bacterium | reverse complement strand
CGCCGGCATCTGGCGATAATACTCATTTACTGCAGAAAGACTCACGAATTTTTCCTCATCATCAAAAATGGCCCCGATCGATGCGTTGACAACCTTATCTTGTCCTAAACGGGCAATCGCATCATTAGCCTGCTTCAGTACACTAAAAACGGCATCTACTTCTCCCTTGCCCCGGGCGTGAGAAGCCGCCATGGAAAATGCACACATCCAAACCTGCCTCCTTTTGTTCTAATATTTAACATTTTATCATAAAGGGTTTTATCCTTCCAGAATAAAATCAAGAACTAAAAATACCGGTAAAGCCAAAAACCCATTAAAATGCCTAAGACTGCTCCTCCCAAAACTTCCGTGGGCTCATGCCCCAGCATTTCCTTTAATTTCTCCTTTTTTCCCAAAGGTGCGGGCAATAGTCCTGCCAAACCACGCATTACAATGCCCATTTCCTGTACGATAATGTTTAAAAGCATAGCATGCTTGCCAGCCTGACGCCGGATTCCGGCCGCATCATACATGGTAATGAGGCTGAAAACAAGGCTTAAGGCAAAAATGGGATGCCCCAGGCCGTAAGTGAGGGCCAAAGCTGTAGTCAGGGCGGAAACGAAAGCTGAGTGACTGCTGGGCATTCCTCCCGTGGAAAAGATCCTGCTGATTTCTACTTTGCCATCGGTAATCAATTGCACCGGGAGTTTCAGGACCTGGGCAATGATTACCGCCGAAATTGCTGCCATGAGGGGATAATTTGTCACAATTTCCGTGTAATAATAATAAAACACCGGCATCACTCTCCATGAGGCAGAACGCTACGAAATATTAGAAGGTACGGTAGTTGGTAAACTGCAGTTCAATACCAAAATCCTGCTGTTTTAAATGCTGGATCACTTTTTGCAGGTCATCCCGCTCTTTTCCGGAGACCCGGACCTGATCGTCCTGGATCTGGGCCTGCACTTTCAATTTCATATTTTTGATGGCATTGACAATCTCTTTCCCTTTTTCTTTAGATATTCCCTTCTTAATGGTAATGATTTGCCGCACTGTTCCTCCGGCGGCCGGTTCCACCTTGCCGTATTCCAGGAATTTTAAGGATACCCCCCGCCTCACCATTTTGCTCTGCAGGATATCGATAACACTCTTCAGCTTATACTCATCATCCGCCACTACCTTGATTTCATCTTCCTTAGTTAACTCTACGTCGGCCTTACTGCCTTTAAAATCAAAGCGCTGGCTGATCTCCTTAATGGTCTGGTTTACTGCGTTATCTACTTCCTGTAAATTGACTTCTGAAACAATATCAAAACTATTTTCCTTGGCCATTAACAAACCTCCTAAATTTAATCTTTCTCCGGGTTATCTCCTCTGCTTCTCCTGGTATGATTCGTAAATATTATCCAGTAACCTGTATAAGATGTTCTCCATTTCCTCCAGGTAATGGACTTGAGACAGGATCTCCCCTGCCTGCTGGATAAACCTTCCTTCTACCAGTTCCTCACCGCAGTTAGCAATTAAATCTTTTATTCCCTGGAGAGTAGATTCCAGGTGAAACTGGAGCCCCATCACTCTGTCCTTATAGATAAAACCCTGGTTTTTACACCCATCACTCTTTGCTATGCTTGTACAATTTGCCGGGAGGGAAAACGTATCACCATGCCAGTGGAAAGCTATAAAAACTGGTGGCAAGCCCTTTAGCAGGGGGGATTGTCCCGCCTTTTCCGTTAAGGTAACGGGAAACCAGCCAATTTCCTTAAACTCATTTTGATAAACCCCGCCTCCCAGAACATCGGCAATCAGCTGGGCCCCCAGGCAAATTCCCAAGACGACTTTCCCTTCAGCTATGGCCTCAGCAATAAACTTTTTTTCCCGCACTAGCCAAGGATATTTCCCTTCCTCATAAATATTCATAGGTCCTCCCATGACGATCAGCCAATCAAAGGCCTCCATAGGGGGGAATCCTTCATTAAGATAGAGAGCAGTTTTCGTGATGGGATATTTTTTTTGGCCCGCCCACTTCTCTATGTTGCCCAGTTTCTCAAAAGGAACATGCTCTAAATAATGAATTCTCACCTTTTATCCTCCTAACTCGGTTTCCCTTTCCGCAGCGTAATTAGTACCACAATAATATACCCAGAAAAGAATTTCTTCAGGTCTGGTAAAACACTTTCCCTTATAAGGCTATTCTCGTTAGATCATCATTAATCCTGCAAGTTATTGTTCAGGATATGTGGTTTAATCCAAGCATTTCGTCTATACTATCCTTGTAAGTTCTCTCACACCTCTGCCGGCAAAGGTTAACCTCGCCCGGACTAGATATAAAGGAGATGGAAGATTTGTCTGTAGTACATGTAATAGAAGGTCGTCAAAAACGCATTGAAATGGGCCATCCCTGGGTATATAAGACGGAGATAGCGAAAATTGAAGGGGAAGTAACCGGGGGTGAAATCGTTGATGTCCTTGATTTCCGCCAGCGTTTTCTGGGCCGTGGCTTTATCAATCCCCGTTCCATGCTGACAGTACGCATCTTAACTCAGGATAGAGAAGAGGCTATTACGGAAAAAACCATCAGGGAACGAATCAGAAAAGCCTGGTTTTTCCGCCAACGAGTTTTTCAATCACCTGAACCTAGCGCCTGCCGGGTTATTTTCGGTGAGGCAGACTTTCTGCCCGGCTTAATTGTGGACAAGTTCGGCGACCATTTAGTACTCCAAACCCTGGCCTTAGGAATAGCCCAGTGGCAGGATGTTATTGTGGATGAACTGGCTTCCCTCATTAAACCTGCAGGAATTTATGCCCGTAACGACCAGCAGGTACGGAGCATTGAGGGGCTGGAGCAATATAAAGGCTGCCTCTTTGGCCGGTGCCAGCCCCTGGTTAACATTGAGGAAAACGGGCTCAAGGTTTATGTGGACATTGAAAATGGACAAAAAACCGGGTACTTCCTGGACCAGCAGGAAAACCGCCGGGCTATCAAGCCCTACGTACAAAATGCCCGGGTACTTGATTGTTTCTGCCATACCGGCTCTTTCGCCCTGCATGCCGCTTACTACGGCGCCCGTGAAGTCCATGGCCTTGATATCTCGCCGGAAGCCATTGAAATGGCCAAAAAGAATGCCGCTCTTAATAATTTTACCAACATCACCTTTAAGGAAGCCAATGCCTTTGACGAGCTCCGCCACCTGGCTGATGCTAAAGAAAAATATGATGTCGTCATCCTGGATCCTCCAGCCTTTACCAAAAGTAAAGCAGCTCTTAAGAGAGCAATTCGCGGCTACAAAGAGATAAATTTACGGGCTATGAAGCTGCTTCCCCCGGGCGGTATCCTGATCACCAATTCCTGTTCCTATTACATGTCGGAAGATTTATACCTGGAAACCATAGCTGAAGCCGCCAGTGACGCCAAACGAAGGATAAGGATTATCGAACTGCGCAGGCAGGCCAAAGACCATCCCATGCTCATGGGTTATCCGGAGTCCTACTATTTGAAGTGTTTCATCCTGGAAGTAGTATAATAGCCGCTGCGCGGCTCGACTCCCGTTTTCCGAATTCCGACTTCCGACTATTTTTTAATACCTTATTGGGTTTATGTATATAAGATTATACTATCTTAAGCATACAAAAAACGCCCTTCCCATTCAGGGAGGGGCATCGCTTATTACGAACAGAAAAGCATATTACTCCTTAATGTGTTACTTTCCGTCGATGAGTAACAAAACATCTTCCTTAGTTAAGCATTGTTAAATGCTTTTTCTTTCACTCGCAGCAGGAGTTTTTCTCTTCTTTTTCACCCTTTACTTTACTGACGATGTCGGGAATCATCTCCATGATCTTTTCCAGGGAACTTTTGTTTTTCAAGGGAAGCAGGGAAACTTCCTCGCCTTTGATAACAAAGAGTATAAGGTTGCAGGATTTTTATATTTTTGTTTTTCTTTTCTACCAGTATTATCTATTATACCTTCTCCTTTTTTCTGCATAGGTTGGTACGGATTTGGTGCAAGATATAAAAAAATAATTTATAAATTGAGTAGCGGAGGCTCCATGTTAATCACCTTTTTTCGCACACTTATTCTTTATTTCATGGTAGTTATTATCATGCGTATCATGGGTAAGCACCAAATAGGCGAATTGCAACCTTATGAACTGGTAGTAGCTTTGATGATCTCGGAAATGGCAGCTATTCCTATCACTGATACAGAAATACCACTTATCAACGGGATCATTCCCATCCTTACCCTGCTCTTAGCCCAGGTTACTGTATCCTACTGGACACTAAAGAGCGAAAAAGCCAGAGCCATTGTATGCGGGAGACCCAGTATCCTGATCGAGAAGGGTAGAATCGTAGAGGATGAATTAAGGCGTTTACGCATGAATATGAATGATCTTTTAGAGGAACTCCGGGTTAAGAATTTCCCCAACATTTCTGAAGTGGACTACGCCATTCTGGAGACTAATGGAAAGATGAGCGTTATTCCTAAGGGTAAACACCGTCCTGTGCTTACCAGCGACCTGGGCATCAATGCCCCGGACCCCGGTCTGCCTGTCTCCCTGATTATTGATGGGGACATTATTCATCATAACTTAAGAACTGCGGGATTCACCGAAGATAAACTGAGGCAGTACTTTAAGGATCAGGGAGTTGAAAACGTTAAACATATTCTCTATGCCAGTATTGATAACACACAAAAAATTTTTTGGCAGAAGAAAGAAGGGTTGTAAATGAAAAAATATGCCGTACCCATCGCCCTCTTTAGCCTCCTCGTCTTCCTTTTAAGCTTCGGCTGGGGTGTCTATATTTTCCTCGAAAAAAGTGCCAATACTTTTCTTCATTTAGCCCAGGAAATATTAAACCCCCTAAAGCAGGAGGAATGGGAAAAAGCCAAAGAATCCTTTGCGCAAACGGAAAAAACCTGGCTTAAAATCAATAAGTACTGGCCAATGCTCATCAATCACCAGGAGATGGACCGGATTGAGGAAAGTATATCCAAGCTTAAAGGTTATTTAGAAAATAAGGATAAAACAGAGGCTCAAGCAGAACTACATGTTCTCATTCATTACATCAAGCATATCCCAAAGAAGGAAGCGCTGAATCTGCAAAATATTTTCTAGTAACGTATAGAAAAACAACCCTCACCGAATAAAGGTGAGGGTTGTTTTTTTATCAGGCACAAAAAGATTCCTTTCGCATGCCATCAATTTCTTCTCCAATGACCCTGGCCAGGCGCTGTATTCCTTCTTCGATTTTCTCCAGCTCTACCTGGCTGTAAGCCAGACGCAAAGTATTGTGCCCTTGGCCGTTAACAAAGAAGCAATTTCCCGGCACATAAGCCACATCATATTTCACGGCCTTGGCCAGCATAGTTTTGGTGTTTATGCCCTCCGGTAAAGTCACAAAGGTAAAAAAGCCGCCCTGGGGTTCTGTCCAGGAAACCTCTGCCGGGAAATACCTATGCATAGCCTGAAGCATTGTATCACGCTTTTTCCTGTAGATGTCAGTGAGACAAGCGATATGTTGCCGTAAATAGCCTTCTTTCATAAAATACAGGGCCAAATATTGTCCGAGGGAATTTGTACACAAATCTGTACCCTGTTTCACCATAGTTAATTTATCGATGATGGCACTATGGGCACACAACCAACCAATTTTAATTCCCGGCATAAAAGATTTGGAAAAGGAACCAAGGTAGATAACCCGCCCTTCCTCGTCAAGGGTTTTAATATGAGGTGGAAGTTTTTCCGCAAAA
>JAIHAN010000168.1 GCA_020054815.1 Peptococcaceae bacterium | reverse complement strand
GTTTTCGGCCAACCCTTTACACTAATGGATCTGGATGAGGAAAAAGCGATTGAAAGTCTCATGAAAAGAATTGCCCGGCTGCTGCCGGAAGACTACCGGGGGATATATTTATAGTTGGTAGTTGATAGTTGATAGTTGGTAGTTGGTAGTTGGTAGTTGATAGTTGATAAATACACAAAAAGAGGTGCTCCCCCGAAGAGCACCTCTTCTTTATTCCCTGGTTTATCTGCGGTCACGATCGCCAATACGGTTACCCACACGGTTGCCCAGGAGGAAAGTAATGGAGTAAAGTCCTGCTAAGCCCACCAGGGAGTAAACAATCCTGCTGAGCAAAGAGGTCTGACCTCCAAACAGGGCTGCCACCAGGTCAAAATTAAACAGACCAATGAGTCCCCAGTTTAAAGCACCGATAATTACCAGCAGTAAAGCTATGGTATCCATGTAATTCACTCCTCAAATTAATATGGTATTCTCTCCATAGCTTACTTATTTTTTAAAATTTTTATACCTATTTTTTCCTCAATATAAACACACTGCCCATGATTAAACCGCTGCCCAGCCACTGGGAACCTGTAAGCTGTTCTTGAAGAAATATAAACACCAAAAACAAAGTGATGGGTATCTCGGCAACGGCAATAATAGATGCTCTGCTCGCTCCCAAATGAGCTATTCCCTTTAAAGCAAAAAACGTTGGCAATAGTGAGGTTAAGAGAGTTAATAAAAGACCCAGCAGCCATACGGTAGGAGTGATATCACTCCAGCCTGACAAATTGCCAAAGACGATAAACAAGGTTAAAGCCAGTGCAGCTACAAAATGCTCTACTAAAGCAATATCTAAGGGATCATTGTTCCGGACAAGCCTTTCGCTTAAAAGTGTTAAAACAGTAGCTCCTGCCGCAGCAGCCAAACAGAGGATCACCCCTGTTCCCCGGAATAAGCCGGGCCCTGTTTCAAATACCTGAGAAGTAAGGACCACCCCCATTATGGCTAAACCAAGGGCTATGGTTTTAGATCTTGTAAAATTCTCCCCCAAAAACCACCTGGCACCCAGGGCCACAAATACAGGATACGTAAAAAAGATTAAAGTGGCAAGACTACCCGGCAAGTATTGTAAGGCCAGGGTATAACAAATGGCCATGGAGGCATAGCCAAAGACACCGATGGAAAATAAAAGCGGTAAATTCTCTTTTAATTCCAGTACCCTTTTCCAGCGCAAGAAAAGAATAAGGAGGATAAAACCCAAACTGGTAGTACTCTGAGCCAATAGTACTTGCCACGGTGTGGCTCCTGCTTTATAGGCATTGATGACAATTACGGCCGTAGAACCGTATCCCAAGGCGGAAAGAAGCGTAAACACAATACCCAATTTTCTTTGCATATTTCCCCCAGCCTTATGTCTTAAAAAATGAACCCTGATAGGACTCCCAATCTTCAGGTGTGTTAATATTTAAAAAATATTCACTTTCCCCTAGCTTTTCCGCTATTTCCTCATGGAGAACGGCCTTAACCTTTAAATACGGATAAATAGCAACAATTTTCCGTTGACCCGTTTTGAGGACCTCTTCAATTACATTTAGACAACTCCGATGATAGAGGGCCAGTAATGGTTCATAATAACCCCGCACCTGCGGCACTACTACCTGATAACCTGCTGCCTTCCCAGCAAGGATATTGACCAGTTCCCCTTTAAAACGGGGCATGTCACAGGCCATACAAAAATTATATTCAGTCTTCGAGGCCCTTAATCCAGTATAAATGCCCCCTAAAGGGCCTCCATCCGGGTGAAGATCCGGTATGACCAGGCAGTCCTTAAACTCATATTGATTTTCTCCCGCCACGATAATTACCTGGGTGCATGATTTATGCAGTTCATACACTATCTTTTCCAGCATCGTCAGCGGGCCGCAGGGCAGCAGGGCTTTGTTAAAGTTCATACGCGTGCTCTTGCCCCCGGCCAACAAAATCCCCGTTACCTGCACAGCCATCACTCAATTCTTGTATAATGCGAATAAACATTGGCCTTAGTCCCCCGGGTAAACCCCACCAGGGTTATACCTACCTCTTCTGCCAGCTGTATCGCTAAAGAAGTGGGCGCCGAACGGGAAACGATAACTGGCACCCCCATTCTTCTCGCCTTAATGATGATTTCCGAGGAAATACGCCCGCTTAAATAAAGAATTTTCTCCGGGGCATTAAGCTTATTAAGTGTATAGTAACCGAATAATTTATCCACTGCATTATGCCTGCCCACGTCTTCTCGAAAAATAAAATGATCCGGTATTTGCAGGGCAGCACTGTGCACACCGCCTGTCTTTAAGAAAACCTGGGAGTGCTTTTGCAGCATGGTCATTGATGAAAGTATTTCTTTCATTTTCACTTTCATTAAAATGGATACAGATTCTTGTTGTCTAATGTCATTAAGCTGATAAAAGCTGGTTCCTTTGCCACATCCCGAGGTGACATAACGCTTTCCCCAGGCCTGCAGGTTTACCAGATTAGCAGAACCGGTGCTGATATCGACTATCCCTCTCTCTTCGTCTAAACGGATCTCAAGTTCTGCTCCCCTGGGCACCAGGCCTTCCCCCAGGACATAACCCACGGCCAGTTCATCAAGATGGGAAGGAGAACATAATAAGGTTACTATTTCCACCCCATTCAGCGCAATGGTGAGAGGTCTTTCCTCAGCTACCCAATCTACTGTTTCCCTGGTTTCTTGAGAAATATATTTTCGGATACTAACTTCCTTAATCATTTATTTTCACCTGATATTAACTTATTCCTTATGAACATCAGTAAACCACTTGTCTTCCCGCGTAAACCCTTGATAATTTTCGATATAGTTAAGGGCATCATGAACATCCCCTGTGACATAGTACAGGTTACGGCTTTGAGGTTTGGCAAACTTCTCATGAATGATCTTTTCAAATAACTCTACCAGGTCATCGTAGAAGCCGCTAACATTAAGTATCACAATGGGTTTGTCATGATAACCCAGTTGTTTCAAGGTAATGATTTCCAATAGCTCCTCTAAAGTGCCGAATCCGCCGGGCAAAGCAATAAAAGCATCAGCGCGCTCATCCATAATCGCTTTTCTTTCACGTAAGCCTTTAGTGATAAAGATTTCATCACAGGTGTCGTAAACGATTCCCCTAATATTAAGGGCTTCAGGGATTACCCCCACTACCTTGCCCCCTTCTTCATGAAGGGCTTTGGCTGTAGCTCCCATCAAACCTACAGTACCGGCGCCAAAAATCAGATCATACTTTCTCTTCCCCATTTCCCTTCCCAATTCAGTTGCCGCACGAAAATATTTTTCATCAATAGCACAACTCGATGAACTGTAAACACAAATTGCCTTGGCCATAAATTCTTGCCGCCTTTCTGATTTGCCGCTTCATGGCTCGCTTCCCATTCCCCGTTTCCCGAAACCCGTGCACTACAAATATTAAACTTAGGCACAAGCCTCTTGGGGAAGGTTATGCCGTGCGTTATAATGCTTTTTTTATTCTACCACAATAAGTAATAGATATCTGGCATCATTTTCTTTTTGATATAATGTTTAATAAATCATCTTCAAGGATGTGTTGTTTTTGCAGGACTTTAGGATTAAGCTGGAGCATCGACAAGCAAATATCCTCGACCACCAGACTGCCATAAAATCAGCAGTAATGCTGCCCCTGATCATTCATAAAGGTCAACCTTCCCTTTTGTTTGAAGTACGTTCACAAGATTTAAAAGGTCAGCCGGGTGAGATTTGCTTCCCCGGCGGCCACATTGAACCCGGCGACGCTTCGCCCCAGGAGGCTGCTCTCCGGGAAACCTGTGAGGAGCTGGGGATTAAGAAAGAGGCTTTGGGAGTATGGGGACCTCTCGATGTGCTCGTTACTCCTTTTCAGTTGATACTTTACCCTTTTGTCTGTGAAATTAAAGCGGGGACCCAGATAATTCCTAACAGTGAAGTAGACCATGTATTCTACGTTCCTTTAAATTTCCTTCTCAAGACCAAACCTTTAATTCATCAAATGGAGGTTAAAGTCATACCGGAGGAAAACTTCCCTTTTCAACTCATTCAAAACGGCAAAGATTATAACTGGCGTACGGGACACTATCCAGTCTACTTTTATCTCTACGAAAACTACATCATCTGGGGACTAACAGCCCGTATCCTGGCCCACTTCCTTGAGGTAATCAGGTAAGCATGTTGTCAGTCAGTTACTAATGTGAGAGGTGATAGCCCGTGATCCGTAAAGCCGGAGTTCATGACCTGGATAGCATTATGGCTATCCTAAAAGTTCTTGGTACAAGTGAAAAAAATCCTACCCAGGGGTTTATGATGAATGATTATACAGTAAATGAAGATTTACACCGCCAGAAATATGAAAGGGATCTAAAGACCCTTACCTACACCTATGTTTATGAAGAGGACGCTGTGGTGAAAGGCTTTTTGATTGCCTACCGCAAAGATGAATGGTTGAAAGAAGTTCCCTCCTGGGAAGAAGATATCTTCTGGCACCCAGGTTTTAACCGCCAAAACCTGAAAGATTTCGTCTTAATCAACCAGACGGGGATGTTTCCCGGTTTGACCGGAAAAGGTATTGGCAGTTCCCTTTACAAAGCCCTTTTTCACGACTTAGCCCAGGCCGGGATTTTCAACATTTTTGCCGAAACCATTATAGCTCCTACACCTAACTTTGCGTCCTTACATTTTCGTATCAAGCAAAAATATTCCCTGGCCGGTGTACGCTACGAGGAATATAACGGGACTATTTTTACAACACTTGTTTACCATAAAAGGATTTAAAAGATGGCGATTAAGCCATCTTTTAAATCCTTTGTTTTTATATTCTTAAAGGCCGATATCGGCGAATAATCGCTTCTGCCACCCTTAGCCCATCCACCGCCGCCGAGACAATCCCCCCGGCATACCCGGCACCTTCTCCTGCCGGGTAGATTCCTGTCAGACTAGCCTGAAATGTGTCACTTCTCACAATCCGCACAGGCGAGGAACTGCGTGTTTCCACTCCGGTTAAAACTGCTTCTTCCCAGGCAAAACCCGGCATCTTTTGATTAAAGTTATGAAGTGCTTCTTTTAAAGTAACGGTTACATAAGCCGGTAAACAGTGATGTAGATCCGTAAGAAAAACTCCTTTTCGATAGGTAGGAACCACTGCTCCCAAAGAAGCGGAGGGTTTCCCCTGCAGGAAATCGCCTACCAGTTGAGCCGGGGCATCATAATTACTCCCTCCCAGGCGGAAAGCCTGGCTCTCCCAACGGCGCTGAAACGCAATACCAGCCAGGGGAAGGTCATCCCCGAAGTCCTCCGGGATAACCCCCACGAGTAAAGCACTGTTGGCATTCTTACCATCCCGTGCATGTTCACTCATGCCATTGGTTACCACATGACCCGGTTCAGAAGTTGCAGCAACAACCATCCCACCGGGACACATACAAAAAGTATAGGCTGACCGCCCATTTTTCCCATGATATACAAGCTTGTAATCAGCCGGTCCCAAACGGGGGTGCCCGGCAAAGTGTTTATACTGGATTTTATCAATCATAGCCTGGGGGTGTTCAATTCTAACACCAATGGAGAAAGGTTTGGGCACCATCTGTACCTTCCTTTTATACAACATAAGAAAAGTATCGCGGGCACTGTGACCAACAGCCAGGATTACCGCC
>JAIHAN010000167.1 GCA_020054815.1 Peptococcaceae bacterium | reverse complement strand
TTGGAATACATAATAGAAACGTGGTAAAGGCCACGTTTTTTGCATTTGTAGAACAACGTGGGTTTAGTGTGTTTAACAAAGAACTGGTAACTATTTTCCAAATATGGTATATTACTTAAGTGATAAGGCGAGTGATGCTCGTCTTTCTTAATGTTACTAAAAAAGTTGAAGATGGATTTTTGATCTTCGGGTGAATAATGTAAAAGTGGCGAAACGAAAGGATGAAATCAATGGAAGTAGTAAAACTGGTTGAAGTGACACGCGGGGATGTGGTGGAAAGTGTCCACCGCGGCGTTGTGGCTGTAGTAGATAGTGAAGGCAAGCTGGTAGCCTCTGCGGGAGATCCCCGGTATTTAACGTACATACGTTCAGCGGCTAAACCGATGCAGGCTATTCCTGTCCTGGAGAGTGGAGCTGCCAGCCATTATTCTTTAAGCCTGGAGGA
Source organism: Peptococcaceae bacterium (assembly GCA_020054815.1). GTDB lineage: Bacteria > Bacillota > Peptococcia > DRI-13 > DRI-13 > Thermanaerosceptrum. Next base: position 5,563 of record JAIHAN010000167.1, on the reverse strand, counting down.
AATTGCGGTTCTTACGGCTTCCCACAGCGGTGAAGAAGAACATGTCCGGGTTGTTATGCAGGTCTTAAGTAAAATTGGCTTAACCGCCGCCTATTTACAATGCGGTACTCATCCACCTCTACATAGGCCCAGCGCCAAAGCTCTTATAGCTAAAGGATTAGAACCTACTGTTCTCCACTGCAGCTGTTCCGGTAAGCATGCCGGCATGTTGATTTTAACGCGGTTTAAGGAATGGAATTTAGACGATTACTATAAATTAGAGCATCCCGTTCAGCAGTTGATGCTCCGATGTATGGCGGATTTTGCCGGCCTCAATCCGGAAGAAATCCCTATTGGTATTGATGGGTGTGGCGTACCTGTCTTTGCCATGACTGTAGAAAAGATGGCCTTTTCTTACGCCCGTTTGGCCCAGCCGGATGGTTTTGCTCCGGAAAGGAAAGAGGCTGTGTTAAAACTTAGAGAGGCGATGACTGCCTGTCCCTCTTTAGTGGCGGGAACTGGGAGACTGGCTACAGAGCTGATGAAAGTCGTAGGAAATAAGTTAGTAGCTAAAGACGGGGCTGAGGGTGTCTTTTGCATTAGTGTACCCGCCAAGGGTTGGGGGATTGCCCTGAAGATTGAGGATGGACACACCCGGGCTCTCGGTCCTGCCGTTATTGCCGTATTGGATCAGTTGGGATTACTCACCGACGAGGAGAAGGAGCGGCTGGCGAATCATACCCGCACAGAGCTTCAGAATTTCCGTAAAGAAGTTATAGGTGAAATCCGACCGGCATTAACTTTAAGGTAAGGGAGAGGATTAGATGGATTTTACGAAAATACTTAGCCAGGAACTGAGCTGGTCATACAGCGGCACTGCCCAGGCCATTAAATTGCTGGAAGAAGGCAATACTATCCCCTTTATCGCCCGCTATCGTAAAGAAGCCACAGGGGAGATGGATGAGGCCACCTTAAGAAAGCTGGCGGAACGGCTGGAGTATTTGAAAAATTTGACCAAACGCAAAGAAGAAATTCTTCGCCTCATTGAGGAATTGGGTAAACTTACTCCGGAACTAACTGCCGAAATAAATGAGGCTTCAACACTGCAGCAGTTAGAAGATTTATACCGTCCTTATCGTCCCAAACGCCGTACCAGAGCCAGTATTGCCAAAGAGCAGGGCCTGGAGCCCCTGGCTCAGGTCATTGCCGATCAATCCCTGGAGGGGGGAGATTTACTGGAGATAGCCCGCACTTATCTTAATCCGGAAGCGGGCATTGATTCACCTGAAGCAGCACTGGCAGGAGCCAGGGATATCGTTGCCGAGCAGGTCGCGGATGACCCCTTGCTTAGGGAACTGGCCAGAAAAGTTTATTGGGCCAAAGGGGAATTAGTGACAAAAGGGGAAAGTGCCGAACCTACACCTTATGAAATGTACTATGCTTACCGGGAACCTGTGCGCAGCATTCCCCCCCACCGTGTTTTAGCGATTAACCGGGGAGAGAAAGAAGATGTCCTCAAGGTCAGAATCGAGGTGCCGGAAGAAGAAATCATCAACCTGCTTTATCATAAACTTGTGACTAACCCCGGTAGTTTAGGCGCTGCAGCTATGGGGGAAGCAGTGGAAGACGGCTGCAAGAGGCTTTTATTTCCCAGTTTGGAGCGGGAGATCAGGAACGAGCTGACAGCTAAAGGTGAAGAGCAGGCCATTAAAGTCTTTTCTCACAACCTGCGCAATCTTTTATTGCAGCCTCCATTACGCAATCAGGTTGTGCTGGGGATTGATCCCGGTTTTCGTACCGGCTGCAAACTGGCTGTAGTCGAGGAAACAGGTAAATTATTAGAGGTTGGCGTGATTTATCCTCATCCCCCTCAGAATAAAAAACAGGAAGCCAAGGAGCTCTTGCAATCTCTCGTCAAAAAATGGCATGTTCATGTTATCGCCATAGGTAATGGCACGGCTTCCCGGGAAACGGAAGCTGTGGTAGCCGAATTTATCCGGGAAAATGATTTGCCTGTAAAATACACTATTGTCAGCGAAGCGGGGGCTTCTGTGTATTCCGCTTCCCCCCTGGCTGCTAAAGAGTTTCCCGAGCTGGATTTATCCTACCGGAGTGGGATCTCCATTGCCCGGCGCCTCCAGGATCCTTTGGCCGAGCTGGTCAAGATCGATCCTAAATCGGTAGGTGTAGGGCAGTACCAGCATGATGTAAATGCCAAAGATTTAAACCAGGCTTTGGCCGGTGTGGTGGAGTCCTGTGTGAATACGGTAGGTGTGGAACTGAATACCGCTTCGATTTCGTTATTACAATATGTAGCCGGTTTAAGTGCTTCCGTAGCTAAGGCCATTGTGGCCCGCAGGGAAAAAGAGGGTAAGTTCCGGCTGAGGGAAGAACTGCTAAAGGTTCCGCGTTTAGGGCCCCAGACCTTCCAGCAGTGTGCCGGTTTTATCCGTATCGCCCAAGGGGATAACCCCCTGGAAAATACACCGGTTCATCCGGAGTCTTATGAATTGGCCTGTCTTTTGCTGGCAGAGATAGGTTTTGCCCTGAATGATTTGAGGACAAAGGGTGAAAGAATCAGAGCTGCCCTGGAAAACGTTGATCCCCAGGCTATTGCCCGGAAACTGGGGGCGGGAGTTCCCACTGTCCGTGATATTATTGAGGCTCTAAAGCGCCCCGGCCGCGACCCCCGGGAAGACCTTCCACCTGTTTTATTGAGACAGGATGTTTTAACTTTGGATGATTTGCAGGAAGGCATGGTCTTACAGGGTACTGTCCGCAATGTCGTTGATTTTGGGGCCTTTGTGGATATTGGCGTAAAACAGGACGGGTTAGTCCATTTATCGCAGATGAGTGACAAATATATCAGGCATCCAATGGAAGTTGTCGCTGTGGGTGATATTGTCAAAGTGGCTGTGTTAAGTGTGGATAAAATACGGGGCAGAATCAGCCTTACCATGCGGGGGATTGATTAGTTGGTAGTTGGTAGTTGGCAGTAATTTTTAACGTGAACCGTTAACAGTTAAACGTGAACCGAATTCAGACTACCGATTTCCGAATTCCGTTAACTGTAAATTAATATGCATAAATTAAAAATACGGATATGGTACGTCGGATAGCGGATGTCGGAACTCAAGAAGCTGTAAAAAACGGTTCACTGTTCACGGTTTACGAATAGAGTTATCTGGACTCCGGACTCTGGTCAACCGGTTACTGAGCAAAGTGGCGGGAAGCAGAAAACAAGCATATGCTGGAAGTAGTGAAGCGGTATGATGAGGAGGTTCAATGATGTTTACCACGGAACAAATCCTGGATATCGCCATAAAAAAGGCCGGTTTGGATTGTGTACCCGCAGACAGCGGCGTACTTGTACCGGGAGAGAATATTAAAAAAGCGGCCTTCGGAGTGGATATCGAGGTGGGTGAAGTCCTATTAGCCAAAGAGCTGGGAGTAGATTGCCTCATCACCCATCATCCCGAAGGTGAACACCTGGTTAATCTTTTTAAGGTTATGGAAAACCAGATAGACCGGATGGTGGAAGCAGGCGTGCCCATTAATAAGGCCCAAAAAGTGCTGTCCGAAAGAAAAGAGCAGGTAGAACGCAATCTTCATGTTTCCAACTATAACCGGGCTGTCTCGGCAGCCCGTCTTTTGGGAATGTCCTTTGTGGCTATTCACTCACCGGCCGATTTCCTGGCCCAAAGCGTGGTACAAAAACACCTGGATAAGAAAATAGGGCCTTATCCGAAAGCCACTTTAAAAAATGTGGTTGAGGCCCTCATGGAATTACCCGAGTACCAGAAGACTCATGCCCAGCCTAAAATCAGGGTAGGCGGTGAGGATAGCTATGCCGGGAAGGTATTTGTAACCTTTGCCGGAGGTACCAGTGGGGGAGCCAAGGTGTTTAAAGCTTACTTTGAGGCAGGGATTGGTACCCTGGTTGTAATGCATGTCCCTGACGATGTGGTAAAAGAGGTTAAAGAGCAGAATATCGGCAACGTGATTGTCGCCGGACATATGGCCAGTGATTCGGTAGGAATCAATCAAATTATTGAGGAACTGGAAAAAGCCGGGTTGGAAGTAGTACGTTTCTCCGGTGTAATTGACCCCAAATAGGAGTGTGTAATGTTGGAGAAAACAGCTTTAGTCAACGGTCGTATTTATACCATGACGGGAAATATTTGGGAAAAAGGGGCCATTCTCTGGCAAAACGGCAAAATTCTTGCTGTTGGGCCCGATGTAGCTATACCTTCAGATGCCAGGGTTATAGATGTAAGGGGGAAAACGGTTTTACCGGGATTCATCGATGCCCATACCCATATCGGCATCTTAGAAGAAATCTATGCCTTTGAAGGCGATGATCTTAACGAAATGACTGAACCTGTTACCCCTGAATTGCGGGCCTTAGATGCAGTAAATCCTTACGATCTTGCTTTTCAGGATGCTCTACAAGGCGGGGTGACTACGGTGATGACAGGTCCCGGAAGTGCCAATGTCATTGGAGGTACATCCCTGGTTTTAAAAACTTATGGAAGAACAATGGAGGAAATGGTGCTGGTCCCCCAGGCCGGTTTGAAAGTGGCCTTTGGGGAAAATCCCAAACGGGTCTACAGTGAACTGAAGAAAATGCCCTCCACCCGCATGGCTATTGCTGCTCTTTTACGTCAGACTTTGATGGATGGCCAAGATTATCTTGCCAAAAAAGCTAAGGCTCAAAAAGAAGATGATGTTTTTGAACGGGATCTGGGTATGGAAAACGTAAGTCTGGTTTTAACGAAACAAATGCCCCTGAGGGCCCATGCCCACCGGGCCGATGATATTATGACCGCTATCCGCATCGCCGAAGAATTCGGCGTAGAAATTGTCATTGAACATGGCACGGAAGCTCATAAAATTGTGGAGGAAATTGTGAAACGCCAGATCCCGGTAGTCGTAGGTCCATCTTTTTCTAACCGGGCTAAGGTTGAACTGGCGGAGATCACATGGCGGACAGCGGCAGTTTTACAAAAAGCAGGAGTATTGGTAGCTTTAACTACGGACCATTCCGTGACACCTATTCAGTATCTGCCCTTATGCGCCGCCTTTGCCGTTAAGCATGGGATGCCGGAAGAAGAGGCCTTAAAAGCCATTACCATCAATCCCGCCAAAATCCTAAAACTTGATGAACGTATTGGCAGCCTGGAAAAAGGGAAGGACGCTGACCTGGTGGTTATGTCGGGAGACCCGTTAGATTGGCGTACCAGAGTGGAATCTGTCTATATTAACGGTAAAAATGTCTATTCCGACAAAACATCCATGAATGTTACATAATTCTTCGCAGGAAATAGGGAATATTTGTGAGAATTTATAGTATAAGGTTATAAGAAAATGTGTCCCCTAACCTTATAGACTGTAGGTGAGCCATCCTTGACTGCTAAAATAGACATCTTAATTGTTGATGACCAGGCGGGAATCAGAAACTTGTTGTCTGTGGTACTTGAGGAAGACAATTATAGGATTGCTGCGGCTACTAACGGGGAAGAAGGCGTGAGACTAGCCGCAGATCTAAAACCTAAATTAGTGCTGATGGATATCAAGATGCCTG
>JAIHAN010000166.1 GCA_020054815.1 Peptococcaceae bacterium | reverse complement strand
TTTCCATACTGCTACCTGCCCCAGCCCTACCAGAATTCCTAAAATCAATAAGCCCATGCTTGTCTTTTCCTCCGTGGTAAGGGTAAAACCGCGCAAGGCTTTGGGATAAGATTGGACACAGTTAATGGCTACCAGAGTTAAAACACCGGTAAAAAAGCTTTCGAAGGCCAGACCGATCCACTGGTATAACCGGTTGTCCATAATCAGGATAACACTGCCCCGGGCCAGAAGATGAATGGCGAAAACCAGCGCCGGTATGGTGAGCCAGTGATAATCCTGCTTATTGTAGCGGTATAAGACCACATAGACCACACCAATGCTGAGCAAATAGCCCACCATAGACGAACCCTCTATAGTTAACAATGTCCCTAATACCACACCAATCAGGGCAATTCTGGCGGGTCCTGGATGGCTGACGCAGAGTGCCGCCAAAAAAGCTACACCAAATGGATACAATTCTCCCATCACTACCGCTCTGGCCAAAAACAAACCTAAAATACCTGCACCCAAATAACTGTACCAACGGGTATGCAACAAGCCTGTCCACAAATCCTTCGTAGAGTTTACTGTCCTTGGTAAAACCTTTAACAAATGCGACACCACCCTTGCCGTGAGAGACTGTTTCCATTATATTACAGTCGATATGGTATATTTTGCCATTTGCTGTCCCCGGTTGTTATTTTTTTTCCGACATATAAAAACAAGAAATGCGTGTTTAGCTACGCATTTCTTAGAGCATGCTTTTTATTTAAACCGCCTCAAAACCTTACAGTTATGGCCTTTTTGGAGATTGATGACTGGGGTTGTTCTTTCTTATCCTTTTTTAGCCATTTTTCTCCCGGTTTTTTACGCGGTGGCGGAAGGGCTGCCACTAAGGTGTTTTTCCTCTTTTCTTCCAGAGCAGTAATTTTTTCAGTTCCCATTTCTTCTATGGATCTGACAAACCATAAATAATCCCCCTGGAACAAAATCTGGTCTGCTGCAACCTTCACGAGACCAAGCCATTTGTTAAATAACCCAAAGTCTACCGGTCTCTTCCAGTCCCGAGGCCAGAAAGGGATAACCTGCATTTCTTCCATGAGGCGGGAGGCCGTTAAAATTCTCTCCCCGCCTTTCTCGGCACTAATAAAAATTATATCTACTTCTTTAAAGTTTCTAAGCTGTAGTTTCTTGGACTCCAAATCATAGACCGGCTGGTGAAAGACCCGCTGTACAGTAACACCTAATATTTGCTCAATCTCCTGCCCCTCTATTTTAAAAATCAACTCTTCCCTGGGCAGTAATCCGTATTCCAGGAGTTGAGTATTTAATAAATCTAATTCATTATTGGCTGTTAGTTGGATCAGTATTTCTAAGAGAAGCGTATTTAAACCCACTTGAGCTATATGAACTTTCTCAACCTGCGGGTTTTGATGCTTTCCCGTACCATATAACCAGGCCTGCCAGGGCAATTCCAGATGCCATATTCCTTCTCCTTCGGAAGGGGATTCATTTCCGGTATTTAACATGTTTTTATCAAGCAAGATACTGGAAAAGGCTGTTTTGACCCGACTGTCCTTTCTCACTATATTTTTGCCTGTAACTGTCTCATCCTTTATAAACGATTCCCTGGCCAGGTGTTCATCAACCCACGTTTCTCGGGGTAACTCTTCGCCATGATGTTGCGCCTCGCTGTATTGAACAGTTAAGGAAACAGTACCCTGAAACAGTGTTTTACTTAACGCTTTAGTAAATATCCTCCAGTTAAAATCTTTCATAGTAATATTCTTTAATTGGGCTATTTGTGTAACTGGCAGTCTTGCCTTGTGGCGCAGGATTATCCATGTTTCACCATCCCCCGCTGCAATTTGCCAGGGATAGCCGGGCAGGTCAGTTCTGAATTCCACCACATTATTCCTTGCTATCATTTTTATCCCACTCTCCTATTAACCAATTCTCCAATTGGTCTAAACAGATATCCCGCCAGTAACATTCCAGGATATATCTCTTTAGTTTAGGTGTAAGTTCATCACTGCTCAGCTGCCCGCTAAAATACTGATGGCTATAAAGCCAGTAACGCCTGGGAAAACGAAGCTGCGCCAATAAAAGATGCCTGGCTTTTTGGTCTAAAGGATTCTCTTGATGATATTGAGTAATTAAGTCTTTGATTAAATCAAGGTCCCAGCGATGAAGGGGCAGGTAGCTGTTGAGCAGCAATGAAAAGTCCATAGCCTGAGGTCCCGTATTCCATTTCGTGATATCCAAAAAAACGAGTTTGTCATCAAGGAGTGTTATATTTTCGGGCAACAGGTTGTTTATGATAAAGGCTTCTTCCTGCCCCGCCAGAACCATGTGTTCTAAAGACTCCTGCCCTTGGTCATAGAAAAAATCAAAGTTCTCAATAAACAGCCGTTCAAAGTCGGTTAATACCTTATTTTGTTTGAGGTAATGGAGATAGGCAAGAAGATCCCTTAACCTGTTCTGTTTAACAGTAAGCCAAAGATTTTGTTTTTTGCCTTGTTCCTTTCTCCAACCCCCGGTTTGCCGGTGCAGGATTGCTAAATTTTTGGCAGCCAGGCGCAAGTGAGAAATATCGTCTCCTTTGAAAAAATTCCCTTTCCGGTAGTGTGTGAGATAATACAGTTTCCCTTCCGTCTTTTCATAAGCTTTGCCCGACTTGGTCTTCTCCAGGGGAAATAAATTTGCAATTCCCTGCTCCGAAAACTGTAAGTAGAGCTCTATGGTTTTCGCCTGGTTACTTTGGTCCGGTAATTCACGGAGCAAATATTCGCCTTGGGAGGTATTGAGCAGCCAGGAGTTAGGAGACTTTCTCTCCGCACTTTTTATCTTTAATTCATAAGACGAAAGAACCTGTGGAGGTAATCCTTCAACTGTTACTTCAGGTAATGCCTCAGGGTTGGCCTGGGGCAATACCTCGGGACGTCGGGCCTCTTGTCCTCTCATATATCCAGCGGAGCTGAATTGCCAAACCATCCTAAACCACACTCCAAAGATTTTTCCTAAACTTATGTTATGTGGTGTAAAACAGATATGTGCTTGAGGAGAAAAAGAAACACCCTAAAGGGTATTCCCCCAAGGGTGCTTCTTAGTAGTCTTCGTTTGAGGTTCCAAGACTGGGGCAGGTTTCCACAGTGCACATAAAACCACAGGAGGGGCATTTTTTTTGCTGCTCTCTTCCACGGCTGAATGAATAACCGCATCTACTGCATTTAAAACTCTCTTCCGCATTATCCGGCTTGATAATCATTCCACATTCACCCTTTTTAAATAATAGTAGTTTGTCACCTTATTTTCATTATTCCCAGTTAATATAAAAAGCACTCCTTAAGGAGTGCTTGATTATCTATATATTGATGACATTCCTGTCCATTTTACCGCTTTCCGTTTCCTACTTCCGAAATCCCACAAAAATCACTAGTAACTAGTAACTAGTAACTAGTAACTAAATAGGTGTGTCCCCTTTCCTTAATACCGGCTGGAGCCCCTTCCGCCCCTTTTGGCATCGGTGCTTCTTTTATATTCCTGAAGCCTTTCATCACTATCTTTCATAAATTTGGCTAATTTATCTTCGAAGGAAATCTGGTTCGCACGGGGCTTTTCCCTGCGTCTATCCTTTCCGGGAGAATTTGGGTTTGGATTGGCTTGTTTAATGGAAAGACCGATCTTTCCTTTGGGATCAATGTTGATAACCTTGACCTTTATTTTATCCTGTTCTTTTAGATAATCTTTTACATCTTTGACATAAGCGTCGGCGACTTCGGAAATGTGAACCAATCCCGTCACCCCACCCGGTAACTCTACAAAGGCCCCAAAACTAGTGATTCCGGTAACAACACCCTCAATGATTGCCCCTACAGCAATAGACATGCGAAAAGATTTCCTCCCTAAATTTTTATTTTTTATTAGCATAAAATCATTATAGCTTAAGGGTTTTGCCAGTGTCAATATGACACTAGTCAGCTATTTCAGCACTGTTCACCTCTTTGGGTTTAGGTATATTTTTTCCCGGAATGGCCGGAACAATCACCGTTTCTCCCGGCTTCACCAGTCCCAGGCTTTCCCGGGCAATCCTTTCGATAATTTCCGGTTCCTGTAAAGCTTTAATATCTTGTTCCAGCCGGGTTCGCTGCTCCAAGAGTACTTTCTTTTCCAAATCAATTTGTTCCAGTTGTTTTTTTAACTGCCAAATCTCATATCCTCCAGCTAAAAAGGCAAAGAGCAAGTACACCCCTAAGACGCTTGAAAGCAGTTTGAAATATTTGGGGATTTTTCTTCGCTTACGGATAGTTTTTGCTGCCTGCTCTTCATTGTTAAGGACATACAGGCGCGGTACTTCTTCGCTATACAGTTTCTTCTCCTTCCGTATCAAAGAGACCTACACCCCATTCTTCCCCCGGAATAATGACGACAACCTGGTAGCCTTTGGCCTTTTAGTTTCTAGATTCAACACCGGTCTATGTTTTCCTGCTTGGTATTAAGATAAATTTTCGGGGGGTGGGTCAGGAGGATCTCTACGGATTTTCATACGTTGAACAACTTTTTTCATCATGTTTAATAATTTTTTGGCACCCCGGCCCAGAATTAAACAAAAAGAAACAACCAAACCTACTGGGAAAAGGACGATTTTATAAAAAATTTTAAAAGGTACTAAAATGATTTTGGCAATGCTCTTCAATACACGGGTAACAAATCGATAAGCCCATTCCAAAACACAACGGACTTTTTTGCTCACAAATTTAAAATACAACAATAACCCCAGGGTCATCGCTAAAAAGACATAAAGTCTTACTTCTCCCCAGGTACTTAATAACAGGAAGATATAAGCAAAACTTGTCGCCACGACCCAGAATAAGGCATCACCGATGATTGTCCCCCAAGGCCCCGGTCGCCAGATTACTCTTAACGTACGATAACAATCGAAAAGCACCCCCACAAAACAACCCAGGATCATTACCAGTATAAAAGCAATCATCTGGTCGACCACAGACTGCATTGTGTCACCTCGTTTCTTTATTTAAAGAGCCTATCCATGATTCCCTTACTCCTCGTTTTAAGTTTAGCCTTCCTGTCCTCTACGTATTGGATACCGCTAACCACACCCTCTAAAGTTAATTGCCCTTCCTCCAGGTTTAAATGAGTAATATGCAGACCCTCACCCTTAATCACTAAGGGTCCTAATTTAGTTGCAGCAACAATTTGACTGTCATCGAAACTTTCTACCTGGAGAACACCGGTTGCGCTTAGTACCTCCCGATTGGTTAGTGTTAATTGATAAAGAGGAGAACCTTTGTTTTCCATTTCCCCTTCCTCCTCCATAGTTCTTTTTCCATATCCATATGCAGCAGTGCTGTAATTATGACTCTGGGGCATAATTACAGCAAAAGAAGAGCCAAGCACCCTGTGCTTGGCTCTTCTTTTGCTGTTTATTCATTAACCCAATTATAAGGGGAATCCTCGTCATTCTGTCCGCTAAAATCCTGGTAGACCTGCCCGTCTTTGGCCTTTTTGGCCGCAATCCCTTCATAATCTTCTACTATACCAATGTTTTCATCGTTATCAACAAAGGTATCGTTATAGTTTTCCACACTGCCTATATCGGAAGGAGATTCGCTGCTTCCATAGCGGGCCACCGCCTGCCAGGCATCTTCCCCGTCGAAGGCATTGTTATCTGATGCATCGCCGGCTGTTTCCAGCATCCGGTCATGGTTGAAACCGCCGAAGGGAGGAGAGATCACATCCTCTTCAATGGGCCGGGGATGACGCTCTAAATCTTCCAGGTTGTTTTTACAGTCTATACATAAGGTAGTATAGGGCACAGCTTCTAATCTTTCTATATCAATTTCTTTTCCACACGATTCACAGGTACCATAGGTACCTTCATCGACACTGTGGAGGGCTTCTTCAATCATGGCCAAACGGTCTTCCGTAAAAAGCTTTAGCCCTAAATCCTTCCCCCGCTCAAAGGTGGTATCACCTACATCGCCGGGGTGATTGTCATAAAGGGAAAGTTCGTCAATGGAATCCGTTAAAGCTATTCTTAAACCATCTTCTATGCGCTGTGCTATCTCTGTTTCCTCTTG
>JAIHAN010000165.1 GCA_020054815.1 Peptococcaceae bacterium | reverse complement strand
TGGTGGGACAAGTTTCCCTCACTGAGCTTACGGAAAAAATAATGGTAGAATCGGGTTACTGGCAGGAGCTTCTGGAAGATAATACTGTAGAGAGCCAGAGCCGCCGGGAAAACCTCAAAGAATTTCTCACAGTAACCCAGAATTATGAAAAAGAAGCGGTTGAACCATCCCTGGGCGGATTCCTGGCTGAGGTTTCCCTGGTCAGTGATATCGATACCTTAGAAGACCAGAACCAGGCTGTGGTCGTGATGACCATGCATACAGCCAAGGGTTTGGAGTTCCCCGTGGTCTTTATTGTAGGCATGGAGGAGGGGATTTTTCCTCATTCTCGCTCTCTTCTCAACGAAAGCGAACTGGAAGAAGAAAGACGTTTGTGTTATGTAGCCTTAACCCGGGCCAAAGAGAAAATACACCTGGTTTGTGCCCGGGAGCGGAATCTCTATGGTAATACAAGTTATAACCCGCCGTCCCGTTTTATCGGGGAAATTCCGCCCCAGCTTTGGGAAGAATATCAAAGTAATCATGACTTTTTCCGGACTACCCGGGCTCCTGCTCCCCCTCTTTTTACCCGGCAGGGCGGCTTAATTCAGTTTAATGTGGGCGATAAGGTAGAACACCGCAAATGGGGACAGGGTGTGGTAGTCAGTGTCAAGGGAGAAGGAGAAGAAGCGGAAATTAAAGTGGCTTTCCCCAATTTAGGTATTAAGAGCCTGGTAGCGAAATACGCACCCATCTCCAAAATCCAGTAAGCCTAATTAAAGGCAAGGGGGATTTATATGGACCAGACTGAGATGCTGAAGGAAATGGAAAAACTGGTAGAACAGTTAAACCAGTATGCTTACGAGTACTATACCCTGGACAATCCCAGTATCAGTGACCGGGAATATGATCGACTCTATGACCGCTTAAAGGCCATGGAAGAGAAAACAGGGGTGGTACTCCCCAACTCACCCACCCAGCGGGTGGGAGATGTGCTCCTCACCGAATTTAAAAAGCACACCCACAAAGCCAAATTGTGGAGTTTGGACAAAGCCCAGAATGAAGAGGAACTGAGAAGCTGGGAAAAGAGGCTGGAAAAGGCCATCGAAGAATACAATGCTTCTCATGATGTTCCTTTACCCCCTCTCTCCTACGTGGTTACCCTCAAGTTCGACGGATTAACCATCAATTTGACCTACTACGAGGGTGTCTTACAGCATGCCGCCACCAGGGGGACAGGCGAAGTAGGGGAGGAAATTCTTGCTCAAATAAAAACCATCAAGTCCATACCTCTCGCCATCAAGAGTAAAGCCTTACTGGAAATTCGCGGCGAGGCCCTCATGACCAAAAAGGCCTTTGCAGAGTATAATGCCAAGGCTCTAGTCCCTTTAAAGAATCCCCGTAATGGAGCGGCCGGCGCTTTAAGGAATCTCAATATCCAGGAAACGGCCAAACGCAAGCTCATTGCCTGGTTTTATGATATTGGTTTTAGCCAGGGAGAGTCTTTCCGGAACTATGAGGAGATCCTGGCTTTTCTTAAGGAACAAAAGCTGCCTGTCCATAAATACCATAAGACCTGCCGCAGTATAGCAGAAGTGATCCGGGAGGTCAAGGAACTGGAAAGAATCCGGGATACTTTCGAGTTCGAAATTGACGGGGCTGTGATTGTGGTGAACGATCTGCCCACGCGGGAGGTTATTGGTTATACTATCAAATTCCCCAAGTGGGCCATTGCCTATAAATTCGAAGCCAAGGATGCCGTAACCACCGTGCTTGCGGTAGAATGGAATGTGGGCCGCACCGGAAAGGTAACCCCTACTGCTCTTTTGGAACCTGTGGATATTGGGGGAGTAACCGTGAAGCGGGCTACCCTTAATAACATGGATGACATAAAGCGGAAAGGCGTAAGATTAGGATGCCAGGTCTTTGTGCGTCGTTCCAATGATGTGATCCCCGAAATAACCGGTGTAGTGGAAGAATCTTTATCCGGCACTGCAGAAATAAAAGCACCGGAAGTTTGCCCGGCCTGCGGGGCTGATTTGATCCAGGACGGGGTGCATCTATTCTGTGAGAACTCCCTCTCTTGCAAACCCCAGCTGGTGAAAAGCATCGTACATTTTGCCAGCCGGGAGGCCATGAATATCGAAGGATTCAGTGAAAAAACGGCGGAGCAGCTTTTTGAAAAGCTGGATATCCGGGAAATCTCCGACCTCTACCGTCTCACCAGGGAAGACCTTTTTACCCTGGAGAAGTTTAAAGAGAAAAAGGTGCAAAACCTTTTGGATTCCATAGAAAAAAGTAAAGACTGTACCCTGGATTCCTTTATCTACGCCCTGGGAATTCCCAATGTGGGCAAAAAAACAGCCGGCGACCTGGCCCGAACTTTCCAGTCCCTGGAGGGTGTCATGCAGGCTACCCGGGAAGAATTGCTGGCCATACCTGAGATCGGAGAGATTGTTGCAGACAGCATCCTTAAATTCCTCCACGATGAAAAAATAAAGGAAAGTATAGAGAGCCTCCTGGCCTCGGGCGTAAGGCCCCAATTTGTAAAAGGTCCTGACACGGACAGCCCCTTCAAAGATAAAACGGTGGTAGTGACTGGAACCTTGCAGAATTTCACCCGGTCCGAGATTGAGAAACTCTTAAGCGATTTGGGGGCTAAAGTTTCCGGCAGTGTCAGCAAGAAGACGGATTACGTAATAGCAGGTGAAAACGCCGGGTCCAAACTGGATAAAGCCAGGGCTATCCTGGAGACCGAACCTGAGTCAATTCTCAAAATATTTACGGAAGAAGAATTCCAGGAGTTGTTAAAAGGAATTAAAAGTTAATAAAGACGAAACAGAAACCTGTGTTTATACACAGGTTCTGTTTTAAGGGTATAATGCATGTTTTAGTGAGCATATTTGAAATTTTAGATATTTATGGTAAAAAAAGAAGGTAATTTGTACTTTTTGTAAAAATATCCTTAGGAAGGTAGGTGAAGTTATGAGTAAAGGGCTTCCCTGTGAAAAGGAAAAGTTTTTAGATGCTGTCAGGGCTTCTTATGTTTTTGATTATCTAACGTCAGGTATCATCGTTACTAATGAATGTTTGTACTGTACCGTGGTAAACAAAAGTATTGGAACCATCTTTAATCTTGACGTGAGTACTCTTGTGGGCTCACCGGTACAGGAGGTGTTAAGGAAATTAGCGCCCGAATTTGAAACAATGATCAAGGAAATAAACAGCGGCGGGATGTTATCAGATTACGAATTAGCAGTGAACATTTCCAAAGAAATAAAGTATCTCCTGATTAATGTCAGACAGATCTTGAATGAGGATAATATCTTTATCGGCCTGGCCGTAACCATGCGGGATATCACTACTCTTAAACTGCGGCAGGAACAAGATAGGGTGATTGACAGGCTCACTGCCATGAGTCAATTAGCCTCCTGTTTAGCCCATGAGGTGAGAAACCCCCTCACTTCGGTTAAAGGATTTTTGCAACTGGCATCTCTAAAAGAGAACTATGTTTTTGACCGCAATATCATACGGCTCATGTTAGATGATTTGATGAGTGTTGAGGCCATGATTACCGAATTTCTACAGGCTACCCGGCCTTCCCAGGGGAAAATAGCCCTCTGTGATTTAAACAGGCTGGTTTATAAGACAGTACTCTTGATGGAGGCATATGCCAGGGAAAATAATGTGGTGATCAAGACAGAATTTAAAAAAGGTCCCCTGGTCGAGCTAGACGAAGGCAGTATCCGCCAGGTGCTGATTAATTTAATAAAGAATGCAATAGAAGCATGCCCTAATCAAGGAGGAGAAGTCACTGTAAGTACGGATTATGATAATTCGTCGGCCAGGATAGGGGTGGAAGACAATGGCCAGGGCATGAGTAAAGAAGTTCTCGATAACATAGGAAAAGCATATTTCACCACCAAAGAAAACGGCACCGGTTTGGGACTTGTCGTGTGTTGGAATATCATTACCCAGCATAAAGGCGTCATGTCTGTGCACAGCACGCCCAGCAAGGGTACGATTTTTAATGTGAATTTGCCGTTGGGGGGATAGATAAACCCGGCTCGTCAAAGAGTCGGGTAATTTTTACTTTCTTTTGCCGTTCATACCGCAAATACAGCCACTTAAGGGACGAAAATGACCGGTTAATGCGCAAATATTTGTATGTCATGTTTTGCTCCCTAGTTTTGTGCTTTATGTAATACTTATCAGATTATATTTAAGGAAAGTAAAAAGGAAGCATATCATTAGGGTGTGATTCCAATGGGCTAAGTGGCTTTATTAACCACTTTATCTTGATTCAACAAGTCTCGTCCTTTTAACCAGAAATAACGTTAATTACTTGTCGGCAGGAGATACTGGAACTAACTATATTAGAACCGATACTCTTTTTACTTTAGATAGCGATTCATGGTATCCCTGGGCTCAGTCAAAGAGTACGGATACAAATAGTTTTTAAGGAGTAAGAATTACTACTGTGGGCAGTAACATGTAATATGTAATATGGTACTGCCCCCTATGATATATTGATATAATATAATAGAATAAAGACTTTTTTTCGGGAGTATAAAATGAGAAAATACCTATTTATTTCTTTCTTTTTAGTTATAGTAGTTTTTTTATCTGGTTGTTCTTTAATGAAAGAACAACAAAAAACAATGACTTTAGATTTTTTAATAACACCAGATGAAATGATTTTACAAACCCCTGCACTAGATAAACAGATAAAAGAAATATCCCAGGGACAAAAATATATATTTAATAAGTATAAGAAAGGGCAACAATTATCCGATGAAGATTTGATGGAAATAAGTCGGATTAATAGTGATATTGATAATCTACTGAAAGATAGAAAAAGAATTGATGATAAGGATATCATAACAAGGGTCTTCAATGAATTACGGGCATCAGAAGCCGTGGTAATAAATAAAGAAAACTATAAACCAGGGAATTCGCATCTCTTTGCCTTAATTCTTGTTGATAATAAAGCAAAGGGAATTGAAACAAATCCCACAGAACCATACATTCGAAATTTATTGGTATTAAAGGATAACTATGTAGTGATACCAATTAACACGAAGGAATTTATTGGATTTGCAAAGGCAAGAGTAGCAGTAGAAACATATACTCAATTGATTAGTTTGGTAAATGATTAATATCTGCAGGAAAAGGTTACCCTCTCTTCTTTGTTTCTTTTTAATTGTTGTGCATTATGTAAGACCTTAATTATTTAAGCAAATGGTACATTTTTAGGGGTAGTCTTTATAGAGGGAGGTTGATATAAAAATGGAAAATGAATTATCCTTTTTACAAAATGAATACACTAAAAGGCAGTCATCTTTAATAACAGTAGTTATGCAGTTTATGGATAATTTTTCCAATACCATAATAGTATTGAGGTGGTCTTTATTTATAGTTTAATTAAGTGTTTACCGCTGAGCGCAATCTTAGTTTCTATTACTATATTTATCCCGAGGCACATAACGTCTCTTGAAGCATTAAACAAAGTAGGATTTGGTTTTCCAATAAACTACTTATACCAGAACCTTTCCAGCCTAGGCCCTCCAGCCTTACCTCGGCTAATATTTATTCAGTCAATTTGGGAGTACCCCTTTATTTTTCCCTTCCCTAGATATTTAGCATCTATCTTGATTACCGTTATAGCGACTTCTTTCATAATTTTTTTAATTAGAGCCATAAAAAAGGGAATGTAAAAAAAATTTGTCAATACTATTTTTTTTTTGGTTTAATTTTGCATGATTGACCGCTGTAACAATGGTTATGGCATACTACGGGAAAATAGTACATGAATGGAAAGAGTGAACTTTATAGAGGATTAAAAGCATCCAAGGAATTATCCCGCTTGGATGCTTTTTTCATTGCAAATGGGAATAATTTTTGCCTTACTAGGGAATAGGGGTTCACATTGCAGCTATCAATGACTGGGGGATAATTTTCTACTCTCTTTTGCCGTTCATACCGCAAATACAGCCACTTGGACCCGTTTTCCAGCCGTTCACGACTTTATGACAGGAGGTAGACCCTATTAGCGTGAATATAATTTTGATTTCACTGCATAAACCACAAAAAAACACCTCATTAAACCTTGACAACTTAACACTGCAACCAATTTAAGGGAAATTTCGATGGGTGATATACGC
>JAIHAN010000164.1 GCA_020054815.1 Peptococcaceae bacterium | reverse complement strand
GAAGTTCTGTTAGATCCAGGGCCTCTTTACTGGTCAGCACCCCCGGCAGGTCCAGGCCCGGAATGGGCAGTGATGCTGGTACAGACCCGGTAGCCAAAATTAAATAATCATTCTCCACTTCTTCCCGGGAACCGTCTGCCAACTGTACTGAGACGAGACGAGGGTTCACCACTGTTCCCCGTCCCCGGAGGACATGGACCTTTTGTTTCGCCATGAGCTGTTGGATACCGCCTACCAGGGTTTCCACCACCTGGTTTTTCCTGGCCACGATAGCTTGGAGATTAGGCCTATGGGCCGTACATTCCAGGCCAAAATCGGCGGCTTCCTGGATCGCCCTCCAGCGGTGGGCACTCTCCACCCAGGCTTTTGTGGGTATACATCCCCAGTTCAGGCAAGTGCCGCCCAGGCGTTCTTTTTCAATGAGCGTTACTTTAGCTCCTTTCTGAACAGCCCGCAAGGCTGCAGCATAACCTGCCGGACCTGCTCCCAGTACAGTGATTCTCATACGACAACCCCCTAATCATTGATAACTTTTATAACTCCTCTTCATAGTTAATTATTCTTTTTTCTTTCTTTTCCTGTACAGTAAATAGATAAAACCCAGGAGCAAAAGCAGAGCTACCAGATACTCCAGGTCATATAAAAAATCCGCGATTTTCACCAGTCCCAAGCTGGCCATGGTCACAGCCAGACCGGCCAGGATAACCCCTCCGCTTAAAGCCCAGAAGGTGTAAAAGGGTTTGATCCCTAAGAGCCAGGCCAGAATGGCTCCGGACCAGGCTCCTGTCCCCGGTAAAGGCACGGCCACAAAGAGCGAAAGCCCCAGGGCTCCGTATTTTTGCACCCCGCTCCCTTTGTGCCGGGTTTTTGTTAATACCTTCTGGAAAAAGTTATCCAGGAAAGGATACTGGCGCAACCTGCGGCTCAAGGGTTCTAAAAAATAAATAAGCGGAACAATGGGCAAAAGGTTACCGAAGATGGCCAGAGTCATAGCCCTTAGAGGCGACATCCCCATGGCCAGGGCCAGGGGGATGGTGGCCCGCAACTCTGTCACCGGGAGAGCCGACAAAAGGATAATCTGCCAGTCTGTAGTAGACATCTCTCTTTCTCCCTTTTCATTTGTTGCTGATAACTCAATTATATTATAATTAGTTCTTTTTCATAAGCTGTTACTCATAGGCCTTAGGCGACAAGCTAAATGGTATATGCACAACCTTGGCCGGCAAGTCAGCCTTTTTTAAGGAGTCTCTTCGGTAATATTCAAGCTGGTCAGGATCTCCCTCTGTCCTTCCGGAGTCCCTCCTCCATGACTGCCCATAATATTATGAGACGCAACAGTTTAAATCTGTTGCGTCTCATAACGTTATTCACCACCACTTATCAGCTATATTACCGTGTGCGTCAAATCCCAGATCAAAGCCATCATCTAAAACCTCGATAAAGGGCAGATTTCTGATTTCTGCCAAAATGCTCTCGGATACTTTGAGATGGCTTAATTCCAGGGTATTACGGATAAAAATAAGGCGAGCCTTGGAGGGTTCTAGCCTTTCAATAGACTTAAGGGCTGCGGTGATAGCCTCCTGGTCATTCTTGCAAACAACCGGCATTTTACCCCTGTCAAGAACTCCCGCCGCAAGAACGTTAGCATAGGTGGCCTCAAAATCAATTTGATCTGCAAAACGGCGGGGAACAACGTCTGCTAACCCCATCCCCAGGGCATTGCCGTGGGAAGCTTCCGTTATTTCTAGAGCGATAATCCGTTTTATCCTGGGAGTATCAACCTCATTAGTGATAGGCTGCGTTACCCTCCCCAGAACGTTAACATCCATTCCTGTGCCGCTGATGTTTTTACCCATCTCTTTAACTACAAGCAGGTCTATATCTTCAACGGGCAGTGTAGGCATCAGCTTTTTGGCAAGCTTTAACAATTGGGCGTCTACCGCTTCTAAATCTTCTTTTTTTACAGCTACGATTTTGACAGTTTCATCGTAGGAGTTCTCTACAATACCAATCCCCAGCCTTATCGGTGCTTTGCTTAAGGCCAGACGGGCTGCTTCGACAACAGTAGGGAAAAGGCCATAGGCATGCATCTGACTGCACCCTTTATGCTTGCCCAGCCCCACAGATACCATCTTCATTAGACCGCTTTCGTTTTCGGCTTTGAATCTGGTATGGGGTTTGACCCTGTTAACGACCACAATGGCGTCTGCCGACCATGCATTCTTATCCATATAAACTGTGGCCCCGCTGCCGGTCTTCCCTAATTCTACAACATCCATGTCAGAGACAATGGGGGCCCCTACTGTCCCTTCTGTAATACCCAAACTGGCCAGAACCTCGATCTGACCCTGCGCAGTAGCTCCGCCATGACTGCCCATAGCCGGGACAATAAAGGGATTCGTACCCAGTACCTTCAGTTTCTCCACCAGAACGCTGATAATTTTACTAATATTAGCAATTCCTCTGCTTCCTACG
The DNA here is from genome assembly GCA_020054815.1 of Peptococcaceae bacterium. Classification (GTDB taxonomy): domain Bacteria; phylum Bacillota; class Peptococcia; order DRI-13; family DRI-13; genus Thermanaerosceptrum. The sequence goes on along the minus strand of JAIHAN010000164.1, from coordinate 3,751 downwards.
GCAACAGCAACTCTTTCCCCCGGTGAGAAAATGGATCTGACCCCTACTTCCTCTAACTGGGTGTTTAACTCACCGGCTATGTCGCAGATTTTATCCTGGGGAAAAACCTGACGAACATTATATATTCTAGGATATCTCATGACATTAACCTCACTAGTTCAGATTACCAGGAACTAGACAAAATCAACTTTACGCAGCTTTTGCTCAACATTTTCCAGGTGTTTTCTCATGGCCTCCCGGGCCTTTTCCGGCTGCTTGTTTTTAACTGCTTCGTATATTAACCTGTGTTCATCCAAGACTACCAACCGGGGACCCTGATTTACCCTAAAATACTCATGACTTGATAATAATCCTTCATGGAAGATATTGGATATCGTATCGAATACATTGCTATAGACAGGATTGTGGGTGGCCTTCATGAGGACACAATGAAACTTAAAGTCTTCCTGGGCTGCGCTGCCGCCGTTCTTGATTTCCTTATCCATATCCTCCAGGCATTCGTGAAGTCTGCTGAGATCCGCAGCATCAGCCCGGAGCGCAGCCAGGAAAGCGCCTTCGGTTTCCAGTCCTTTTCGCAACTCCAGGATGTTTAACAGGTTCTCTTTATCTGTTAAAAGCCTGAGGGTAAGGGGATTAGTTAGTTTTTCATTTACATTGCGAATAAATATGCCTGAACCATGTTTCACTTCAAGTAAACCGGCAGCCTGCAGCGCACTCAACGCTTCCCTGATAGCCATTCGACTTACTCCAAAGTAAGCAGCAAGTTCTTTTTCGGATTGGAGCTTATCACCTGGCTGCATCTGATTTGTCTTTATCATTTCTTCAATTCTCTGTATTACTTCTTCATATAATTTCGTTTTTCTAATCTGTGTCATGTGATACCCTCCTCTGCTAACCTGCTGATATTATAAGATTATCTCTTATTTCGTCATGATGCAACAAATATTCTTTTAATATAACAACACCCCGGTTAACAGGGGAGGGCCTTCACTTATTAGAGCTTCCCTGAGGCAATTTCAGATAAACCTTGAGAATAACCTAATCTATGAGCCTCTTTAATTCCGTTCATTTTCCCTTAAACTCGGGTTTTCTTTTATTAAGAAAAGCTTCGACGCCTTCTTTCTTATCCTCGCTGGCGCAGGCCAGGGCATGAAGATAGGACTCTAAGGTTAAACCGACGAAAAGAGAGGTATCAAGGGACCTGTTGACAGCTTCTTTGGCGTACATGACTGCCAGGGGGCCTTTTTTCATGATGGTTTTAGCTATTTCCTTAGCGCCGTCAAGCAACCCCTCCGGCGGAAACACTTTTGTAACAAGGCCGTACTGCAGGGCTTCCTCGGCAGTAATCATTTCTCCGGTAATAATCATGTGCATGGCCCTTCCCTGGCCGATTACCCTGGGCAACCGCTGGGTAGCCCCGTCTCCCGGGATTATCCCCAGATTTACTTCGGGAGCGCCGAACTTGGCTTTATCCGAGGCAATACGGATGCTGCAGGCCAGGGCAAGTTCCAACCCTGCTCCCAGCGCAAAACCGTTAACTGCTGCAATGGTGGGCACGTGCAAATTGGAGATTTTATTGTAAACATCCTGACGGCGTTTGGTCTGCTGGCGTCCCAAGATAAAATCCCTTTTATCAAGTTCACGGATATCCGCACCCGCCATAAAAGCTTTGTTCCCTGCTCCTGTAATAATTAAAACCTTTACCCCACTGTCTTGTTCCAGTGTCATTAAGACCTTATCCAGTTCGTCAACCATCTCGTTACATAAAGCGTTCATTTCAGGACGGTTCAATGTCAACAGGCCGATGTTTTCTTCTTTTTCAAGTACCAGGTGTTTATACATCCTTTTTACCTACCTTCGTTTGGCATTCATCATTATTTTTTGAAGAAGTCCACCGGCTCAGCAGGGTCTTTTGAATAATCATAAAACCCCCGGCCCGCTTTTTTGCCCAGGAGGCCCGCCTGAACCATCTGTTCCAGGAGATAGCACGGCCTGTACCTGTCGTCGCCGGTCTTGTTATACAGCATCTGGGTCTTGGCCAGGTGAATATCTACGCCGATGAGGTCAATCAGGGCAAAAGGTCCCATCCTGTGGTTGCAGCCCATTACCACGGCTTTATCAATGGCATCCACCGTAGCAATGCCTTCATGCAGCACCCACACGGCTTCATTGAGGAGACCCGCCAGGATGCGGCTGGTAACCCCCGCCGGGCCCTCCTTTTTAGTAACCACCGGGTCTTTGCCCATCTTGAGGGCCAAGTCTTTAGTTTTATCAACCGTTTCATCGGCTGTAAGTATCCCGGGCATTATCTCCACGAGCTTCATGAGGATAGGCGGGTTGAAAAAGTGCATCCCTACAACGCGTTCCGGGGTTCTGGTGGCCGAGGCTATTTCGGTGATGGAACAGGAAGTGGTGTTGGTGGCCAGGATGGCCTGAGGATTTGACTTTTCATCCAGTTCTTTGAAGATCTTTTGTTTTAAGGCCACGTCTTCCAAAGCCGCTTCGATGATAAAATCGGCTTCATTCACTTTTTCCATACCTTCCACCGGTTTGATCCGATCCATGATGTCTTGGACTTCTTCTTTCGTTATTTTCCCTTTTTCTACCTGTCTGTCCAGTCCGCTTTTCACCATGTCCAGGCTCTTTTTGACCACATCAATGTTGATATCCGAAATATATACCAAATATTTTGCCTGGGAGGCAACCTGGGCTATTCCCCTACCCATGGTCCCTGCCCCTATTACGAAAATCTTTTGCATTTTCTACCCTCCTCTTTGATTTTTAGTTCAATCTTTCCACTACCAGCGCTACACCCTGACCGCCGCCAATGCAGAGGCTGACAATACCGAGGTGCTTGTCACGGTTTTTAAGGGCATAGAGAAGGGTGGTCAGTATTTTTGCTCCTGTAGCTCCGACAGGATGACCCAGGGCTATGGCTCCGCCGTGTACATTGAGTTTTTCTTTATCTATCTTAAGTTCTCTGTCGCAGGCGATAACCTGGGCAGCAAACGCTTCGTTTAATTCAATTAAATCAATATCCTGCAGTTTCAGGCCGGCTTTTTCCAGGGCCTTTGGTATGGCCAGGACCGGACCCAATCCCATGTACTTGGGGTCAAGCGCTACATACGAATAAGAACGCACCAGCGCCATGGGTTTTACCCCCAGTTCCCTCGCTTTTTCCTCTGACATGAGGAGTACGGCTGAGGCCGCGTCACACAAGGCGCAACTATTCCCTGCCGTGACACTGCCTTCTTTCAGGAAAACCGGCGGCAATTTGCCCAGCTTTTCCAAAGAGACGTCTTTCCTGGGAATCTCATCGGTGTCTATCAATTTGACTCCTTTCCTATCCTTAATTTCGACAGGGACAATCTCTTCTTTGAAAAGGCCTTTTTCCATAGCATCCACAGCTTTATAATGACTCTCCAGCGCAAAACTGTCCTGCTCCTCCCGGGATATTTTATATTTTTCCACCAGCAGTTCAGCCGTATTGCCCATGAGCATGCCGGCCAACTGGCACATAAACCCGTCTTTATGCAGGACATCGTATATTTTCGTGTCACCCATCCTTTGCCCCCACCTGGCTTCAGGCAGAATGTATGGCACCTGCGTGCTGGACTCAGTACCGCCCGCCAGCACAATATCTTCTTCGCCGGCTGCAATGCTTAAGATTCCCAATTCAACAGCTCTTAAGCTTGAACCGCACCGGATATTGACAGTAAAGGCCGGGCAGCTATCGGGGAGTCCGCCTTTT
>JAIHAN010000018.1 GCA_020054815.1 Peptococcaceae bacterium | reverse complement strand
AAATATTCAAAAGCTTGAAGCGCTGGCGGGCCAGGAACTGCAAACCAAATCCCAACTGGAAGAGGCCGTCATGAATATTCAAAGGTCTTACCAGCAGGTACAAGGCGTCTCTGACCACCTGACCCAAACCAAAGACAGTTTCGCCAGGGTAAACCAGCAGGGACAGGAAATCAAGGAAAGAGTCAAAGAGATTATGGAGATTGCCACCACCGTTGAGCAAATCGCCGATCAAACCAACCTCCTGTCGCTAAACGCCTCTATTGAAGCGGCCCGTGCCGGGGAAATGGGCAGAGGGTTTACTGTAGTGGCCCAGGAGATCAGGGGACTGGCTGATGATGTAAAACAAGCGGTAAAGACAATCAATGAAAATTTGGGCTTTTTTATTACGGAAGTAGGGTCTCTGGTTAATCACATCCAGGATCAATATCAGCGGCTGGAGGAAAGCAATAAGAGTTTAAACGGGGCAGTACAGGATAATATGTCCGCCACCCAAAAAATCGCAGGTGTAGCTAATCAGATTGTTAGACTGGTGGAAGAATTATCCCGGGAAACCAAACATATTGCCGAAGTGTTCCAGAATCTCCATGCCCTGGCCGCCATTGCCCAGGAAAACTCGGCCTCCAGCGAAGAGATGAGTGCCAATGTCATGGAATACTCGGAAAAGATCAAAGAATTGACAGGCTATATCTGCCAGTTGGAACAGCTTACCGTCGGCTTCAAAGAAGAGCTGGATAAATATATAATTTAAAATTAGAGAAACAAAAAGCACAAAAAGCAGGTTCATATAGAATGAACCTGCTTTCTATTTATAGAACATAATATGTATTAAAATTACTTGCTGACTGCGTCTTTCAGTGCTTTGCCAGGCTTAAAGCCAGGAACTTTGGCGGCAGCGATTTTGATTTCCTCACCTGTTTGAGGATTACGTCCAGTACGGGCTGCCCGTTCTCTAACTTCGAAAGTACCGAAGCCCACCAGCTGGACTTTGTCGCCTTTAGCTAATGCTTCCTCTACAGCCTCTAATACTGCGTTGATGGCTTTTTCTGCATCCTTCTTGGTAAACTCGGTTTTTTCAGCTACCGCACTAATTAATTCCGTCTTATTCAAGTTTATCCCTCCTAATTTAATAAATATGTTTGTCCATAACCTAGATTCGTCAAAACCTACCAAACTCCTGCCTGCCGTGAAGTTTTTCTTTGCATTTAATTGGCTAAAAACCTGATTTTTTAGCCTCTTCCCACATTGTATCCATTTTTTGTAAATCCAATTCCTCCCATTTGAAGTTTTGCTCAATAACCTTCTCCTCTATGTAATTGAACCGCCTGATAAACTTTTGAATGGTTTTAAGAAGGGCCGCTTCCGGTGAGATTTTGCCAAACCTGGCTACATTGACTACGGCAAATAAAAGATCCCCTAATTCACCTTCCAGATCTCCTTTCTCCTGCCAGGCCTGTTTTGCTTCCTCCATTTCCTCTGTAAGCTTGTCCCAGGCTCCCTGAATATCATCCCAGTCGAAACCAACTTTTTTAGCCTTTTTCTGCACTTCTTCAGCCAGGAGTAAGGCGGATAAGGACTTATTCAGTTTATCCATGACCCTGCCTTTTTTCAAGGGTTTACCTAATTCTTTTGCCTTGATTTCTTCCCAGTTTTGCAAAACCTCTTGGGAATTTTTCACCTGCACGTTACTAAAGACATGGGGATGGCGCCTAATCATCTTGAGGGTGATTTCCTCGATGACGTCATTGTGGTCAAATTCGTTCCGGCTTTGGGCCAGAGCCGTATGAAACACTATCTGTAGCAGTAAGTCTCCCAATTCTTCCCGCAATTTATGCATATCACCGCTGTCAATGGCCTCAATGACCTCATAAGCTTCCTCCAGAAGATAGGGTTTCAAGGTGAAATGATTTTGCTCCCTGTCCCAGGGACATCCCCGGGGCGAAAGAAGGGTTTCCATGACCTCAACCAGAGGGTCCAGGGGATATTTGCACACATGCTCCTTAACCTCTCCCGGTAAGGGGGGGACGTAAACCGAGGTCAAATGATCAAACCAGTTGATATGATCCAACTGGCAAAGGGGAACTTCACTGATTCTTTCTATCCCGGGAATACCTGCACCCGAAATAACTTTCACAGGATGTTCGGGAGGATATCGTTCCAACAGGATGAGTTTTAGATCAGAGGAGGCCAGGCGGTTGTAGACCTGGGTAAAGATGGTATGGTGTCTTGTATTTAACTGGAACTCCTCCACACTTAAGGCATCAAGGACCAGTAACCCCTCAGTGGGATCTATGGTTAACGCAGCATAGAGGCTATCCAGGAAACTCATACTGGGGATTAACCGAATAGTTACACCCTCCTCCTTGCCCCTGGCCAAGAGCATCCTAACTGTCTCTTCAGCAACAGTGGGATGCCCGGGTACACAGTAGATCAACTGCTGAAGGGAGGGGTCTCCATTTATCGTTTCTATAAGATATCCCACTATGGCCTGATAAACATCGTAAAAAGTATCTTTTTCCTCATAGAAGCGATCACAGGATTCATAATTGATATTGTAGCGATCCATTTCTGCCACCACCGGGTGTTTCGCTGTCCTTAGGATAATTCTCCTATCACCTTTTTGGAGGAGCTGCCAGACCCCAAAAGAGAGATGGTCCAGACTCCCCGGCCCTAAACCGGCAACAACAATTTCTTTCACCATTTCATCTCCTTTTTCCAACTACCAACTAACAACTATATAGTATTCTTAATCATTTACACTTTCAACGTAAAAAAGGAATTTTGTCCAGAACATTGTTCCAGCGGTTATCTTCACCCAGGAGAATGGCTATCTCTCTTTTCTTGAGAAGACCGAAGAGGAAGATGAATATAAGGTAAACAAAAGCTCCCAGGGGAATAGTCAAAAGCGTAGTAAACTCAGCCGAAAAATACTGCTCCATTACTGCATAACCGGTTACAACCGACACGGCCATCAGAAAAACACTGAGAGCGGCGAAAAAGATATCTTTCCACCACTGGATACGCACAGCCACATTGTACTTCAAAAACAGCAGATTGATAAAAGCAGCCACCATAAAGCCCAGGACTGTGGCTAAAGCAGCCCCCTTAATCCCCCACTGGGGAAGGGGCGTTAAGTAATAAGTTATCATCACCTTCACCCCACTCCCCGTCAAGAGGGCTATAACGGGGAGAAGTGTTTGTCCCAGCCCCTGTAGTATTCCCGTACTGACATGATATAAGCCGGCAAAGATGATCCCCCCTGCCAGCCAGGCTAAAGGCTCACCCGCTTCAGGTAAAGCAAATAACAGGCCGGAAATAGGTTCAGCCAGAATCATAAGCCCTATCGTGGCAGGCAAAGTAATAATGAGATTTAATTTCAGTGCAGCCGAAGTCAGGTCAGCCAGTACTTCTATCTTTTTTTTCTTTACTAAGCTGGAAACAGCAGGAACGAGACTGGCTGAAAGAGCAATGGTCACAATGGTAGGCAAATTAATAATGGAACCGGCCATACCGGAGAGCTGTCCATAAAGACTGGTGGCTTCTGCCACCGTATATCCTCCCTTTTGCAGGCCCATGGGCACAAGGGAAATATCCAGCATCTGCATGAGGGGGAAAATTAACCCCCCGAGGGAGATAGGGATAGAAAAGACCAGGACTTTAAAAAGGATGCGGGCTAGACTACTTTTAGTGTTGCGGGGGCTGGCGCTATGCCGGCTGTCTGTTTGGCGGACGAAAATCATAACCAGTACAAGTAAACCTGCTAAGCCTCCGGTAGCCGCACCAAAAGTGGCTCCCGCGGCCGTAACCTCTATCCCTAGGGGAAGTAGAAAAAGAGCCGCCCAAAATACTGTCACTATACGGACTGTTTGTTCCAGTATTTGAGAGAGGGCCGTGGGAATCATGTTCTGCTGACCCTGGAAGAAACCGCGGAAGGCGGACATAATCGAAGTAAAAAAGATAGCCGGGGCAATAGAACGGATAGGTAACACGGCCCGGGGTTCTCCCAGAATCTTCAGGGCCAGTTCATCGGCATAAGAATAGAGACAGAAGCTGGAAATCAGGCCAGTGAAAAAAAGAAAACCTAACGCCACCCAGAAAATACGTATTGCCCCTCCTTTGTCGCCTAAGCCTTCATGTTCCGCCACGAGCTTGGAAATGGCAACCGGTACGCCGGCGGTACTGATGGCCAGCACGATAGTATAAAAAGGATAGGCCATCTGGTAAAGTCCTAAACCTTCATCACCTACCATACGGGCAAAGGGGATGCGGTAGACAGCTCCCATAATCTTTGTTATAATTCCGGCAAGACTCAATATTGCTGCACTTTTGATGACTCCTCCCATGTTTATTCTCCCCCCGAATAATAATTACATGAAAGAGGTGGTGTTTATCACACCACCTCTTTTTATTGTTCCATCTGCTTAGCCAGGAAAGATGCCGCTGTTTCCGCCAGTTTAAGCTCCAGGTCACCAAACTTCGTATTTGGTTCCTTGCTTGCAATAATAACGGCACCAATGGGGTCACCCTCGGCAATAATGGGGGCGATGACCTCAGCCGTATATTTACATTCACCTTCCTCACCGGCACAGATGCTGCAGTAAGCATGTTGACCGGGCTGATTAATCAATACGGCTCTGCGTTCATCCATGACTTTTTCTACTGCCGGTCCTATACGTTTATTCAAGAACTCTTTCTTGGGCCCGCCTGCTACAGCTATGATCTGGTCCCTATCAGCAATACAAGCGATGTGACCAATAGCCTCATAAAGAGAATCAGCGTATTCCTTGGCAAAATCGCCAAGCTCACCTATCGGTGAATACTTTTTCAGAATCACTTCCCCTTCACGATCTACAAAAATTTCTAAAGGATCACCTTCGCGAATACGCAGGGTTCTCCGGATCTCTTTCGGAATAACAACGCGACCTAAATCATCAATTCTACGAACAATACCTGTTGCTTTCATTCGGGTCACCGTCCCTCCTTATGGTTATTAAGGGAAACTATTTCAGTGATAGTATATATCCTCTAATCGCTAATTATTCATTTTTTTCCACCAAATAGCCTAATAATGTCAACCTCCTCTCACTTTTGCCAGTCCTTCCAGTTCTAATGTTTGTCTTAAAAGACATTTTTATACTCAAAGGAAGAGACGCGCTTTTCCGCGCGTCTCTTCCTTTTTCTTTATTTTTGTCTAATTTCCTTTATTTTGCTCTTTTTCCTGGTTATTACCTTTTGTTCCGTCTTCTTTCGGCTCATTAGTCTTTTTCTCGGGAAGTTTCTTGTCAATTTTCGCTTTTTCCATGACTTCATCGACAAAATTGGCAAATTTTTCGTTTTTCTCCTCAAAGATAAAACGTTCTTCCAGCTCTTGTTTCACTTCTTCAAAGGTTGATTGTTTGGCGGGTTTTCTATCTTCCACCTTAATGATGTGATACCCAAAAATGCTTTGTACCGGTTTCTTGGTATATTCGCCAACTTTAAGGGCAAAAGCGGCGGTTTTGAATTCCTCAACTAAACCGGCATCTTTATCAAAGTAACCAATATCTCCCTGGTTTTGTTTGGCCGTGGGGTCAATAGACTTTTCTACAGCAAGGGTTGCAAAATCTGCCCCCTGGTCCAGCTCAGCGATAAGCGCTTTGGCTTCTTCCTCCGTTTTCACCACAATATTGCGGGCTTTGACCTGTTCAGGTACAAAAAATTCTTCCTTGTTTTCCTCGTAATATTGTTTAATATCTTTGGAAGTAGTGGTGATATCTTTGGTGACTTCATCAAAGAGTTTGTTCAAAATCAACTGGTGCTCCAGGTATACTGTCAGGTCTTTTTCCGCAAATTTCCGTTCTTTCAGGAAATCCTGAAATTCTTTGTCACCGGGAAACTGGCTTTTAATCTTCTTCAATTCCTCTTGTACGTCTTCCTTTTTCACGGAAATCTTCTTTTCTTTCGCAACCTGCAGTACAACCTTTTCTTCGATTAAACTCTGCAGAACCTGCTCTTCCAGAAAACCGCGTATTTCCTTACCCTGCTCACTATCCAGGTTATAGCCGTACATAGCCGCCACCTGCTCTAAGCGGGACTTCAGCTCGGGTTCCGTAATTTTCTCCCCGTTGACTGTGGCCACAACTTTGGCCCCACAGGCGGAAACAAGTAAACTAAGGATAAGCAAAGTTGCAATAACTAAACGTTTTTTCATGTGTTTTCCCCTCTTTCTCTATGCACCAGTCTAGCCCATTATACCAAAGCCGCTTCCTTCCGGGCAAGGGAGGATATTTCCAAAATAATTTCTTCTAAGAATAAGAGCATCTGTTTCCTTTCCAAGTTCCGGATATTTACCACAATCTCTAAACCGGCCGCAGCACTGAAACTGACCTGCCGCCGGTAACGCCTGGCCAGGTCCATGAGCTGGTTGCCGGTAAGGCCGTGGTCATCTTCCATTTTAATTTTGATCAGATCTTTTTCCTGGGTGATAGACTGGATTTTGGCCGGGACAGCGGAAATTTTAATGGCGGCAATGCGCAGCAAGTTGACGAGGGGCTCGGGCATTTCACCAAAACGGTCCTCCAGTTCTTCCGCCAGCTGGTCTATTTCCTTCACTTCTTTGATCGCATTAATTCTCTGGTAAAAATCAATTTTGACGCCGGTATCAGGGATATATTCCTGAGGGATATAGGCTTTTACCTGAATATCAATGCTTACGGTTTTTTCTACGGGCAATTCCTCGCCCCGGGCTTCTTTGACCGCATCTTCCAGCATGCGGCAGTATAAATCAAAACCTACAGCGGCCACATGCCCATGTTGCTCGGCTCCAAGGATATTGCCTGCTCCCCTGATTTCCAAATCTCGCATGGCTATTTTAAAACCTGAACCTAATTCCGTAAATTCCCGTATGGCATTAAGGCGTTTCTCGGCTACTTCCGACAGAATCTTATCCTTGTTGTACGTTAAATAGGCATAGGCTATCCGGTTGGAGCGTCCTACCCTGCCCCGCAGCTGGTAAAGCTGGGATAGTCCTAATCTGTCAGCGTCATCAATAATTAAGGTGTTGACATTAGAAATATCCAAACCGGTTTCAATAATGGTTGTGCAAACCAGAATATCCAGTTCCCCTTCCATGAAATCCAGCATGACATTCTCTAACTGGTCTTCGGACATCTTACCGTGGGCTACCCCCACACGAGCTTCCGGTACCATGTCTTGTACAAAATGGGCGGCCTTTTCAATGTCCTCTATACGGTTGTGCACGTAATAGACCTGCCCACCACGGCCTAACTCCCGGCGGATAGCTTCCCGTACAAGCTGGGGGCTGAATTCCACCACAAAGGTTTGTACAGGATACCGGTCTTCCGGGGGTGTTTCGATCACACTCATATCCCTTACCCCTACCAAAGACATGTGCAAAGTCCGGGGAATAGGTGTAGCCGTTAAGGTTAAAACATCCACCGTTTTACGGAGTTTTTTCAACTTCTCCTTATGCACTACCCCGAAACGTTGTTCCTCATCGATAACCAGAAGCCCCAGGTCTTTAAACTTAACATCAGTGGATAAAAGCCGGTGCGTACCAATGATAATATCCACCCGCCCCCGGGCCAGTTCCTGCAGGGTAGCCTTCTGTTCTTTGGCGGAACGGAAGCGGCTTAGGACGGCAACATTTACACCAAAACCCTCAAATCTTTCCTTAAAGGTATTGTAGTGCTGTTGTGCTAAGACCGTAGTGGGGACTAAGACGGCTACTTGTTTTCCATCGCTCACGGCTTTAAAGGCTGCCCGGATAGCGACCTCTGTTTTCCCATAACCTACATCACCGCAAAGGAGTCTATCCATGGGACGGGGCTTTTCCATGTCGCGTTTCACTTCCCGGATGGCCCGCAGCTGGTCCTCTGTCTCTTCGTAAGGGAAGGCATCTTCAAATTCCATCTGCCAGGGTGTATCGGGGCTAAAAGCAAAACCGCGGGCCGACTCTCGTACAGCGTAAAGATTTAACAATTCCTCGGCCAAATCCTTTACCGCAGCCTTAACTTTGCTTTTAACCTTATTCCATTCATTGCCCCCCAGCTTTGAAAGCTTGGGCACCTGTCCCTCCTGGCTGAAGTACTTCTGCAAAAGCCCTACCTGATCGGTAGGAACATACAGTTTGTCTTCACCCTGGTATTTGATGACGAGGTAATCCCTTTCCGCGTCGCCTACAGCCAGTTTTTCAATGCCCATGTAGCGGCCAATACCGTGATTAATATGGACTACATAATCCCCAAGTTTTAGGTCCTCCAGGACAGTTACCTTCTTGCCTTCCTGGAACATTTTGCGAGGTGGGCGTTTCTTGGGCTGGTGGTAGAGTTCATGTTCTGTGAGAACAACAACTTTCCAGGTGGTAAACTCAAACCCGCTGGTGAGATAGCCAAAACTGACGGTGATATTTTCTAAGGATAAGGGGGATCCTCTTTTCGCGATAGAAACTTCCACGCCGCTATCCCAGAGGCTTTGTTTTAACCTCTCCGCCCTTTCTTCCGAGTTTACCAGGATTAAAACACCATATTTCTGTCTCTTCCACTCTTTTAATTCATCAGCCAGGAGTTTAGTCTTACCCATAAATAAACTGGGGGTCTTAGCGGTAACACCTACCAGGTTGACAGTTTCGGATCCCACCGGTTTTTTGGGGAGTAAAGAGAAAAATAGGGGTCTTTTCTTTTTCACAGTTTCCCATAATTCATCCCAGGAAAAATAATTGGCAGCCTGACCCGGTAATACTTTTCCTTTTTCCAATAAGGCCACATAAGTTTCCTGGTGTTCTTTTTCCCGGGCCAGGGCCCCCTCCCTCTGCCGGTTGGGCTCATCCAAAATGATAAAGGGATCCTCCCTGAAATAGGATAAAATGGAGTATTTGCCCTGGGTGAAGTAAGGCTGCAGCTGTTCAAAACCAGGGAAATACTGGTTCTCCCTGATTTTTTCCAGGATTTCCTTCATCCTGGCGGTCAGATAGTTAAACCCGTCTATGTTCCCCCGCTTTTCCATGGATTTTATGAGCTGCTGGGCTTCGGCCTGTAGGCGCTTGAGTGCCTCTTCCCTATCATGCCCCCAAAGGAAGAATTCAGCGGCGGGGGCAATGGTCACTTCTTTTATTTTGTCAATAGAGCGCTGGCTTTCTATGGAGAAAACCCGGATAGAATCTATTTCGTCGTCGAAAAATTCAATCCGGTAGGGCTGTTCCGCCGTAACGGAGAAAATATCCAGGATACCCCCCCGCAAAGAGACCTGCCCTTTGTCCTCCACCATATCTACCCTTTGGTAGCCCACATTGATCAAGTTCTCTAAGAGGTGGTCAATCTGCACCCTTTCCCCTACTTTTAGGTTTACCATGGCCCTTTTAAAAATTTGGGGTGCCGTCAAGGTTTTAATGAGGGCCTCCCAGGTAGAGATTACTACATGTTTCTTGCCGTTTGTCACCAGGTTTTGCAGCACTTCCAGCCGCTTGCGCTGGGTCTCATGGCTCTGGGCTATGACCTCAAAAGGTAAAGTCTCAAAAGCGGGAAAATACTGTATCAACCAGTCAGGTAATAAATTGTTCAAATCATCAAACACTTCTTTACCCCGCTGGGGATTCTCTACGATATAAAGCAGGGGCCTCTCCTGGTCAACCAGTAAAGCAGCTGTAAGCAGGCTTTTTTGGGAACCGGCAACACCGTAAACAAAAGTTTCCCTGCCTTTTTTCAATTGCTCCAAAAGATAATTAAACTCTTTAATTTTTTTGAGATGTGCAATGATGGATTGCAAAGCCATTGATGTTCCTCCAATGCCAAATAGTGGGCGTCCGGCTGACCCCCACCTTCCTTCATGTTGTTTTATAGTTACCACTACATTATATAATATATTGCATTTTTTAGACTAGAGTTTCTTCATTATTAAATTAAATGAGTAAATGAGCAAAGAATACTTAATGGGGTCCATAGGAAACCCGCGGACTTACATCACCGTCATGCAATTTAGCTAGACAGGCATCGCAGATAGCCTTCACCGTTCCTACCTGTCGCTGCCAATCCAGGTGCACCAAATCTTCCCGTTCCTCTTCAGTTAAGATATCAAAACCCAACCGTCCCTCATCCAGGGCGTTCATTTCAATTTCATCAATATAATTAGCACAACGGTCACAAATATAGATAAGACGCAAAGGCTAAACCTCCTTCTTTCACTTTATGCGCTGCAGGCTGGCGAAGAGCCGGGTGATAACCAGGTTCCATGAAATATGGACAAGGGCTGCCGTGCCTGCACCTAAAAGCCAGTAACCGGTTTGGCTGAGAAGATATTGGGTAATTTGTCCAAAGAACCAGTGACTCAAGACACTGGCCAACCCGGCCCAAAAACCCAAACGGCGGGAGGACAGGTAGTCGTGTACCGCTTCCACCAAACCAAAGACCCCGTGGGTAAGGGGGATGGAAGTTCTTAAAAGTAAGGCGGTTCCCGTTTTGATGAATTCCTCCAGCCAGGGAATCACCCAAATGATACATCGTTCTCCCCCGCCCTTGACCACCAGCACGTTTAAACCCCAGGCTAAAAGCGCAGCCACCAGGCCTGCTCCCAAATATGTCATGTCATCCTCCATTCCACAGGGCTAGTGAATAGTATTAACATAATAGGGGAACGTTATCCACCTTCCGGGTAACATTCCCCTATAATCTCGCCATCTTTATTCTATATCTGATTTAATATGTACCCCATTAAAATCATTCATGGCTTTTTCTATCCCGGCACTGCACCAGGTCTTTACCCCAGTCACTGCCACCTTGATCACTTCAGGTAAAACCTTTTTTTCCGCCCCGGTGAATTCACTCAAGACATAGTTTTCCACCTTCATAAACTGAGGCGGGCGGCCAATACCGATTTTTAAGCGGCCATAATCGGGGGAATTCAACATTTGAGTAATGGATTTAAGGCCATTGTGGCCGCCCGTCCCTCCCCCCGGCTTAAAGCGGATGCGGCCGAATTCCATATCCAGGTCATCATGGATCACAATGAGATCGTCGATACTGTCCTGGTAATAATTCAACACCTCCAGTACAGCCTCACCACTCTTATTCATATAGGTTTGAGGCTTAGCTAAAAGTACTTTGGTTCCTTCCAGAAATCCCAGGCCTAAAAGAGCCTGGTTTTGTTTCTTTTCAATAGTAAACCCCAGGCTTGCGGCCAGTTCATCTACAATCATAAAACCGATATTATGGCGGGTTTTTTCATACTTCTTTCCCGGATTGCCTAAACCAACAATAAGCTTCATGATTTATCTCCTCCACCTCTCTAGGCCCTGAACGAGGTGAATTAGTCCTGTCCGTTTTCAGCCACAGGGTCCCCGTGAGGAAGCTCCGGTGCAGTTTGCTCCTCCTCTATAGCCTCTGCCGTTCTGGGCGCTACCACCACAGCAATAACAGAATCCAACTCACCTGTAATCTTCAAGGGTGTTGCTTTTTGCAGGTCGGAAACGGTATACTTGTCTCCAATTTCCAGGGCAGTTATGTCTGCTTCCAGGTAGTCGGGAATTTCCGCCGGTAAGGCCTCTACTTCCACAGACCTTTCGCCTAGCTGGAGCACACCGCCCATTTTTACACCTGCAGGCGTACCGGTGACCTGGATAGGTATCTCCGTACGAATTTTCTTATTAAGGTCCACCTGCTCTAGGTCCACATGGCGGATCTCTCCGTTCACCGGGTGTTTTTGTATTTCTCTAATAACAGCAGGATATGACCCTTGCGGCAGGGTAACCTCAATGACATGGGCGCCGCCCATCCTGCTTAAGTCTCTCTCCGCTATTTTAATGGGAATACTACCGATTTTGCTCCCGTAAAGAACGCCAGGGACGTAGCCGTTCTTTCTCAGTTCCCTTACCGTATGTTTGGTATTGACAGGACGTTTGTCCGCCCTTAGGACATGCTTTCCCATATTTTATCACCTCTAACAATGTATATTGGGGACATCTTTATTATTGCCAAAGGTGATTGATAATAGACAAACCCCAGCAGCCTGGGGTTTGTCCGTTTATCTTAGTCGAATAATTTACTGACGGAAAGGTCTTCGTGGATCCGGATAATGGCTTCACCTATCAAAGGGGCCACGGAAAGAACCTTCATCTTATCCAGCTTCTTCTCCGGTCCCAGGGGAATCGTGTTGGTCACTACTACTTCTTTGATGGGTGAGTTGGCCAGTCTCTCAATGGCAGGTCCTGATAAAACGGGATGGGTACAGCAGGCATATACTTCTTTGGCTCCCCTGTCCATGAGGGCCTGGGCGCCCAGGGTGATGGTACCGGCGGTATCGATGATGTCGTCAATCATCACCACTGTTTTCCCTTTCACATCGCCGATAATATGCATAACCTCAGCCACATTAGGCATGGGGCGCCTCTTATCGATAATGGCCAAAGGTGCATGTACCCTGTCGGCCAAAGCGCGGGCTCTGGTTACACCGCCAAGGTCCGGTGAAACCACTACAAGGTCATCCATCTGTTTATTCAGGAAGTACTCCGCTAAAATAGGCACTCCCAGTAAATGGTCCACAGGAATATCAAAAAAGCCCTGAATCTGCCCGGCATGCAAATCTACGGCTAAAACACGCCGTGTCCCTGCAGCGGTTAGGAGATTGGCCACCAGTTTAGCCGTAATAGGGTCTCTGGCCTTGGCTTTTCTATCCTGCCTGGCATAACCGTAATATGGTAATACGGCAGTTATCCTGCGGGCAGAGGCCCGTCGTAAAGCATCAATCAAAATGAGAAGCTCCATGATGTTCTCATTAACAGGCGAAGAGGTAGGTTGAATAACAAATGTATCGGCTCCCCGCACACTTTCGTCAATGGCTACATTAATTTCTCCGTCACTGAATCTTTTTACATGGGCGGCACTGACCTCAACACCTAAATACTCGGCGATCTCAGCCGCTAATTGGGGGTGAGCGTTACCTGTGAATATTTTAAGTTTTTTAGTCATGATTTTTGTCCTCCCTAACCTCTTCTTTTCCTGTACCTTGGGCCCGGCTTTTCCAATTCTCGATATTACGCTGTTTTCCCCGGGCTACAGCAAGGGCTCCTGCCGGTATATCTTTGTTCACTGTGGAGCCAGCCCCAATATAGGCACCCTCGCCTACGGTGATAGGTGCCACCAGGTTCGTATTGCTGCCGATAAAGGCGCCGTCACCTATATAAGTCGGGTATTTATTCACCCCATCGTAATTACAGGTTATGGTACCCGCCCCAATATTGACGCCTTTACCTACGGTACTGTCCCCTACATAACTCAAATGGGGCACTTTGGAACCAGGACCAATATAGGAATTCTTAACTTCCACAAAATCTCCAACTTTAACACCTTCAGCCAGAACCGTACCGGGGCGCAGGTAACTGTAAGGCCCGATGGTACAGTTTTTGGCCACCTTAGCCTGAAGCAGATAAGAGTGGTTAATTACCACATCATCCTCAATGATGGAATCCACGATACGGGTATTGGGTCCGATTTCGCAGTTCTCCCCGATCCTGGTTCTCCCTTCCAGGATCACACCGGGATAGAGTATGGTATCTTTCCCAATAACCACCTCTTCTTCTACATAGGTGTGGTCGGGGTTGATCACTGTTACACCCTGATCCATGAGCTTTTCTAAGATACGGCGGCGTATCTGGGCTTCGGCTTCTGCCAGCTGCCGGCGGTTGTTGATACCCATGGCTTCACTGGGATCAGTAAGCAACAGGGTATCAACCTTCTCTCCATCCTCCACCAGGTACTTTATGACATCCGTTAAATAGTATTCCCCCTGGGCATTAGCCGAAGTTAAAAGGGCTAGTTTCTCCTTGAGACTTTCGATGCTGAAACAATAGGCACCTGTATTTATCTCCCTGATAGCCTTTTCTTCTTCTGCCGCATCCTTCTCTTCCACAATTTTCTCTACACCTTGAGCATTTTTTATGATACGACCGTATCCAGTGGGGTCGGGGAGCAGAGCTGTAAGAATCGTAGCTTTGGCTCCGGCCTCATTATGTTTTTCGCGAAGTCTTTTTAAGGTTTGTCCTCTTAGCAGAGGAGTATCACCACAGACCACCAGGCAGTCCCCGCTGGAATATTGCTGCAATAAGGGTAAAGCCTGCAGGACCGCATGTCCTGTTCCCAACTGCTCTTTTTGATAGACTATTTGGAAGCCGGCCCCTAATACGGACTCCACACGTTCCGCCTGATAACCCAAAACCAGAATAATGTTTTCCACATCCGCAAATCTTAAAGAATTTATGACATGCTGTATCATGGGCTTACCCGCCACGCGATGAAGTACTTTGGGCAGGTTCGACTTCATCCTGGTCCCTAATCCAGCCGCCAAGACAACAGCAACTGACTGCGGCAAACTAACCCCCCCTTAGTCCCTGTTAATACATAAATATTTATATCATAAATTTTAGCCAAAAGTAATCACTAATTCTTGTAACTGCCCCATACTTTCCGCACAAGGACAAAAGCACGTACGTGCACTAAATTAATTGTTGTGCTTTTGTCCTTTCAAAGGGAACCCCTGCGTTCCCTATGACGCTCCGCTGTTACCCTCCTCATTGAAACTTAGGGGATACCTCCCCTAACACCCCTAATTTAAGAAAGTTATACTTTCTTAAATTAAAAAAGGAGCCTCTCTCGAAAGCTCCTCTCTGCTTGTCCTTTTTTACCGTTAAATGGCTTCCTGATAAGCCTTTAGGACAGCTGTCTGAATAATTTCCCGGGCATTAGCTGAAATAGGATGGGCTATATCCCTGAATTCCCCTTCGGGTGTTTTTCTGCTGGGCATTGCAACGAACAAACCGTTAGTCCCTTCCACAACTTTAACATCATGGACAACAAAAGCATTATCAAAAGTAACCGAGACAATAGCCTTCATTCTACCTTCCTGATTTATCTTTCTAATCCGGACATCTGTAATATTCATAAATCTTCACCACCTTCCCCACATCCTGCTGATTAATACCTATTCGTCACATTTTTGGATTTTCCTTCTTCTCTTTATGAAATTTCCCATTATTTAGCTATTTTATACATTTATCTAGGATATATTTTCCATTTAGCAGTGAGGATGGAGCATAATTTTTCTTTCTATTTCATCGACTTTACTCAATTTCAAGAGAGAGTAGTAATTGGGGACCAGTTTTTGTTCCGGAAGCTCGGTATCCACTAACACGCCAATCCCCAGAACTTCAGCTTTAAATTCCGCCAGGAGTTCCACCATACCTTTAGCCGTCCCCCCGGCTTTCATGAAATCATCAATGATCACAACACGACTTTCTGTGGGTAAGGCTCTTCTGGCCAGGGACATGGTACGAATATTCCGGGAAGAGCCCGTTACATAGTTGAGACTTACCGCCGATCCTTCGGTGACGCGGCTCCCATCACGGATGATCACCAGGGGTAGATTGAGGGCCTTGGCGGTCATAAGGGCTAAAGGAATACCTTTGGTTTCTATAGTGACGACACACTCCGGCTCTAATTCTATAAAATGCTGGGCAAATATCTCACCGACCTTTTGGGCAATATGTGCATCAAAAATGATGTCTGTCATGTAAAGATATCCCCCTGGTAAAATACGGCTGGGATCAGATAGCTTTTCGGCGATTTCCTGTAAAAATTCATCTTTCTCCCGGGGCGCCACGAGGGGAGAATAAATCACGCCTCCTCCTGCCCCGGCCAAAGTCTCCACTTTACCTAAGGTAAACTCCCGAAAAACGTCTCTGATAATACTAATATCTTCGCTGATACTGGATTTGGCGGACTGGAAAAGCTCAGCAAAAAAATTGAGGGAAAAAAGAGTATTGGGTTTTTCCAGGAGATACTTGGTGATAATCACGACTCGTTCACTTCTACGCCATTTTTCCAAAAAATCACCCCCTCTAGGAGAATAAGCCAAGGAGAATCCCGAATATTTAAGTAATATTTTAACCTATTTATTCAGGTTTAGCCAGTACCACTATTCCTTTTTAAGGAAAAAAATAAGGAGGCTGCCCTCCTTATGAACATAATACTTTTTGTACCAGCTCTAAATCGCTGGTTTTGTCCACATCTATGCCAATTTCGGGAAAGGGTGAAATAATACCCACTCCTTTAATCCCTAACAGTTCTAAGACTTTATCTTCAGCATCTTTAATGGAGAGCCGTCCCATTAAATAACGCAGCAAGAAAAACCACCCGATATAGGAAGCCAGGGATAAGGGTTTCTTGCGTAAGCGTACCAGTTCCTCGGCAAACCTGCTGCACTTTTTCATAATTTCGGGCTTAAGGAGAAACATGTTCCCTCCTGTGAAAACACCTTCTTTAAGGCTCACATAGGTCCTTTGCACACCGGGGTACTTATTTTCATTGGTTTCCTTCTTTACAATAGGATAAAACAAATCACCCTCCAGCCCCCGGCAACTCTCCAGAAAGCCGTTCACAGCCTCAGTTGTTAAGAGGGGAATATCCCCGGTGGTCACAAGTACTTTCTCTTGATATTCTTCGGGGAAAAGGCAATCTAAAGCCTTTAATAAACTTTGCACGGGTGACTCGCCGCTCTCGACCAGTTCAATTCCCGGATGGTTTTGAAAATATTTTTTTAGTTCGTCCCGGGGACCGGCAATAATAATCCGTTCTATATATCGGGAACCCAGGACCGCATCCACAACATACTCGACCATTACCCTACTACCGATGGGTATCAGCGCTTCATTCTCCGGTAAATTCCCACCTTCCAGGAGGTTTTCTTTTTTTCCTCCTGCCAGTATGATTCCTGCTGTCATACCAAGACTCCCTTCAAAGGGGTTATTATTGTTTACTTTTTAAGAGCTCCAGCAAGGCCTGCTGCGCACGCTCAATGTGTTCCTCTCCCAACCTCTGGGCAAGGTCCACATCCCGGCTGCCGATGGCCTCCACAATGGCCCGGTGCTCCTCCAGTGTCTTTTTCATCCGCCCCGGGTATTTAATAGACGTAACGCGAAGACGATGAATCTGCTCCCTTAAGTTGTTTAACATGACCACCAGTCTTTCATTGCGCGCAGCTTTGTAGATTAGGTCATGAAAACCTGTATCTATTTCCACAGTGGCCGGAATATCCGTGGTCTCTAAATACTCGGTTTCTTTGATTAAGTGTTTTTCCATTTCTTCGATCTCAGCAAGACTTGCCCGTTCCGCAGCGAGACCACAGGCCAGGGCCTCCAAAGCTCCCCGTATTTCATAGACATCGGAGATATCCTTCAGGGAAATATCGGCCACATAAGCCCCTTTACGGGGAATCATAATGACAAACCCTTCCAGTTCCAGTTTGCGAATGGCCTCGCGTACCGGTGTACGGCTCACGCCCATTTCTTCCGCTAACTGGATTTCCATGAGACGCTCACCAGGCTTAAGCACCTGCTTAATGATAGCATCTCTCAATGCTTCAAAGACAATATCACGTAAAGGTTTATAACTATCAAGTGTGACAGGGTTCAAACGCCGTTCACTCATCGACAACTATCCTCCTATCTAAATCCCGGGGACCCAGGGACCGTGTCACCACTACCTGCCAGTCAGATTTTGTCCAAGAGGAGGCCAGTTCTTTCGCTTTTGTTTCATTCTCTACAAAAGCGATAAGCGTAGGCCCGCTCCCCGACATCATGGCCTTTTTCGCCCCCGCGTTCCTTAATTTTTCCACCCCATGCTGTAATTCCGGGTATAAATCAAATGTAGCATATTCCAAAACATTGGCCATGGAATGATACAAAAGCCCCAAATCACCTGTCTCCAAGGCCTCCAAGGCTCTCTCCAGAGAGGGCCTTTCTTTAATGATTACCTCCTTTAAGTGCCCATAAACCTCCTTCGTAGACACCCCAAAGGGAGGCTTTACCAGCACGAGCCAGAGGGGAGGACAAGGAGGAAGCTCTTTGATCATTTCCCCCCTGCCTGTAGCCAGGGCGGTTAGGGGGTGCAGACAGAAGGGTATGTCCGAACCCAGGCAGGCCCCATAGGTTCTCAACTGATCAAGGGATAACCCCAGCTTATATAACAGATTGAGGCCTAGTAAAACTGCAGCAGCATCAGTACTGCCACCGGCTAACCCTGCAGCCAGGGGTATTTTCTTACTGAGTTTGATGTGAATCCCTTCTATTACCGGAAAATCCTTTTGTAGCAGAGCCGCCGCCTGGTAAGCCAAATTATCAGGACCCGAGCTTAGTTCCAGCAAATTACTGTCCAGCATAATCCCTGCTTTTCTCTTTTCCAGGGTAACAACGTCATAAAGGTTTATACCCTGCATAATCATAGCCACTTCATGATAGCCGTCATCCCTCTTGCCCAGGACATCCAGGGTTAAATTTATTTTAGCATATCCCTTCACGGAAACCTGCTGCATCGTATTCGCCAACCTTGTCGTATGAGGATTTCTAATTTTAACCTATTGTAACATGAAATCCTAGCGGTTGTTGAGGGTTTTTTGCATAAAATAGGTCTCTTCTACTATATTCCCCCAAGGAGTTTCCTCCTTACTTAAGTTTCCTTCCTGCGCTGTCCTGCTTTCCAATTTATGCAATAACTCCTGCAAGGGCTCAAGTTTCTCATACAAGATGACCAGCAAATCCCCGGGTTTGCATTTACTGAGTGCCGCCAGTACGGCTGTAAGCTCCGGCAGAATAATTTCACCTGCCTTATTTTTATTGGTCCCCAGTTTAAAACCTTCCCACAAAAGGGAAGCTGCCTCGCCCGCTCTCCTGCCCCGCAAATCCTGGTCCTCCTTAACCACACAATAATCCAGGTAATTTCCCGCCACCCGGCCCGCTTCCATGATGTCCCGGTCTCTTCTGTCTCCCGGGACCCCCAGGACCCCCAATAAACGCCGGGGTTCCATTTTCTTGGCATATTGGAGGACATTTTGAATGGCTGCCGGGTTATGGGCATAATCAAGCAATACCCGAATTCCCCCAAACTGGTATAGCTCACAGCGCCCTGTATTATGCCATGTGGTAAGATTGAAGGTTTGCAGGCCTTCCTTGATAACGGACAGAGGTATGCCCAAACTGATACAGGCTGCTGCGGCAGCCAGGGCGTTAGCGGTATTAAAGGAGGCACGACCGCGCACAGTTAAGGGTATGTCTTCCACAGCAACAATGCTGCGATACTCATCCCCTACGGCATAAACAAGCTGGTCTTTTTTGAGGAAAACCGCCTTTTGTCCTGTGCTCAGATGTCTTTTTACAACCAGATTATCTTCAGCCAGGGAAAAATAAAGAAGATTTTCCTTAACGCGGGAGGCTAGCTCCATGCTCCAGGGGTCATCGGCATTTAATACGGCCGTTCCTTGCTTCACCAAAGCTTCAATGACCAGAGCCTTTGCATGGGCTAACTGTTTCAAATCCCTAATCCCGTCTAAACCAAGATGATCTTCACTAATATTGGTGATCACCCCTACCGTGGCTTTATCGTAGCCAAGACCGGACCGGAGAATCCCGCCCCTGGCTGTTTCCAGAACGGCTATTTCCACCCTGGAATCCCTTAATACCGCCTGGGCACTGCGGGGACCTGTTGTATCACCTTTTATCAGGCACTCCCTCCCCACAAACACTCCCCCTGTTGTCGTTAAACCGACACATTTCCCCCACAGACCCGCAATATGCCCTACCAGTCGAGCTGTAGTTGTCTTCCCGTTGGTACCTGTTATGGAAACCACGGGAATCCTCCCCGAATGGCCCTGGGGAAACAAATAATCCACAATGGCTCCTGCTGCATTGCGGCTGATTCCCCGGCTGGGAAAGTGGTGCATACGAATACCCGGCGCAGCATTGATTTCAATGACTGCACCCTCCTTGTCCAAAGGCCTCTTTATATCCGGGGTTACTAAATCGACTCCCGCCACATCCAACCCGATAATCCTGGCCGCACGTACAGCCAGTTGGCTAATTTCCGGATGAACCTCCTCTGTCACATCTACCGCTGTACCACCCGTACTTAAGTTGGCATTTTCTCTTAAGTAGACCACTTGCTTAAACTCGGGTACAGAGGAGGTATGCATTTTTTGCTTGGCTAAAACGAGAAGAGCGGCAGGGTCAATTTTTATTTTCGTCAGGGGTTTTTCATGTTCTTCTCCGCGGCTCGGGTCCTGGTTTGCCAGCTCTATTAACTGTTCCACACTGTGTATCCCATCGCCGATCACGTGGGCAGGAATTCTTTCGGCCGCCGCTACCATCTTGTTCCCTACGACCAGAAGGCGGTAGTGTTTGCCCACGATATATTTCTCTACGATAATGTCCTCACTATACTCTTTAGCAATGCGAAAAGCCGTCCTGATTTCCGCCTCACTTTTCAGGTTAAGGGTCACACCTTTCCCCTGGTTACCGTTACAGGGTTTTACGACCACGCTATCTCCAAGTTTGACCGCTATTTTTACAGCTTCATCTTCCGTGCGGGCCACATCTCCCCAGGGCACAGGTATCCCACCTTCAGCCAAAAGCTGCTTGGTGAGGTTTTTATCACCGGCAATATCCACACTAATGCAAGAAGTCAGTCCTGTAATGGTGGCCTGGACTCTCTGCTGCTTAATCCCGTATCCCAGTTGAAGCAAACTTCCCTTGCCCAGGGGCATCACGGGAATATCCCTTTTCCTACACTCTTCGATGATAGCCTGTGTACTGGGCCCAAATCCGTATTCCCGTCCAGCCTGGCGGATTTTCTCTATTTCCCCATGTACATTGCATTCCCTGTTATTTATTAGTACCTGAATAAGATGGAGGGCACTCTTTAGAGCCTGGATCCCCGCTTCCATGACCTCTGCCTCCACAATTACCTCATATATACCCGGGTTATCGGTTGCTACCGTCTTACCGTAAATTACGGAGAATCCTGCCATGTACTGAAGTTCCAGGGCAACGTGTTCAACAATATGACCGAACATGGTCCCTTCTTTAACCCTTTCCAAAAATCCCCCTTCACGCCCCCGGGAACAATGATGCCCTTGCAACTGTGGAATATTACGGGCCAGTTTTTCCGCAAAACCGGGAATCTGGTCACTCCAGATGTTAGCCAGGTCTTCCAAATCAATAATTGCCTTGACTACGGGATAATGACTGTAGATATTTTTACCGCGATATTCCCGTATTTCCAATATCCTCATCACGGAACCCCCTAAAAAAATATCCCCAAAATGTATTATTTACCACATTCAGGAAGTATAGTCTTGCTTTACTTATTTCAGGGAAGCAGGGGTTCTCTTTTACTAAGGTTAAATCTGTAGCCATGGGGCAGGATATGGGTTGTGACATGAGTAAGGGCCAAATACTGGTTAGGCTCAAGCAGGGAAGCATTGGTATGGGTGACACCCCTTCCGTCGAGAATGGTCACCGTCTGGCTCCCCCACACCAGTAACTCATCCTCATCAATAATCACAGCAGTATCCTCGTCAATGCCCAGGCCTAACACGGCTGGGTTTTGGGCTAAGGCGGTTAAAAGCCTGCCAATACGACCGCGCTGGGCAAAATGCTGGTCTATGACGATACCGGACAGCAAACCGATTCCGGGAGACATTTTCACCGTATTTAGTTTAGGTGATTCATCACTGTCTCCCTCCGTAATCATGGTAGAACTCATCACTGAGGCCCCGGCGCTTGTTCCCGCCACCACCAAACCCCGGTGACGGGCTTTTTCCAGGGCGGAAAGAAGCGCGGTACCGCCCAGAACACTGGTAATCCGTAACTGATCCCCTCCTGTAAAAAATACTCCCGTGGCGCAAGCAATCATCTGTTTAACCTTTTCCGAATTAGCGGTCGTCCGGTCGGGTACATCCAGTACCTCTACCTTTGCACAACCCAGCCCGGTAAAAACCTTCCTGTACAGGTTCCCCACCTCTTTGGGAGCTTCGGTAGCGGCAGTAAGAATGATAACCCGGGCCTCCTCCCCGCCTGCCAGGTCCAGGAATTTTCGCAAAATCAGGCAGGACCCTTCTTTATCTTCGGCCCCGCCGATAATCACCAGTTTGCCGTTGATTTCTTGCACGAAAAGACCTCCTGTATTAGTTGGTAGTTGGTAGTTGATAGTTGGTAGTGAAGAAGATAAAGCAAAAGCGCCTACTAAAGGCGCTTAGACGGTGTCGGGGTGCCATATGGCCTCATCCTGGGGACGGAAGGTCTGGCATGCGGTGGCTACACTGGTAGTAGCCGTTGGCCAGGAATGGTCCGTGGTGACTTCAATTCCTCCGGCATGACATTCTTGAGCCTTATTATACAAGCAATTGATGACACTGCATTTTACCACGGGCGGCTTGCCCTCTTTCCCGGTAACTTGAGCATTGTTGTACTCCATTGGCTATTCCTCCTTTTTCTCACCTGTAGTATTGGTTAGGAGAAAACAATATATACAAAAAAAGAAACTTGGCTTTGCTGCCAAGCTTCAAGTTTGACACGTGGTATTTACCCCTTTTAATATTTTACTTCCCACTTCTCATTTCTCAAAGTTCCCCTTTACTACTGCCTGGCCCTGTTTTACCATGCACTGGCCCCGGGCAAAGACGTATTCGATATTTAAGTCTTGATCCAGAACGACAATATCGGCATCACCGCCAACCTGCAGGGAACCTTTGCAATGTACTCACCACCCACCTATAGAGGCGGGAGTCCTCTGGGCAGATTATGATAGACAATCTGACTGAGAAAAACCACAAGGTCACCGGTAACAGTAGTTTTTATCTACATAGTACCCATGCAACTTGACCCGATCCCCCAGTAGTTCGTGGAGCTGGTGGAGCAGAGCTTGGCAGGTTGTTTTCCCTTTGGCAATGAGGGTGATAGACTTCATCATCCTTCCCCTTTTCCAGAACCCTTTCATTAATTTTCAGTTTATCACGTGTAAAAAGCGGAGGCCAGAGACAGGTTTCCCGGTGAACCAAACTTAAAAAGCGTGACCTAACCAGTCACGCTTTCGTTCTTTAGTGGACTCCTTCTTCTTTGTCGTTCATTAAACCTGCGTTTTCAAAGATATTGAAGAGCAGGCTGATGACAATGGAAACAATGGTAGCCAAGGCCATCCCTTTCAGGGACACTGTTCCCAGTTCTACATGGGCCCCGCTTAAACCGATGATTAAAACAACAGAGGTAAGAATCAGGTTTTTTGGTTTACTGTAATCGATTTTCTGTTCTACCAGCATGCGGATACCGGAGGCAGCAATGACACCAAAGAGTAAGAGGGACACACCACCCATCACAGGAGTAGGAATACTTTGAATCAGGGCCGCCAGTTTGCCGGAAAAAGCCAGGATAATGGAAATAACAGCAGCACCGCCAATGACCCAGACGCTGAACACTTTCGTAATGGCCATGACACCGATGTTTTCCCCGTAGGTGGTAGTAGGCACTGAGCCCACAAAACCGGAGAGTGTTGTGGAAATGCCATCCCCCATTAAGGAGCGGTGAAGACCGGGATCTCTTGTTAAGTCTCTGCCTACGATATTAGCGGTAACGATGAGGTGACCGATATGCTCGGCGATGACGACCAGCGCCGCAGGAATAATGGTGATGATGGCGCCGATGTTGAAGGTAGGTGTATACATTGTGGGCATTTTAATTAAACTGGCTTGAGCAACAGGAGCGAAAGAAACCATGCCTAGAGCCAGGGACAATACATAGCCGGCCACAATACCAATCAGTATGGGAATGACCGCCAGGAATCCGCGGAAAAGAACAGAACCGAGAATCACCACAATTAAGGTTGCCATGGAAACTAGTACAGCTTTAGGATCCAGGGTTTTGGCCGTTAGCCCGGCCATATCTGCGGCGACGGGAGCCAGTTCCAATCCAATGATGGCTACGATGGCACCCATGGCTGCAGGAGGAAATACTTTATGAATCCATGCGGTGCCGGCGAATTTAATGATCGTGGCCGTAGCCATAAAGATGATACCCGAAGCGATGAAACCACCCAGGGCTGCCTCATAATTGTATTTGCTCATAACCGCAAAAACGGGAGAAAGGAAGGCAAAACTGGAACCCAAAAAGGCGGGAATCTTTCCTTTACACAAGACCAGATAAATCAGTGTACCTATACCATTCATCAAGAGAACGGTAGCAGGGTCCACTTTAAAGAGAATGGGAACCAGTACGGAAGCGCCAAACATGGCAAACAAATGCTGGAAACTTAAGGGCAATGCCTCTAGAAACGGTACTTTTTCGTCTACTTGAATTACTCTCTTCGCCATAAACAACAACTCCTTATCGCCTCACCGGGCAAAATTTAAAGGGATAGTTAATAAGGGCAAATAAAAACTCCTTACTGCAAAGCACAATAAGGAGTATAACCTACTTGGCGGTTCTTAATTCCTTACTGACCTCACAGGGACAGTTTAAAGGACTACTTTATATTTATTTACTGTACCGAAAATAGTATAACAGGGGCATGTCCCCCTGTCAACCTACTAATGATTTCTTCTGCTTTTCGTATTTTTCCCTTTCCGCCTTCTTTAGGAATTTCTTCCGCAGGCGGAAAGATTTAGGGGTTACTTCCAGATACTCGTCATCTCCCAGGTATTCCAGGGCCTGTTCCAGGGTTAAAAAACGGGGAGCCTTTAACTTCACTGTTTCCTCTTTGGTAGAAGACCTCATGTTAGTAAGGGCTTTTTCTTTGCAGACATTCACTACGATGTCTTGTTCCCGGTTGTTTTCTCCTACAATCATGCCTTCATAAACCTCTGTTCCCGGAACGATGAAGAGAGTACCTCTATCCTCAATGGATAACAAGCCATAGTTGGTGGCCGTCCCCGTTTCCCAGGCAATAAGGACCCCGTTTTTACGGCCGGTTATCTCCCCCCGGTAAGGTTTATATTCCTCGAAGCTGTGGTTCATGATCCCGTAGCCCCGTGTATCCGTGAGGAATTCAGTACGGAACCCTACCAGCCCCCTGGCCGGGATAGAATATTCCAGGCGGACATGCCCGTTGGTATTGACCATGTTGAGAAGATCGCCCTTCCGCGCACCCAATTTCTCCATCACAGGCCCCACATACTCCTCGGGAATATCTAAAACCAGGTATTCAAAAGGCTCACACAGGATACCTCCCATTTCCCGGTAAATAACCTCAGGTTTTGATACCTGAAACTCCAGGCCTTCCCGGCGCATGGTTTCTACCAGAATAGCCAGGTGCAGCTCACCGCGGCCCGCCACTGAAAAAATTTCCGGGCTGTCTGTTTCCTGTACCCGCAAGGAAACATCGGTCTCCATCTCCTTCATTAAACGGGCCCCCAGTTTCCGTGAAGTGACAGGTTCCCCTTCTCTCCCGGCAAAAGGTGAATTGTTCACAATAAAACTCATCTGGATAGTGGGTTCATCAATCTTTAAAAGAGGCAAAGCGAGAGGAGCATCCGGGCTACAAATCGTCTCACCCACATTAATTTCCCCCAGCCCTGCTACAGCCACAATATCCCCCATGCTGGCCTCATTGATTTCCACCCGGTTTAAGCCCTGGAAACCAAAAAGCTTACTAATGCGGCAGGCTTCAATACGGCCATCCCTTCTTACCACGGAAACCTGGCTGCCGTTTTTGATGACCCCTCTATGAATCCGGCCAATACCAAGACGGCCCAGGTAATCGTTATAATCCAGGAGGGTAACCTGCATCTGTAACGGTTCCTCTAACTCACCTTCAGGAGCAGGAATATGGTCAATAATGGCCTTAAAGAGAGGCTCAAGATTTTCCCCAGGTTCCTGGTGAGATAAACTGGCTGTCCCTTTTAAACCGGATGCGTAGACAACGGGAAACTCCAACTGCTCCTCCGTAGCACCCAGATCGATGAATAAATCGATCACCTGGTCCACTACTTCCAGAGGCCGGGCATTTTCCCGGTCAATTTTATTTACAACGACAACGGGCACCAGGTTTTGCTCCAGCGCTTTTCTTAAGACAAACCTGGTCTGGGGCATACAGCCCTCAAAAGCATCAACAACCAGGAGCACACCATTGACCATTTTCATAATTCGCTCCACCTCGCCGCCAAAATCGGCGTGGCCAGGAGTATCAATGATGTTTATCGTATAGCCCCCGTAGTTTACCGATGTGTTTTTGGCCAGGATCGTAATGCCTTTTTCCCGTTCCAGGTCATTGGAATCCATTACTCTTTCTACCACCTGTTCATTAGCCCTGAAGACACCTGACTGGACCAGCATCTTGTCAACCAGGGTAGTTTTACCATGGTCGACATGAGCGATGATGGCAATGTTACGTATATTATCACGTCTCACACAAATTTCCTCCTATCTCAAAAAACCTACCATGGTATTTTATTATTTCCTGCTAAGAAAAACAAGAGTCCCCGTCGAGGTAATGTTTACCCGGAAATTATTTTTTCGTAAAAATAAAAGTAAGTATGGGGACTGCCTCAGGCAATCCCCATACTTTTTTCGTGATTTGCTATGTCTGATTTAAACCGTACGAAAAAAGTTGTCCCCGCAGGTCCCGTATCTATCTTAATCACTGCCTTGTGGCGTTGGGCAATGCTGTAACATACGGCCAGACCCAGCCCCGTACCCTTCTCCTTAGTGGTAAAGAAGGGAGTACCAATATGCTCCAGAATTTCAGAGTCAATACCTTTCCCTTCATCTTTCACCGCAAGTACTATTTCCTCTCTTTCCCTAAAGGTCGTGACTGTGAGCCTTCCCCCTGGTTCCATGGCTTCCAAGCCATTGCGTACCAGGTTTAAAATTAACTGGCGTATTTCATTGTCATTCAGGCAGACCTCAGGAATTTCTCCCAGTTCTACCTCAATATATTTATCTGCATGCATGGCACTAGCCTGGAGCAAAGGAAGGAGCGATTCAATGATGGTATTGAGGTTTTCTTTTATTAAATAGATGGGTTTACTCTTGGCCAGAGAAAGGAACTCCCCAATAATGTTATTGGCCCGGTTCAATTCTTCCAGCATCAGTTTAAAATAGTGCCGGTAAGAGGAGAATTCCTGCTTGAGACTAAACAACTGGAGAAAACCGTAAACAGTAGTCATGGGATTTCTAATTTCGTGGGCCACACCCGCCGCCATTTGTCCTACCAGGTTCATTTTCTCATACCGTACTAGATCCTTTTCCAGCTGTTTTTGTTCCGTAATGTCGGTAACCTTTGCAAAAAAACCCTGTACCTTGCCCTCTTCACCCCTGTGGGGAATATATGTTGTTCTGACATAACACGGTTCCCCCTTTCGGTGCAGGATGTATTCAAAGGTTACCTGCTCCCCGGCGAGAGCTTTCGCCACATGTTCCCTGATGGTTTCATAGGTTTCACCCAGGACTTCCTTAATATGTTTTCCATACATCTCGGACCGGTCCTGTCCAAACCATTCCTCGTACATTTTATTATTATAGCGGTAAGTTTCCCCGGCATCCACATAGGCAATCATCACGGGCAGAGCGTCAGTAATGAGACGCAGCTGGTCTTCACTGCGGCGCAGGGACTCTTCAGCCCGTTTCTGGTCTGTCACATTATTGAGAGAAAAAATTAAGAGCTCTACTTCGCCTGCGGCGTCAAGAACAGGAACCAGGAACCAATCCCAGTAGGTAACACCCCGCTCAGGATGATGCGGATATATAAAGGGCCGGGCTTTCACTTGAAAAGGTTCTTTGGAAAGAACTACTTTTTCAAAAATGGCTCTAACTTCATCATCCGGGTAAAATTCAAAATGGTTATGCCCGGGAAATTGAGAGGAATCACGTTTATCATAGCTGGCATAGACTTCATTCACCCTGATAAAATTAAAATTCCTGTCCATAATAGCTAAGCCTGTATGGGTATGCTTAAAGACCAGCTCTAAAAACCGGGTCTGCTCCGCCAGGACCTGCTCAGTCCTTTTCTGTTCACTGATGTCACGGCCTACGGCATAAAATATACCTCGACCGGTAACCGGTACAGCATTCCAGGAAATCCACTTTAAGACCCCATCCTTACACACCAGGCGATTCTCAAAATGCGTGATGTGACTGCCGCTCCCAAGTTTCTCGATTTGCCTGAAGGTTGAATCTCCATCTTCAGGATATACAAAATCTCTCAGCCGTCTACCTGTGAGGTCATCCCTATCATAACCAAGGAGCCTTTGAAAGGCTGGATTCACCCGTTTTATATAGCCGTCAAACCCTATAATACACAGGATATCCAGGGAAAGGTTAAAAAAGTGGTCAAGCTCTTCCTCTGTGAGCTGGCGCCTGGCTATTTCGGAATTAAGCCTTTGGTTAATATCTTCCAGTTCCCGGGTATATTTACGAACATTATAAAGTAAGGGTCTCAACTCAGGCAGGGTATGTGTCCGGAACTGGACATCATCCTGGAGGACGGCCTTGGTAAAGGTGTCCAGCTCTTCTTCCACCCTCTTTAGTAAGTGCCAGGTAAGAAAGATCAGCATAACGAGCACAATAAAACCGACCAGAATAATGTTAAGCGCGTTCAGCATGTTTCTCTCATTCAGCACGGTTAAGGCGATTACAGCAAGGGTTATGAGCAAGATAAGCCAGATATATATCCGTTTGGTCAATTGTAACGGATAAATTTTGTGCTTTTTACTGCAAAGCATAAGGACACCTCACAAAAAAAAAATGACTAAAGGCTATTCCACAAAACTTCTCTAACTTCCTTCCAACAATTTGTCGCTTTTTGTATAAAAAACCCTCTTGCCCATAAAGTTATAACGACAATCTGATAAAAATATAAATTGCAAATGGACGAACATATATCAATAAATATGCCTTTTGATAATTAAGACCACCTGGCCCAGTACCAGGTGGTCTTAATTATGAGTATGCCCACTTTATTTCATTTTAAAAATCGGCAGACTTGACAGTCCTGGGGAAAGCAACAACGTCCCTGATATTAGACATTCCCGTTATATACATAAGCAGGCGCTCCAGGCCTAAACCAAAGCCGGCATGCTTGGTTCCCCCGTATTTTCTAATGTCCAGGTACCACCAGTAATCCTCTTCTTTTAAGCCAAGTTCCCCCATTCTCTGTTCTAGAATTTCCAATCTTTCCTCTCGCTGGCTGCCGCCAATTATTTCGCCAACCCCGGGAACCAGCAGGTCCATGGCCGCCACGGTTTTATTATCATCATTCATACGCATATAAAAAGCCTTGATTTCTTTGGGATAGTTAATAATGAAAACCGGCTTTTTGAAATATTTTTCGGTGATATAGCGTTCATGCTCGGTTTTCAGGTCCAGCCCCCACCCCACCGGATATTCAAATTTTTCCTTGGCCTGTTCCAAAATTTCAATGGCTTTAGTGTAGGTAATCTGTTCAAATTCTGAGTTTATCACGTTGTCCAGTTTAGCAAAGAGAGTGTTATCAATAAAGTTATTAAAGAATTCCATTTCTTCCGGAGCATTTTCCAGGACATAGCTGATGACATATTTGAGCATTTCTTCGGCCAGGTTCATATTGTCATTAAGGTCGGCAAAAGCAATCTCCGGCTCAATCATCCAGAATTCGGCGGCATGCCGGGGTGTATTGGAGTTTTCCGCCCGGAAGGTAGGCCCGAAGGTATAGACATTCTTGAAAGCCATACAGTAAGTTTCTACTTCCAATTGTCCGCTGACCGTAAGATTTGTCTCCTTACCGAAAAAGTCTTTGGAAAAGTCTACACGTCCTTCATCATCTCGGGGGAGTTTCTCAAAATTCAGGGTGGTTACTCTGAACATCTCACCGGCTCCCTCAGCATCACTCCCGGTAATGATGGGGGTGTGGACATAGACAAAACCCCGCTCCTGGAAGAACTTATGTATAGCGTAACTCAACACCGACCTTACCCGGAATACGGCAGAAAAGGTGTTGGTACGGGGCCTCAGGTGGGCGATGGTCCTCAAGTATTCAAAAGTATGTCTCTTTTTCTGCAAAGGATAATCTGGCTG
This sequence comes from Peptococcaceae bacterium, assembly GCA_020054815.1. Taxonomy (GTDB): domain Bacteria; phylum Bacillota; class Peptococcia; order DRI-13; family DRI-13; genus Thermanaerosceptrum. Next base: position 677 of record JAIHAN010000018.1, on the reverse strand, counting down.
AGATAAGCCTTCGATGGTAACATTGGAAGCCTTGAGTTCGAAGGCCTGTTTTGCTCCGGGGGAGGCCAAAAGTATGCCCTCAACTTTAATGGCGGAACTTAAGGTGAGGGAGGACACTTCTTTAAAATTGGGCAGGTTTTCCTCAAAAACGACTTGCAGATTTTTAAAGAAACTGCCGTCGTTTACCTCAATAAAACCAAAGGATTTAGAAACTCTTACAGTTCTTACCCAACCGGAAATGCTGATATTTTTATTTAGATAAGTTTCAGTGTTCCTGTAAACATCTTTGATGCTGATTGTTTGCATTTTTATCTTCCTCCCCGCATTTTAAATCTCCCATCTCTGGGTACAATCAAGCTATTGGGATTCCCTACTTTAGTTTCATCTTTCCTCATTATAATGACAAGTATTTTCCCAGACAAGAATTATTATGATCTCCCTTTTATAGCTATGCTTTTAGGATATAACAAAATATAAATTTCCTGTTAGTAATGACGGCTGGGGAATCATTTCCCAGCCTGACCCGCTGGCTCATTAAAGTTGCTTTGTCCACGGAAGGCCAGTATGAATATGCCTTAAGAACCCATATCCTAAAGGCCTTAAAAAGCGGCTGCACCCGGGAAGAAATTGAACATGCCATCCTCCTGGTAGCACCTACCGCAGGTTTTCCCAAAACC
>JAIHAN010000163.1 GCA_020054815.1 Peptococcaceae bacterium | reverse complement strand
GTTTTCCCGCCCCAGCAGCATATCCCGCAGGGCCCCGCCTACCACATAGGCTTTAAATCCCGCAGCATTCAGTTTCATGCATATATCCTTTATGAACACAGGCACCTCAAAGCAAAGCTCCATTTTTAACTCTCCATTTATTCGTAGTGTTTTATCGCATGCTTAAATACATATTATCATAAAAAGAGTATAATGTGCAAAAGAAATGATTTTTAAATTAACATTTAAAAGAAAAGGAATTATTAAACAAAATGTAGAATATAAACCATAATTGTTAGTACTTTGTTTATAAGATTTGGGGCATTTTCAGGAAGGTGAAAAAATGGAATTGCTCCGTTACGGAGAGTATCGCACCAGACGATTGGTATTGGAGGCGTGGGATAGGATGTTCGCGGCAAAAAATTAACGCCATTGAGGTTATGAAACGATTTGTTTAGCAATTAGTTGTCAATAGAAAAGTAATGTTCAAAAGGAATGAGATTATGTGGGTAGGTAAAATTAAACTACTGGAAAAACTTATTAATGCTCAGGCCGATGGGAGACTGGTCATATTTGCTGGCGCTGGGGTATCCATGAGTCCACCGTCTAACCTGCCAAATTTCAGAGACCTGGCCAAAGAAATTGAATCTAAAACAGGTAATTTGTTGACATTGGATCCTAAGAGGGAGGACCCTGATCGTTTTTTAGGGCGGCTCGAGGAGAAAGGCCCCAGGGTTCATAAATTAGTCTGGGATAGAATAAAAAATCAAAATTCCAAACCGACAGACCTCCATTACGCTCTTTTATCATTATTTCGTAGTCCTCAAGAAGTCCGGATTGTAACCACTAACTTCGATACGCATTTTACGACAGCTGCAGCCGAACTTTTTAGAGGAGAAGTTCCGATTTATCGTGCTCCTGCCCTGCCCCTGGGGCACCAATTCAATGGTATTGTTTATCTTCACGGCTGCGTAGACCAGAAACCGGAAGAATTGATTCTAACCGACAGGGACTTCGGGCGGGCCTATCTTACAGAAGGCTGGGCCACGCATTTTTTAGTCGGGATATTTAGTAGCTACGAAGTTCTATTTGTGGGTTACAGTCACAATGATCTACCTATGGAATACCTGGGGCGTGGCCTCCCGCCACAAACTAAACGCTATGCCCTCGTTCCTGAAGATGAGATCGAAAAGTGGAGGTTTAGGGGAATAGAACTAATTCCTTACCCCCGTAGCCGGGAAGACCGAAGCCATAATGACCTTGTTGAGGCTGTAAAATCGTGGGCAACCCAAACCAGAATGGGCCTGGCAGAACACGAGCAACGCATCAAGGACATAGTGCAGTTTCCACCACCCCTTGACAGAGAACAAGCCAGTTATATTGAAGAAGCTATAAAAGACCCGGTAAAGGTGCGCATATTTACAAGATATACAGAAAAGGTGGAATGGCTGCGCTGGGCCGAGGAAAAAGGTGTCTTCAAGCCACTCTTCAGTTTAAACAATCCTTCTGATGAAATCAGCCAAACTTTTGCCAGGTGGTTTGCTGAGAAATATGTCTGCCGTTACCCAGAAGATGCTTTGGCTTTGGTACAAAGGCAAGGTCAGGTGTTGAGCCCTTTGCTCTGGAATGCTATAGCTACAAACCTATGGTGCTCCGAGCCACTGCCAGAACCTCAGATTCTTGCTAAATGGGTGGCGGTTTTGCTGGCGTCCCCTAACTGCTCTCCTATCCAGGTAAAATCTTTGGATTATTTACTACAAGAGTGCGGTCGTCCAGAATATGCCACTATCGCGATTCTTCTTTTCAAGTACCGTTCTGCTCCATATCTGGTTTTAGAGCCGTCCTTTACTTTCTTTGCCGAGAAGAAGGGAGATGAGGGTAAACAGGTTACTTTTGAAGTAGCTATACCAGCTGAACATTCCATTCTTGATGAAATATGGAATAAATTTTTTAAACCGAATCTCGAAAGCTTTGCCCGTGAGCTGGAGCCAATAATCAGTGGCCACCTGAAAGAGGCTTACCGCTTGTTATGCATTGTGGGTTGTGCCTATGATAAGCAAGATCCGGTGAGCCTTATGCGGGCTGCCATAGAACCCCACGAACAGGACATATATCCTCGCAGCATAGACCTGCTTATTGATGCTGCCAGGGATATAATAGAATGTCTCCTCGAACATGATCCTGAACGAGCTCGGATTGTTATCCGAGAATGGGCTTTGTCCGAAGCTCCGATACTTAAGAGGCTCGCAATTTATGGTGTTACAATTGACCACAATCGCACACCAAATGAAAAACTCCAGTGGCTTTTGACAAATAATTGGCTTTTTGCTTATGGGCTTAAACATGAGGTTTTCCAATTGCTTAAGGCCGCCTATCCCCAGGCTGACGAAACAGTTCGCCAGCGCCTTTTAAATAATATTGAGGTTTATTTAGCAAATATTGACAGTTATAATGAACACCCTGACGTTGTAAGAACTCGAACCTATGAAGCATACAATCTTTTATATTGGCTTGTACTAGTCGCTCCACAATGTTCGTTAGCACGCCAGAAGTTCAACGAAGTTCAAGCTAAGCATCCTGAATTTAGGCCCAGGGAACATCCAGACTTAGATTGGGACGGTTTAATGGAATGGGTTGGTCCTCAAAGCCCGATAAGCGTTGAGGAACTCATTTCCAAACCTCCTTCGGAAATTATTGAATTTTTGCTAACCTATCAAGGGGAGAAATTTTTAGGGCCTGATAGAGAAGGGCTTCTGTCCACGGTCCAGGAGGCTGTAGCTCGTTCTTTTACATGGAGTTGGGAGTTGGTTAAAGAACTCGAGGCAAGGGAAGAGTGGAGTACTGACCTTTGGGATGCTTTTATTTCTGGATGGCAGGCAGCCCATTTAACTGAAACCCAGTGGGAACAAGTGCTACAATTCTTGGATCGGCGCAGAGAAATCTGGCGACATGTATATAAGATAGCAGAACTGTTGAAAAAAGTGGTCGAAAAGAGTGAAGGTGGTTTGACGACCACATTATTATCTCGTGCAGAGGCTCTTACAGACCGACTATGGCAAGAAGTAGAGGATTACAATGAAATCGAAATGGATAATTATGACCATGACTGGTTAACAATGGCCATTAACCACGTTGGAGGGATAATTACTCAATTCTGGCTTTTTGCCCTTTCAAGACGGCAAGCCAAAAAAGGCAGTGATTGGCAGGGTATACCTGATAAGTACAAAACTCGCTTTGAGAGGATTATCTCTGGAAAGTCTGGCACAGCTGCAATGGGTCGTGTTATACTTGCTAGCCAACTGCATTTTCTATTTTCCATTGACCGTAATTGGACCCGGAAAAAGTTAGTACCATTACTTAATTGGGATATTGATGCCCAGCTTGCCGAACAGGCATGGGGAGGATATCTTTGGTGGGGAAGATGGAATGAGGCATTATTACCAGACCTAATACCTTTATACGAACAGGCTTACAATAAGCTACCGAGAGAATCAAAAACATATGACCGGCTTTGTACTCATTTGGTCAGCATTGCTGTTTGGAGTTCAGTAGATCTCCTGCAGAGTGGCTGGCTCGACAGGTTTATAGCTACTATAGATGAAGGGGTCAGAATAAAGTGGACTAATGAGGTAACTCGTTGGCTTTTCCGTAGTTCACCGGAAGCGGCTAAGGAAATTTGGAATAAATGGATAAAAAATTACGTGTCACGAAGAATTGACGGTATCCCTCTTCCTTTGAGTGCAGCTGAGGTGGGAGCCATGGTAGAATGGACATTGGCATTGAAACCAGTTTTTTCTGAAGTAGTGGATTTAATAGTTACAGGTTCTAAGCCAGTTCTGCAATCGCCAAGTATTTATTATAGGTTGGCTAAAGAAAAATTAGCCGAAAAGTATCCCAGGGATACAGCTAGATTGCTGGCCTACCTCCTTTCAGGGGAAAATCATCCTTTTTATCACTGTGGCCAATTAAGAGAACTTTTCAACGACATTTCCCAAAGTTTACCCCCAGAAGAGATAAAACCACTTAAAGATGAGCTTGTTCGCTTGGGCTGTTTCCCGTTAGTTGAAAAGGGAAGTTAAATTTTCACGAAATTATTGGAGGCCGCAATAAAATGAGGGAAGAAAAAGGAATTGAGAACAATGTTGCTAAGCGTACAAGAGAAAGTGTTTTTCTAGATTCAAATGTTTTGCTAACCGCTGTTTGCGATGAGAATTCTGATTCAGCCAAACTTTTGCAGCTTTGCAAAGAAGGTAGAATGATAGGCATCGTTTCACAGACAGTTCTTTGCGAATGTCATCACAAGTTAAAAAGTCATCCAGAACTACAAGAAAAATTTGATGAATTAGTGCCAAATCTGCAAGTAGTAGAGGTTTCAGATGAGGACATAGAAAAGTATACTACTATAATAGCCGACCCAAATGATCGTCACGTTTTAGCTGGAGCTGAGGCCGGTTGTGTAGATTACTTGGTAACTTTAAATTGGAAACATTTCTTGTCTTCGTCGGCTAAAAAGTGGTTGACTGGGTATCCGATCCCGAGGGTATTTCCAGGTGTATTAACCAGTTCCTTTTACGAAAAACAGCTTCCGAGGATTGCAATTTGTATAACTGAGGGGACATTTGCTATAGGAATAGATCCCAGATGGAATAGTGAAACCGTCAAAAATGCTGGCCGCCCCTTTTTTATCCTAGATTTCCCTGGAGTATTTGGTATTTGGTATGAGCCAACGCGCTTTCAAATTAAGATGCGGACTGAGGTATACGAGAGTCCAGGAGTTCTTACACTTCTTAGATACATAGATGATAATGATGCTTTTCTATGCATCGTAACTTGGGATGCTATCCATGGATTTACGTGTATGGTGGATGGGAAGTTGAAGACAATCCCACGAAGCTGGAAGAAAGTTCCAACAAAAAGCAGACTTTGGATAGGTTCAGACCGAAATGGATCAAATCAAATAAATGGCCTCATTGTATTTCATGGTTGGAGTCGGGCTTTAACCGAGAAAGAGATGAGACGTGTATTTGAAGGCGGTTATGTAACATTACCTGAAAAACCGGCAAGTTTGTAAGTATACGAAATATAGCCCGCAAACATAATCGTGAGGAGACTAACTATATAGCCCCCTAACATACTTGGAGAAAACCCGTGCAAGTGATAATATAACAATAGGGGGTTGACTTAAATGACAAAGAAACAATATACCGAAGATTTTAAAGAGCAACTGCTATAGGAATGTCAGGAAGTAGGTAATGTATTCCTGGTAGCCCGCAGGCATAAAAAGGCATCCCAGGCACTTGGCAAGGCCGGATAAAATCGAAGCACCGAATCAACTTTGGGAAATTGATATAAAATATGGCTACATAGCAGGCACAGATTCATTCTTTTTCCAGCTATCCCTTATAGATGTATTTGACCGCTCAATAATCGACTATCATCTGGGATTATCCTGAAAGCTTGCGATGCTGTAAGGGTATTGAAAAACTCTCTGGCAAAAAGAGGTCTGGGTAAAGGCATGACTTTACCCAAAATAAGGGCAGACAATGGAACACAGTTTGTCTCTAACCAGTTTGAAGAAGCGATAGAGGAATTGGGTCTGATACATGAAAGAATCCCTGTAAAAACGCCAAATATGAATGCCCATAAAAATCTTCCATTCGATTTTAGAAGACGAATGTTACAGCAGAAATGAGTTTAACAGCTTTATGGAGGCCTGTTCCATCATAACAGAGTATATGGAATACTATAACCAGCGCAGAAGACATGGGAGTATAAATTTCCATGGCTCCAAACAGGTTTTATGAAGCATTCATGAGTAACACTGCAAAAATCGAATCCTTTAGTGCATAATCTCCGGAGTTAGGGGGTCAAGCCGATTGAGGTTAATAGTAAAAAAGCATAGAATAACAATTTTGTTCTATATCTAAAGGTATATAACCCATAAAAATAAAGCAGAAGAAGTGATGCTATGCAAATAGAAAAAATGGAATATAAAACCACCATTAAAACATTACCGTTCCTTTTTCTGGAGATGAAAAAGGCTGCAAATTTTGTGCTGCAGGGTTTGAAAGATAACGAAATAAAAGAAAAAGCACTCTATGATAACATTTTTCAGGTAAACACAGAAGCTCGCAGAAAAGAAATCACGTCTATGGTTTTGAAAAGGCTAAAAGTTCTGGATGAGGTTTTGCTGCATAAGTTAGCCCATGGTGATATAGAAACGGGCAAGCTAATAGTATTGTACACCATTATGAAGACCGACAGGC
>JAIHAN010000162.1 GCA_020054815.1 Peptococcaceae bacterium | reverse complement strand
CCAAGGGCTATAAAAACAATCACTGAAACGATTACACAATAGAATAGTGAATTTAAAAAGAGCGTAACTGGGGAAAAAGGAATTTCACACTTTGTCATCAAATTGGCAACAATTAACCCTAATGGATTTAGTGGCGAGTAGTAACCTGAAAATGATCCGTTAACAACCATTACTCCCATCAAGAGAGGATTAACGCCATATCTAGCCGCTAACTGTAATGCCATCGGGGCAAAGATTGCAACTGCAGCTGGAGGTGATGAACCGACGCTGGTAACCACAGCGGTCAACAGAAACATAACCCATGGCATAAGACCACGATTGCCATTAACCAATTTTAGGCCGGCTTTAGTAATTATGTCAAGAGTACCGTTCTTCTGGACAATAGCAAATAAATACGAGACTCCTGCAATAGTGACGAACAAGTCTGCTGGAAATCCAGCAAAGATATCTTTTATGCTCAGGCCGCCAAGGATGCTACCGACCACAAAAGAGGCGACGAAGCCAAAAACGCCGAGGCTAATAGGTAATATCGAACCGACTATGAAAATCCCTACCAACACAATAATTGAGATTATTTGTATACTCATATAATACTCCTCCTTGTATAATAAGAGTATTAGCCTATTGCAAAACCCCATAAATACTAATCTTATGGCCATTTTAACAATTTTAAAAAGGAAGATTTTCTCCACTTTTTCTCATTTTTATGGTATAATACAAATGTTACATATTACCATTTATGGACATTTAAGGATATTAAAGGAGGAAATCTTTATGCCTTACTCTCTAAAACAAATATCTTTAGCAGATATCATTGATGGTTTAGATGAATCGGTTGCTTTTAAACCTGTTAAACTATTTAACTTGCTAGATCAATATTTTGATATTTCAACTTATATACCTTTAAAGTGGCACATGGAATATAATAACTGGAATGGAAGACCTCACAAATATTCTATTAAAGTCATTACTTTATGCTCTTATTATTCAAAGATTTTTATCTATTCCTACCATAAAATTGTTGGTAAATATCCTGTCTATATCGGAGACTTTGGCTTCTTTTTGAGGTTTCTTTGATTCCATTCCGAATGAATCGGTGTTTTGGAGGTTTATATCCCCGATAATTCGGTAAATCCTAATGAATGTTCTTCAAGTTCGGCTTCTTCAGAAGGGGGCAGGGATAAAGAGCAGGATATGGTGCAGCATAAGGCTTTGTCTGATTCCGGGATGTTTATTCTAGCTTGCGAAAATCTTTTAAAGCATCATCGCTATTTTTGTTTTGATTATGTCCTCGGTGATTCTAGTTTTGATGTTACGAAAAATTATCAGTTTGTGGTGGAATATATGGATGCCATTCCTATTATTCCTATTAACCCCAGAAATTCTGATCCTTCTCTGCCTTGTGTTGGTATGTCGGCTGATAGCATACCAACGTGCCCTCGGGATCCTAATCTTGCTATGCGGTATACCGTCAGTAGAAAGATTCCTATAATTTTTGTATCATGATCTTATTTTGCCATTTTTTGTTATCTTGGTTGCTGACTTTTCCAATCAACTATAATAAGAGTAGTTAAAGATTTGGTTTACTTAAAACCAGATTAAATAAGTTACTCTTTAAATTTTTGTTTTTAAAACAATTGAATAAAAAGGTCTTTACAATCCTAGGGTGTCTTTGGGAAAATAGCTATCGTTGTCTACCAAGGGAATATTCGTAGTCCTCCTGTTAACCCCGTATTAGGGTTCTTCCAAATTGAGAGTGTTTCCCTTGCCCCATAAAAAAGACCTACACGCTGACTGTTTCCCGGACGATTATCCCTTCCGCAGGCAGAGTAAGACTCGTCACCGGTGATTCCCGGTATATTCCAAGTTTCGCAAGGCTGTCGTTCGTAGGTTTCCCAGGGACATCCCAGGATTGTAGGCATCTTCATCTTTAAAGTAATTCTGGTAAGTTTTTTGATGGATAAGGGCTAGAATCGTTTCGACGACCCTCAGGCTGTTGCATTATCACTGCAAAAAGCCGCACGTTCTTCTTACCGTCTGCCTAAGTCTATGGCTGATTCGGTAAACCTTGCTATGGCTTCTAGTATTCGCGTCATTCATGCTATTCAGGATGAGCTTAAATCCCTGAAGAAAACAATTGAGGATCACCTGAAGACGATCCCTCAAACCCTGATTCGGTACCGGGTATTGGCCCTATTTTTGCTGCCGGTATACTAGCCGAAATTGGTGATATCCGACAGTTTAGTAGTCATAAACAATTGGCCAAGTTCGCCGGTCTTGCGTGGACCGAGAACCAGTCTGGCAATTTTACAGCTTCTCAAACCCGGTTTATTCATTCGGGCAACCGTTATCTAAGGTATTATTTCATCGAAACGGCGAACAGTGTCAGCGTGCACGACCCTGTTTTGCCGAAAAACGTGCCATTGCGCTTACTGCTCGTAAACTTATGCGGTTAGTAGATTGTCTGCTTCGAACTAACCGACTTACCCCGGGGAGGGATTTCATAAATTTCTTTTTTTAGTATGGTATTTTTTTTACTCACTATTTTTTGCAAGTGTTAATATATGGAAAATGGTGGGCTTATTTAGTGTTATCTTTTTTCGATTCACCCCCGTAGTGAGCAGTAATATCTTTTGTTTTATGTTAACTTAGGGGCTTGATATAATACCGCTGCTTTCTCTCTATTTTTTGGGTAGCTTCCCTAAAACTCGAGATTTCTTAATGTTTCATAGTTTCCGAAGGCTGATCTTTACAATGATAGCATTGTTTGTAGGTTACAGTATGCTGTTTTTTACGTAAACATATCCTTCCATGATACGGCGGGCTGTTCTGTCATAAGCAACACGTTGCAGCTTAATGCTTTCCTGCGTTACGTCTGCTTTAGCCTCAACTTCAATAACTCCACCCGGATGCCCAATTCTGAGTAAAGTCTTATTCCTAGCTTCCTCTGCCAAAAGGTCATATACGATCGTGCCAGGTATCCTTGCAGCAGCACCTGTACAAACTGTCCCAGTGCCTGGATAGGTCTTATGCATGTGCTGCATAAACAAGAGGCGAGATACAATGTCAATATCGGATTGTTTTATTACTTTGCCTGTTAAAAACGACTTATACTCTGCGGACCTGCTGACAATGGCAAAAAATGGGATATATGGGCTTTTCTTCAGTGCATCCTCTAGGGTTTTCGCCATACCGATTTTCACTGTTGCCGTTCCTCGTATTGCCTCAATTTTCTTCATAAGTCCCTTGTCAGCTTCAATTTCTGCAGGGGTCTCCGTGCCAACTAAACCCAAGCTTTTAGCCTCAATAAAAACTAAAGGATTCGCAGCATCAACAATAGATACCGTAAACTCACCGTACCCGGGTACATCTAGGGAATCCTTGGTATTGCCTGTAGGTAGTAGCTTGCCTGTAATTGCTCCGGCTGAATCTGAAAAATCAAGCATGATTTTGGCTCCGGTACCGGGAACGCCGTCAATATGATGGTCCCCTTCAACAGCCGCTTTTCCTCCTATTACCGGAACATCGGCAACAATAATGCTATTGGTATTGGTCTGATGAATACGTACCCGAGTAACGGGTTCTTTTGCTTCAACCATGCCTTCGTCAATAGCAAAGGGCCCGACTGCTGCCGAAATGTTGCCGCAGTTCCCGCCAAAATCCACAAAATCCGTTTCAAAGCTGACCTGTGCAAAGGTGTAATCCACATCGGCATCCGGTCTTGTTGGTGGCCCGATAATAGCAAGTTTACTCGTCAGGACGTCAGCGCCGCCCAATCCGTCAATCTGCCGCAGGTCAGGACTGCCAAAGATAGCCCTAATAACTCTATCCCTTCTTTCAGGGTCCTTTGGAAGTTCATTTTTTTTAATAAATATGCCTTTACTAGTACCGCCCCTGCAAATAACCACTTTAAAAGGTGTCATTTGAGGATGCATACTGATCCCTCCTGAATTTACTTTCTAAATATCCTATTAACCCTCCAGCTTTAATGAGCTCTATAATATGTTGAGGTAAGGCTAAGGCTCTGTATTCACTTTTTTGTGTAATGTTGCGAATTACTCCCGTAAGAGCATCAACTTCAAGTTCATCGCCCTCATTGATTAAGGAGGCCGCACTAGACTCGAAGACGGGAAGCCCTATGTTGATGGCATTACGGTAGAAAATGCGGGCAAAAAAGTCTGCGATTACCGCCCCCACTCCTGCATATTTTAAAGCAATGGGCGCCGTCTCACGGCTGGAGCCTGAACCAAAGTTCCGACCTGCCACTATAATATCGCCGGGCCGTAATTTCTTGACGAAGTCAAGATCTGCTCCCTCCATGGCATGAGCTGCGATTTCCTTATAGGAGAGTTCCATATACCGGGCTGGTGATATTAAATCTGTATTGATGTTATCTCCGAATTTAAGTGCACGCCCACGGATAATGAAATCTGCCATTATTTATTACCTCCTCTACATATACTGGCGGGGGTCGGCAATTCTTCCTTCTAAAGCTGAAGCCGCCACTGTCGCTGGCGATGCCAAGTATACTTCGGCTTCTCTGCTTCCCATACGGCCAGTGAAATTACGGTTGGTCGAGGAGATACAACGCTCCCCAGAAGCTATGACGCCGGAATGCACTCCTAAGCAGGCCCCACATGTAGGAGCTAAGATAACTGCTCCTGCTTCAGCAAGTGTTTGAAGAATGCCGGTTTGAGCAGCCTTTAACCAAATGTCGTGAGAAGCAGGGGAGACAAGCAACCGGCAGTTGAAAGCGACTTTTCTATTTTTCAGGATGTTAGCAGCTACGGCTAAATCATTTAAGCGTCCTCCCGTGCAGGACCCAAGATATGCCTGGTCTAAAGATAGCCCCGATACTTCCTCAACGCTCTTCACGTTATCGACTTCATGTGGGCAGGCAATCTGGGGCACTAATTCACTTGCGTTATAATTAATTTCGCGACAATATATGGCATCGGGATCACTTCGCAAAGGCTCGTCAAAGTTAGCTCTACCGGTAGCCTGTAGGTATTCATATACTGTTTTATCCGCTTCAATCAACCCTGTCTTGGCACCCGCCTCGACTGCCATATTGGTCAGGCACATTCGTTCATCAATGGGCATACTACGTACTGCACTTCCGCAAAACTCTATTACTTTGTAGGTTGCACCGGCATGACCGAGGTCTCCGATGGTCTTCAAAATAACGTCTTTGGCCATAACCCCATTAGATAAATTTCCTTCCCAGTTTATCTTTATGGTTTCAGGTACTCTTAGCCAGATTTCACCGGTGATCAGGACTCCTAGCATTTCTGTTGAACCTATACCTGTGCCGAAACACCCAAAAGCGCCGGCTGTACAGGTATGTGAATCAGTACCAACAAGCAGGCTGTTTGGCAGGCAGAAACCCTTCTCAGCAAGAATCTGGTGGCAGGGGCCTATACCTTCAAAGTAATTTTCGATATTATATTCTTGAGTCCATTTCCGTGTAAATGCAACAATTTCAGCCTGTTTGACTGTAGCGGCCGGAAAATAATGGTCGGAAATCACAACAACCTTGGATGGATTCCAGATTGACTTATTTAACCGCTTAAGCTCATCGGCAATTTGCACCCGGGGGCCTAAAATATCATCCATCATAGCGCAGTCCACTTTTGCTATGACAATCTCGCCAGGTTCTACCTGACTCCTTCCCGTTTTTTGAGCTATAATCTTTTCAGCTAAAGTCATTCCCATGTTATTATCAACCCTCCTGATTAAGACATACTCCCCGGCTATACTGCTGCCCCGATTTGCCGACCTTTTTCTCTTTGGAAATTTTTTCTCAGCTGGGCATATGTCCACAGTTTTCGTGATCATCTTTTTGGGTTACCATAACTTTGTACCCTTTCGACTTTTTATATATCTTTGTATTTTCTTAATATTTCGGGCATGCCTTTCTTATAACCACTTCTAATTCAATCGATCGGATGCTTTATTTTCGCTAAATGGCTTGATAGATTTCATTTCCTATACCTCTTTCGGCTAAGGTACTATCAGACCGTTTTCAACTTTCTGCCGTAAAAATAGGTATAAGAGGGGGAATTTACACAATATTTATTCTTTGTTTTGTTTACCTCCCTTCTGGTATATCTAAAACTCCTCTCCCTGTAGCATATTTTCTTTCAATCTCGCGTATTTCCGGGAGCCCTATAAGTTTATTAAATTCTTCAAAGGCAATCATCTGGTTTAAATAATTTTTAGTGCTACCTTCGGTCTTTAAAACTTTCATAAGGTCTGTTACCGCTTTTGCGGTTACA